>JBPCJP010000126.1:0-4411 GCA_051005175.1 Gemmatimonadaceae bacterium | reverse complement strand
CGCGAATCTATGGAAGCGGACTCATTTCATCGGCAGGAGACGCTGCGAACGCCCTGGGACCTCTATGCGACAGACGGCCTTTCTCGGTCGAGGCAGTTGTATCTCAGCCTTTCCGGATCGACGACCTTCAGGACGTCCTGTTTACAGTCGAATCGTTCAACCAGCTATTCGAGGCAGTCGAGCGCGTTATCGACGCGATGAAGACCGGGAGCTCCGCAAGTCTGCTAACGGATGAAGTCCGCAATCAGTGAGCCGTCCGGCCACTGAGATCCTTCCCTTTCAACGCCTTCGGCTTCACCAACCCTTCAAGCGAAAGAACAGTAGGCACGATATCGAAGTACGAGACTTTCCGCTTTGCTGAAACGAGCGGCATCCCAGGACCTGCGGCAACGAAGATTCCAGGAGTTCCGTGATAGGCCCTGAACGGCGGCACGCCCTCCAGCGACTCCATTCCGTGATCCGATATGATCATGACGTTCGGACGCGACGGAAACGCGGAGATCATCTCGCCGATTCCCCTGTCGAGAAACTCGAGATACCTGTCGATCACTGGTCCGAGAGCCTCGACGTCGGCGGGTGCCGGCTTGTTCACGAAGTCCTCGGGAAAACGATACTGCCAGAAGATGTGCTGGACGTTATCAAGGCCGCCGAAGTGAACTATCAGCACCTCTATGTCCGGATGAGCGCGGAGAATGCGTGTAACCGCGTGAACCGTCTGCTGGTCGTATGACAGAACACGCTTCAGCAGCGGCACCGGATGAATGTGACCATCCTCCGGTTGTGGCCATTCGCCCTGCGGGAACACCCGCGCGACCTCGTCAGTCGGCGGCGTCCAGCCGGGTGCGAACGGGACCATCAACTCGTCACGCAATGAATCGGGAGCAGCAAGGCCCGCAGGATCGGCGTTCTTTACGCCGAGCAGGTCCCACACGTCGGCGACTACCCTGTTGGAGATGACGATGTCCGCCTGACCGCCTGCCGGATAGGTGAAGTTGAACCTCACGACCGCTGTCTTCACGCCCGACTTGTGAAGCATTTCCCACACCGGAGGACGTCTGAGGGCTGCCCTCTCCGGTGGAGCCGCCTTGATCAGCTGTCCGAAGGCGAGTCCGTACTGAATCGCTGTTACGAGGATCAACCTGGGATCGATGTCGAGCGGCGCTTGAAAGGCGGGAAGCCCCGGCGCCTTGACGACGAGATTCCCGTAAACCCCGTTTTCTTCGCGTGGGAGCCCGGTGATTATCGAGCCCCAAGCCGTTGACGACCAGTACGGAGGCCAGAGCGCCTCGACGTCCCCGTGCGACCCGCTCCTCATGAGCGAGTCGATCGTCGGCAGCCTGCCCGCCGCAAGTAATGGCTCGATCGGCCGCCAAGCTGCGCCGTCGATTCCCACGAGCAGCAGCGGCGTCCGCGTTGCCGGAGAACCTTGCACTGGCTCCAGCTCATGCGCGGCGACCGAGCGACCCGCGACCTCCGGCAGCCTGACAAGCAGCGCTGTCGCGCCAACGAGGAATGAGATTGTGGCGATGCCTGCGGCCAGCCGCGTGCGGTACTGCCGCAGGCCCCCCGTAGTGACGAGCTGGACACCGAGCAGGGTGGCGGCGGCAAGCAGAGTGGCCGGCAGCGCTGCATAAAGTGCTGACGCACCCCAGGCAATGGCTCCGTCCATCCCGAAGCGCTTAACGTATATGAGGCATCCGGCAAATACGTAGAAAGGTGCGAGGAACACGCCTGTCGTGAACGCGATTCCCCATGGGGACAGGGAACCCGGGCGGCGGACAATCCTTCTCCCCACGACCACCGCCAGATGGATCAGCAGCCCGAGGAACGCCCCGAGGAAAGCAAAAAGCAGGCATAACATTCCGATCACCGGAAGCGCCTGAAGTGGCTTCTCGACAGATAGATGGTGGGTGCGGACTATGAGGGGCGCGAGCAGCCAGAACCCCCCGGCGAGCGCCCAGAGCACTCCCCACGCAATGGCGCGGGTCATGAATGTCGACTGGTCATCGGCGGGCGAAGATATCTCATAAATTCAGTGAATGAAACCAGAGCTTGGAATCATCGAGGGCTTCTACGGAAAGCCCTGGACGTGGGAGTTGAGAGCGGAGACCGTTTCAGTTCTCGCCCCCTACGGGTACCGGTTCTATCTCTACGCGCCGAAAGCTGATCAATTCCTGAGGCGGCGCTGGCAGGAGCACCATCCCGATCACATGGCGGGTAGTATCGCTTCATTTGCCGCCCATTGCCGCGATAGTGGAGTGCGTTTCGGCATCGGGCTCTCGCCCTATGAGCTCTTCAACGACTTCAACGACTCGTCGCGCGACGCACTGGCGCGGAAGCTTGCCTTCTTCGACGAAGCCGGCGTCGAAGACCTGGCCATTCTATTCGACGACATGCGCGGCGACATCCCCGACCTCGCGCCACGGCAGATCGAGATAGTCAACTGGGCGACTGATCGAACGAGGGCGACCCGCGTGCTGGTCTGCCCGAGTTACTACAGCGACGATCCGATTCTCGATCGCGTCTTTGGGAACCGGCCCGATAATTACGTCGAGGATCTCGGTCGCGGGTTGAGCAGCGACATTGAGATCTTCTGGACCGGTGAGGAGGTCATCTCGAGACAATATTCGACGGGGCATCTCGAGCGGGTCACCGCGCAGCTGGGCCGGAAGCCGTTCATCTGGGACAACTACCCGGTCAACGACGGCCAGCGGATGTCGCAGTACCTGCACCTGCGCGGATTCACGGGCCGCGATGCCCGCATGGCTGACCATGTCGCGGCACACGGGATTAACCCGGCGCTGCAGCCGACGCTCAACAGGATTCCCGCAATCACGCTTTCCGACAGCTACCGACAGGGCGATTCATACGAGTACGCCGTCTCATTCCATCGCGCGTGCACCGAAATTCTGGGCGAAGACCTCGGCAACCGGGTCCGGGGGGATCTCCTCACACTTCAGGACATCGGGCTCGACCGGCTCGGCGAGAAGGAAAAGATGCTCAGGGAGGCTTACGTAAGGTACGATCATCCTGGGTCGCGGGAGATAATGAGCTGGCTCGACGGCGACTACCGGATTACAGACGAGATCGTTCAGACTCAGTAAGGCCTTTCGGTCGGCGGCTTTTGGCTGGCCCGTAACGCTCGGCCAGCCTTTCAACGAGCTTGATGCTCCTCAGCGTCGCATGAGTGTGGATGACCTCACCGAGCCTGAGCGGCGGACCACCGTCGTCGGCCGATTGACGGACCCAGTAGATCTCCCTTCCCCGCGGGTACAGCCGGTCGGCTGAACTGCGGCGCACCGACACGCTGCGCGCGGTCCTTTCATCGAGCGGTTCGTTGAGGAGAACGACGAATACCGCGGCTCCATCCGGCAAGTCACCGAACGGGAGGTTCTTCGCAATTTCGGAGAGCTCGTCCGGCGTTCGTATGAAGGTCCAGATGTCATCGTCGCCTGCCGAGCGCCTGAGATGCCTTGATACCTGCGCTTCCAGCGCGCCAACGACGCCCACCGGCGAAGTCTCGAACGCGACATTCCCTGTTGTGGAATGCGTCTCGACATTCAGGAAGCCGAGCTTCGTGAAGAGACTCCGCAGCGTGTCCTGCGGGATTGTTTTCGGCCCGGTTGGAAGTCCGCTGATAAAGGCGATATAGCGCTGCATTTGCTCCCTACGAGGGGCAAGCGACATGCCGATTAGTGCCGGGGAGGGTCGCCCCCATGCCTGTCGCCGCTAGCCGGCGGTCTGTTTCACGCGCTCCCTGGCAAAATCCTCGAGGGATGTCAGGCCAATCGGCAGCTTTGTTCGCATCAGGCTCGAGTCGAACGTGCTGTCGGTCGTCTCCGCGGTGATACCCAGGCGCATGATGCGTGCGACACCTGGATGCACGCGACCAGCGGCCAGGGACATCGCACGGACGACCGGCAGGGGAATCGACGTCACCTTCGCACGGCGCCCGCTCACCTTCTCGAAGATCGCCACGACCTCGCGGGCCGAGAGGTTCTCGGGACCCCCGACCTCGAGTGTCCGGCCTCGCAGCTCGGGGATCCGCAACGCCATGACCACCGCGTTCGCTGCGTCGCCGGCCGCGATGAAGTTGCGTGGATTCTTACCCGGACCGAAGAGCATCACACGCTTGCCTGTGGCGACTGCCTTCCCGATGAGCTCCCAGGCGTGGATCTCCATAAAAGCGGTCGGGCGGATTATCGTGTATCGGAGACCGCTGGCCTCGAGATAGCGCTCGACTTTCGCCTTGGTTCGCCAGAAATCGATGGGATGGTCGTTCGACGCTCCGACCGCGGACGTATAGACGAAATGCTTGACGCCCGCCGTTTTTGCGGCATCGATCAGCGCGTGATGTCCGATATCGTCGACCGCCGCCGATGAGCTGGCACCCCGGCCGAGCAGGGAATGC
>JBPCJP010000125.1:0-3053 GCA_051005175.1 Gemmatimonadaceae bacterium | reverse complement strand
CCGCTCCCCTCGACACTTCGGTAACCGAATGGCGAACGAGCGTCGTGCTTACAAAGGGGCTGACGGAATCGACTGGACCGTCGAGGTGCGCATGCCGACCGCGAGCAATGCGATGGTGGTGTTCAGGTATCCCGGCGGCGATTCGTCGGGCCTTGACCGGTATTCGTGGCACCAGTGGCACGGCCCGGAGTCGCGGAGCGTCACCTCCCGCATCGCCACGGAGTCAGTGATGAAGGTGCTGAGCGATGATGTACTCGCCCTGCTGTTCCGGAGGTCGATGCCTGTTTCACCCGGAGCCCATCCGCTGGCTGGAGTCAACGTTTAGGCACGCCGCGTCCTACCAGGCGATTCCGTAGTCCTCGCCGTAGTTCGACGAGCCTCCCCACATCGACCCGTGGCGGCGGTCGAACCAGATAGCGTTGATCGGCCCCGACGTGCGCTCTTCGACCTCGAGCGTGTAACCCATTTTCTGAAGCTCCGCGCGAACGCTGTCAGGAGTCGAGGCCGCGATCAGCATCCTGCCGGGACGCGACTCGTGCGCGCCGAACGAAGATCGCATCTGGAAGCTGTTGATGTTCGGCGCCTCAGTCGCCTGCTGCACCGTCATTCCGAACTCGACGATGTTGAGAAAGAACTGCAGGAGATTCTGATCCTGGGAATCCCCTCCCTGTACGGCGAACGCGAGATAGGGCTTCCCATCCTTCAGCGCCATCGTTGGGGTGAGCGTAACGCGGGGGCGCTTGCCCGGCTCGATCACGTTGAACGGGCCGTCGCGGGCGTCTGTGACGAAGCTCTGCGCGCGCTGGCTGAGCCCGATCCCGGTGTTGCCCGCGATCACCGCCGGGACCCAGCCGCCGCTGGGCGTTATTGACACGACCCAGCCCTCTGCATCCGCAGCTTCGATTGTCGTCGTTCCCCTGTAGAATGCCTCGCGGAACGCACCGTCGGCTGCAAGCGAAGATTCGCTGAGAGGATATCCTGATGCCGATGGTGCCGGAGAAGTTGGTCCGGCGCTGTCAGGGGCAGGCCTGTCCTGCTGGCCGCTGCGCGGCGCTTCGTCGGGCGCGGGATGGATGGTCCACCGCGCGAGCTGGTCGGCGAAGGGATTCTTCCCGCCCTGGAATGGAAACGGGTCGCCGGGACGGATTGTCGAGTCGTTGCGGTTCCAGTTTATCTGGGCGTACCTCGCCTTCGCATAATCCTTGGAGAGCAGACCGCGGGTTGGCTCTTCCGGCGGAAAATACGGATCGCCGTAGTAGAAGTCGCGGTCTGCGAAGGCCATGCTCATCGCCTGGTAGATGGCGTGCTTGTACTTCGCCGAATTGAAGCCCATTCCCTTGAGGTCGGCGTTCTCGAGGATGTTGAGCGCCTGGAGCATCGCCGGGCCCTGCTGCCAGAATGGAAGCTTGTATACGTCGATTCCCCTGTACGACACGCTCACCGGCTCCTCGATGTGCACCGTCCACGCTGCCAGGTCCTCCGCCGTGATGAGGCCCCCCTCTTCACGCACGCCCTGCACGAAATCCCGCGCGATGTCCCCCTTGTAGAACCTGTCGTACGCGGCGTAGATGGCGTCGCGCCGTGACTTGCCTTCCCGCAGCGCGTTCCGCTCCGCCTCGACGAGCTTGCGGAGAGTCGCGGCGAGATTTTTCTGAACGAAGATCTCCCCGCCCGCTGGTCCCCGGCCCGGCTTGCCCGGATGTGTGAAGAACAGTTCGCGCGAATACTTCCATTTCGCGAGCTCATCCTTGTTGCGCTCGACCCGGCCGGCGGTTTCCGCATCCATTGGATAGCCGTCGGCCATCTCGATAGCGGGCGCGAGGACATCCGCCAGCGACATTGTGCCGTACTCGGCCAGCATCGTCATGAGTCCCCCGGGCGTGCCCGGTGTCACCGCCGAAAGCGGCCCGGCTTCGGGCGGGTATCTCATCCCCTTCGACTTGTAGAACTCCGCTGTCGCACCGGTCGGCGCTACCCCGAGCGCATTGATGCCTATCACCTTGCCGAGCTTCGGGTGGTAGATCAGCGCCTGTGTTTCACCGCCCCATGAGAGAACGTCCCACATCGTCGCTCCCGCCGCGAGCATCGCGCAGGCAGCGTCGATGGCATTCCCGCCTTTCTGGAACATCATCGATCCGGCCGTTGCGCTGAGCGGCTTCCCGGTAATCGCGATCCAGTGCTTTGCATAAAGTGGCGGCTTGTGTGTTCGCTGCCCAAGCGCGGGTGCGGAAATCGCGGGAATCAGCAGCAGGGCGATATGTCGGATACGCATGGTGGTCTCTGGTGAGGGCTCCAGTGGTCACTAACTTCACAGTAGAGTATGGCTACCCCGCCCCGGAAACCGGAAGTAACGCTGCGTGTCGCGTCCTCGATGATCTGGAGAGCGATCACGCTTCGCTGCCCTCATTGTGGAAGCAGGGGAGTGCTTGCCTCCTGGTTCCGGCTGAAGGAGCGGTGCCCGCGGTGCAAGCTCCACCTGCATCGCGAGGAGGGCGACTACTTTCTCGGCGCTTACGTGATAATGCTGATCATGATGGAAGTAATGTTCGCCTTCGGCCTCCTCGCAGTGCTCATGATCACATGGCCGAACCCGCCGTGGACCGCCATTCAGTGGGTCGGGGGAGCGTTTCTCTTCGGAAGCGTTCTCGTTTCGTATCCGTTCGCGAAGACGCTCTGGCTGGCAGTGGACCTGATATTCAGGCCGGTGTCATCGGCGGAGCTCGGCTGGTACGCCAGGGAGGAGATGACCGACGGCGCTGAAGACTCGCGCCGCTAATCCTCAGCGCCGAACGGCACTTCGATCTCGAGCCCGTCGCGAGCGATCACTGTTTCGGGAAATACGCTCCGCGCTTCCTGAAGCAGCTCCGAGGCGTTGACGGAGTACCGCGCGGAAAGGTGAGTCAGGACAAGCTTTTTCACGCCTGAGCGCGCCGCAACCTCAGCGGCTTCACGCGCGGTGGCGTGACCTGTCTCGAATGCCCGGGGCTGCTCGTCGTCGGCAAACGTTGCCTCGTGTATGAGAAGATCTGCCCCCTCGGCGATCGTTGCAGTGC
>JBPCJP010000124.1:0-6065 GCA_051005175.1 Gemmatimonadaceae bacterium | reverse complement strand
GTCGCGATTCACAGGGAGAGGCATGCTCGACATCTTCACTCCCGCCCTCACGGTGTTTCACGGTTTCGACGTCGCGATCGAAACGCTGGACCTGCGCACACTGCGCTATCTTAGCCCGGCATTTCTCGAGCTGCAGGGAACGGTCTCGGGAACGACAAGGCTCGACTCGCTCTGGCTCGACGTGCGTTTTTCCAACGCCGACATCCTTCACCATCACGGCGCTCTTCCGGTTTCCAGGATCACGGGGCGGGGAAGGATGACCGACAACGACACGTACATGTCGTACGACATGGAGCTCGAGGCCGCGCCCGTGAACATGTCGACGCTCGCCGTGTCGTACCCCGACATTCCGCTGCGCGGGAACTTCACCGGCCCGGTGAGGATCGTCGGGCAGCCGAAGGAGCTGTCAGTCGAAGCCAGCCTGACGGGAGATGCGGGGACGATCACGTACACTGGTACCGTTGACGCGAACCTCCCGACCTACGGTGCTGACGGAACCGGGACGTTCGCGAACGTCAACCTGCGCACTCTTTTCGAGAATCCCGATGCGCCTGTCACCCGAGTCTCAGGTGATTACTCGATTGACTTCGTCGGCGACTCGCTGGTTGTCGGGACCGGAACGATTGCAGGAACGATGAGCGGTACCGTCGACCGCCTCGCCATCTCGTCATCGCGGGCCAGCGTCAGGCTCGATAACGGCATCGCGCGCATAGACACGCTCATTGTGCAGAGCGATGTCGCGCACGCGACCGCGTCGGGAAGCGTGGGCCTGATCGAGGGAATGGAAGGGAACCTCAGGTTCACTGTGTCAGTCGACTCGCTTGCCGACGTGAAGCGCTTCATAAATCAGCGGACCCCAATCTCAGCTGATTCGCTGAGAGGCGCCCTGCGTGTCACCGGCGAGCTCGCCGGAACGAAGGACCTGTTGTCGCTGGAGGGAACGCTGGCCGGGCGCGAGATATTCGTCGAAGGCCGGACTGTCGAGCGCGTTGGCGGAAGGTTTTCGTTGACCGGACTGCCGAATGCCCCAGTTGGTGAGATATCGCTCGATGCCGACACGATCCGGGCAGGCGCGGTCGGTTTCACATCGCTCAACGTGACTGCGAGTGTAACGTCGGCCTCGAGCGCCACCTTCGCAGCGCGACTCGCCAGCGAAGGCGGAATCGTCTCGACACTTGGCGGCGCTGCAAGCCGGATTGGCGACACAACGCTCGTCTCACTGGATTCGGGATCCGTCGCTGTTTCCGCGACCAGCAGGTATCGCCTCGAGTCACCGGCAGAGGTAAGGCTCGTTTCCGGCGGCGGCTCCCTCGACTCGCTTCTCCTGCGTCATACGACAAATGCCCGTCTTGCAATTCGCGACGTGCGGCTGAGCGGGGACTCGGTCAGGGGAAATGTGCGCACCGACAGCGTGGACATTGCAGTGCTCGAGGCATTCATCCCCGGCCTGCAGCGGGCGAAGGGATCCCTTGTCGCGAACGTCGATGTGAGGGGCACGACGAAGCAGCCGATTATTGACGGGCAGTTCAGGCTCAAGGATGCCTCGGGCACGCTCACGAACCTCGGCCTCACGCTCGGCCGCCTCAATGCGGACGTCCTGCTCGAGCGCGACACCCTCTTCATCCAGAGAATGGTCGCCGAGACGATCCGTGACCGCAGGGGCACGTTTGGCGTGACTGGATTCGTCAGCCTCGAGGAGTATTCGAATCCTGTGTTCGCCCTCCGCGCGCAGGCGAGGAACTTTCACATTGTCGAGAGGCCAGGCCTCGCCTCCCTCGACATCTCGACTGATGACGACCTGACGCTCGACGGGCCGTACCGCGGCGCACGTGTCGGCGGAGCGGTCCGCGTCGACCGCGGGACGATCTTCATTCCGGAGCTCATGAGCAAGGACGTAATCGATCTCAGCGATCCGGAGTTCGCGGGCATTGTCGACACCCTCCTGTCGCGGGACAGGACCCTGCTCCCTCAAACGCCGAGTGACTTCGCCCGGAACCTCACGCTCCAGAATGTGGCGGTGAATATCGGCGATGCTGTCTGGCTGAGGTCGTCCGAGGCGAACGTGAAGCTCGGAGGCTCTCTCAATGTCACGCTTGGCAGGAGCCCTCAGACCGGCGACAGGTCGCAGCTCGCTCTCGAAGGCACTCTCAACGCAGTGCGCGGCACATACCGGCTGACGCTGGTGGATCCCTTCGTTCAGCCGACATTCGACGTCGAGAGCGGGAGCCTGAGATTCTTCGGAACGCCTGACCTGAATCCAACGCTGGACATTCGTGCGATCCATACCATACGCCAGCCGAATACGCGAAGCGCCAACCTGCGTGACATCCGCGTTCGAGTGAACATTGGAGGGACTCTTGCCGAGCCCACGCTGGTTCTCGACAATCCGGACAACCTGCCGCTGTCGCAGTCGGATCTCCTCAGCTACCTGATCACTGGAGAGCCGGCAATCGCGCTCGACAATTCGAACAGCGGATACCAGCAGCAGCTCGCCTCGTTTGCCCTGAGATATGGCAGCTCGCTCCTCACCAGCGCGATCCCCCGCAATCTGGTCGACTTCTTCGACATCCAGACGGGCAGGGTCAGCACGACGCAGACCCAGCAGGCGGCAGATCCGTACCTCTACAGCCTGCTCAACTCGCGGGCGGTGGCCGGCAAGCAGATCGGCAACAACTGGTTCCTCGGCCTCAGCACCGGGCTGTGCTTCGTGAATGCGGACAATTTCCGTGACAACTTCGGATTGAAGCTGGAGTATCGCTTCAAGTCGATCTATACTGCGCAGGTGGGCATCGAGCCGGGTTCGAGCGACATCACCTGTGCGAGGAACGCTCCGCAGATCCAGCAGCAGACGCCAAGACAGTTCGGTTTCGATTTCTTCCGGACGTGGAGGTTCTAGTGACCGAGCTCCGCGAGAAGGATGCAATGGAGTGCCGCGCCTGCGGCAACGAGGAGCGAGCGTCCGAGGGCTACCCCTGCACCGAATGCGGCACGTTCATCTGCGTGATGTGCAGCTTTCGGGGCGTCCTCAAGTGCCGGGCCTGTGCCGAGGCGGAGAAGAAACCAGCGACGCCGGCGCGTGAGATTCCCCTCATGGATTGGCCCGAGCATTGAGTCCGCGCTATATCCGCGCCCGCACTCCGATAGCGCCCGTCCTGAAGGAGCCTCGAGCTGCGGCAACGCAGGAGAATCAGGTTCTCTTCGGCCACTGCGCCGAAGTGATCAAAGCAGAGCGGACCTGGTTGCGGGTTCGGGGCGCGGATGGTTATGAGGGCTGGATCCACGAGGGATATTGCGAGAAGGCCGAGGGCCCCGAGTGCACCGAATGGGGATGGGAGACCACGGCTGAGCTTTCGCTTGGCTGCAGGATGCGCGACTCGAAAGGCGCTACCGTAGACCTTCCGCTTGGCGCGATCGTGCGCGACGGCAAGTGCATAAACGGCCGCTCGATCACACCGGACCGGCGCCGCGAGCTTTTCCCCACCGACGCTGACGCGATCGTGGCATCGGCAACCGGCTTGTACCAGGGGACCTATTACCAGTGGGGAGGCATCACGCCGTGGGGCGCTGACTGCTCCGGCATGGTCCAGACGGTGCACGCGCTGCATGGAATCAAGCTGCTTCGCGATGCGTGGCAGCAGGCGACGCAGGGAGTGACCATCGAGGGAGGAATCGACGCGCTCCAGCCGGCGGATCTTCTCTTTTTCTCCGACCGTGACGACGGCGTGATAACGCATGTCGCCATGGCGGTTTCTTCGCGAAGTCTCGTCCATCTCGCGATCGGTCGTGGCGGCCATTGCATCGAGTCACTCGACCGGCCCGATGAGTATACGACAGGCCTGATGGAGCGATTCAGGTTTGCGCGGCGGATCCTGGCGAAGGCGGAGACGCCGCCTAACTGACCATCCCCTTCGGGGCCGGCATCACAACCTGCGCAGCATTGCTGACGTGGAGCGGCACCTCGGCGGTGAGGTCCCCGTCAAGCGATACCTGCATCCGGTAGATGCCGGCAAGGTTGAGCGGCAGGTCGATCACCGCGATGATCGGAAGGTCCATCTCCATCGCCGGGTTCGCTCCGGGCGCGACGTTCAGCTCACCGTCTGACGACCACAGGACCTCTCCCTCCGGATTTACCCACGAGAACGTCAGTGTGTGTGCGCCGGTGTCCTCTGGCGTCCCTTTCAGCCTCACGACGAAATGAGTCCGGGGGTGCATCGACGGAAATCCGCTCACCGCCAGGGCATCGAATACTCCGAGGACGTTGAGCTTTCCCTCCTGGGAAAGGTTTGCCCCGTCTGCGAAGACGGCGAATGAGATGTGCATCGGGTGAAAGTAGCAGGAGCGAACAGGTAGCAGCTAGTTTTCGCCGCAATGACCCAGAGCAACGCCCCGGCAGGATTCGGCAAGACCGACGCGCTGCTCCTCCTCATGGCCGTTATCTGGGGCGTCAACTTCAGCGTCGTGAAGTACGCCACCCAGGTCTTCACGCCGCTCGCTTTCACCGGGCTTCGAGTGGGGCTTGCCGCGGTGGTCCTGCTGGCCGTGGCTGCGATGCGCAAGAAGCGAAGACCAAACCGCCAGGAGATCCTTGCGCTGATTGCCCTCGGTGTCCTCGGCAACGGTCTCTACCAGATTCTCTTCGTCGAGGGGATCGCGCGGACGCGGGTCGGGAACGCGGCGCTCATCGTCGCGGCAACGCCGGCATTCATCGCGATCGCCGGAAGGCTCCGCGGGACGGAACGGATCAACCGCAACGTTGCGGGCGGAATACTCCTCTCGCTCATCGGCGTCGCTCTCGTGGTTCTCGGAAGCGCGCGAAAAGCGTCGGGCGAGGCAACGCTTGTCGGAACACTGCTGGTCTTCAGCGGGACGCTCTGCTGGACGACCTTCACGATCCTGCTCCAGCCGTATGCGCGGCGGCTCGACCCGATCCACCTCTCGGCGTTCACGATGCTGGGGGGAACGATCCCGATGCTCGTGGCGACTCCGCGCGCTCTGCTCGCAACTGACTGGTTACAGGTCGGAGCCGGAGCATGGGCCGCGATCTTCTACGCAAGCGTCCTGTCCATGGGTCTCGCGTATATCTTCTGGTATCGCGGGTTGCGCGTGCTTGGACCGACTCGCACGGCCATGTACGCCAACCTTCAACCGGCAATAGCGATACTTGTCGCGTGGGCTTTCCTCAGCGAGATGCCGACCGCATGGCAGGGCATCGGAACTGTGACGATCATGAGCGGCCTTTTCCTTACTCGCAGATGAGAGTTGTACTCTTCGACATAGACGGCACGATTCTCAGGAGCGGCGGCGTTGGCAGGATCGCCATGGAGCGCGCGCTCACGCGGGTATTCGGGTCGCCCGGCAGCAGCGATTACCATTACGACGGCAAGACCGACAAGCAGATAGTTCGCGAAACGATGCGTCTGGAAGGGCTTCCGGACAAGCAGATTGACGAGCAGATGCCGGTGCTGCTGGATGAGTACCTGGCGGGACTTCGCACTGAGCTCGCATCAGGCGCCCGCACAGTTCACGTTTTTCCCGGCGTGCTCGAGCTGCTCGACGAGCTCGAGAGCGAAGCGTTGGTCGTGCTTGGCCTGCTGACGGGAAACATCGAGCACGGTGCGAGAGCGAAGCTTGCAGCCGCCGGCATCGACATCGAAAGATTCAGGGTAAATGCGTTCGGATCTGATCACGAGGATCGGCCCGAGCTGCCTGCGGTCGCACAGCGCCGCGCGGCCGAGCTTGTCGGTGCGGTCGTCGAGGGGAATCGGGTGATCGTCATTGGGGACACGCCGGCTGACATCCGGTGCGGAGAGTCGATCGGGGCGCGCGCAATCGGCGTCGCGACCGGAAGGTACACAGTCGATGAGCTGTCGAGACACGGTCCTTATGCGGTCTTCGAGACCCTGTCGGACACGAACGAAGTCATGCGGCGGATCATGAATGCGTGAAGTGGAGCTGAAGAGCATTGTGCCTGACCTTGCATATGCCCGCAGGCGGGTCGAGGCAGCCGGCGGCGTGCTGACAGTCGAGGGGACCCTGTTCGACCTGAGGTACGGCGACGCGGCGGG
>JBPCJP010000123.1:0-3257 GCA_051005175.1 Gemmatimonadaceae bacterium | reverse complement strand
GCCGCGCGGTCTTCCGGCTCGCGTGAGCGCTCGAGTCGCTGCGCAATCGGCTCGGCAGCCCTGAGGGCTGTCAGGGCGGATTGCTGGTCGGCTGTCATCTGACTATCCGCAGAAGCCCGGCGTCGGCGCTTCCGCGGATAAAGCTCTCCGCATCTTCCGTGGGGATGAGATGACCGGTCAGCGAGTAGCCGCGGCGGGCTTCCTTCTGCATGAACTCCTTCAGGGATCCATCGCCGTTCGATCCACGCGCTTCTCTCATCTTCTGCAGAATCTCCTCCCAGGTTCCCTCGAACGAGTGGTCCTCGTCGATGGTGATGCAGTGCTCGTGCGGCTCAGCCGACTTCTCCTTCACGAAGTTGTTCAGCAGCGCGCCGAACAGCTCGAGCTGCCCCCGGGCCTCGTTCTCCGCCGCTTCGGCTGCTCTCGCCTCGATCTCCGCCAGCATCTCTTCGATGTCGTCGGGCTCGCCGGAGAGCTCGGCCAGGCGGTCCTCCCAGGGCTTCAGCTCGGGGTCGGTATCACGCAAACGAT
Source organism: Gemmatimonadaceae bacterium (assembly GCA_051005175.1). Taxonomy (GTDB): domain Bacteria; phylum Gemmatimonadota; class Gemmatimonadetes; order Gemmatimonadales; family Gemmatimonadaceae; genus UBA4720. The sequence continues at coordinate 2,726 of JBPCJP010000123.1, read as the reverse complement.
AGACCATCTTCTTCAACTCGATCAGCCGCCAGATGCCAAGCTCGTCCCAGTGGTCGTCCGGGGTCGACCGATCGAGGTGATAGAGGGCGGCCTCGTAGTCGCCGCGGTCGTAGAAGATGTTGCCGAGGTAGACCCTTGCTTCCGTGTGATCCTCGTCAAGCTTCAGCGCCTTGCGCAGGGTGGCGATTGCCGAATCGTCGTCACCCAGCCTGTGCTGCGCATACCCGATGCACGAGACGGCCTCAGCCGAATCGGGCGACTGGCGGGCGGCTGTCTCGAAGTACTCCCGCGACTCCTCGATTAGCCCTTCGCGGAAAAGCGCGCGGCCTATCTGCATCATGAGCTCTATGTCGTCTTCATAGCCGAGCTCGAGCGTGCGCCTGAAGCTTCTCAGCGCCGCGGGCTGCTGTCCGAATTTAAGAAGGGTTTCCCCGAGTCCCGCGAGTGCGTCCTCGTGCTCGGGGTCGAGTACCAGGGCTTCCTCGAAGCTCCGCCGCGCCCATGCGAATTCCTCACGGGCGTGATAGGCGTAGCCCACGCCGATGTGCAACTCGACCGAGTTGGGATAGAGAGCAAGTCCCTCTCGGAGCACATCAAGGGCTTCATCATACTGGCCTTCATTGTACAGCTGATGGGCTCGTTCATCGTACTCCTCGGAACTCAGGAAGGGGTTCACGGCTTTCACAACCTCCATCTGGATCGAGTTGCCCTATAGTACAATCCGGACCGGCTTTTGTTCAAGACAGATTATCGGCCGGGATATGGCTCCTGTGTCTTTTTGCAATTTCGCAATAAGTAGTCCGCGGGACGGCGGGTTGTCCGGGGGATGCTACGTAACCACTGCGTTTCTGGCGGTGTGGGCACGCCATGACCCCGACCCGATCGACTCGTCGATTGCGGCGATGAGCGTTTCTATCTCGTCGTCGCTGTTGAAGAAGAACGGCGCTGCCCGAATGCCGGCGCCTACCCGGTAGTCGACGAGAATGTCCTGCGAGAGGAGAACCTGCGCCACCTCATAGGCGTTGGGGACGTCGATTGCGACAGTTCCACCCCGCCGGCTGGCGTCGCGGGGAGCGTTGACCTTGTATCCGCGAGCATCGGCGAGGGAGATCAGAAGAGCTGTCTGCCTCATGCTCTTGTCGCGGATCGCCTCGATCCCCGCGCGTTTCAGTATCTTCGGTCCCTCCGCCGCTGCGTAGAGGGCGGGGATGACCGGCGTTCCGTTGAGCCAGCGGAATGAGCCGGTCGCCAGCTCCATCTCCTCCTCGAACCCGAATGGCCTCACGTGCGCCTGCCACCCGGTGAGCGTGGGCGCGAGGGTGTCACTGAGCCGCGGGGCGACATAGAGGAAGCAGCCGCCCGGGCCCCCGCAAAGCCACTTCAGCACGCCGCCGGTGAGGAAGTCTACACCGCTCTTCTGAACGTCAACGGGAATGATTCCAACCGAGTGAAAAGCGTCGAGTGAAACCAGGGCGCCCATCCGGTGAGCGTGGTCGCAGATGGCGTCCGCGTCGTTGATGAACGCCGACTTGAACAGCACGTGGGAAATCGCGACGAGGCGGGTGCGCTCGTCGATCGCTGCAAGCAGCCGGTCCTGGTCAATCGAAATCCCGTCATCGGACTCCACCACCACGATGCGCGCGCCAAGGCGCTTCGCCTGAGCGTCGAACGCATAACGCACCGACGGAAAGTCGAGCGAAGTCATCACTATCGTGTCGCGCCCGGCGCTGAAGTCCATCGCCGATAGAACGGCAGACTGGGCGATCGTAACGTTCGGCATCATCACGACCGTCCCCGGCTCGGCGTTCATCAGCGGTGCTATCTCGTTGCCTGTATCGACAGGCATCTCCCACCATCCCCGGGCCCATGCCTTCACGCCGAGCTCACCCCATTCGGCGGCATACTGGGCAAGCCGGCCCGGAACGGTTCGGGGCATCGGCCCGAGGGAATTCGAGATCAGGTATGTCGATCTTGCGACTGACCCGAATTCCACGCGGTAGTCAAGGAGCACGTCCCTCAACTGGCCGCCACTGAACGAGGCGCCCGGGTGCGGCTGATGGGAGTGCGCTGGGAGATGATCATGGAAGTTCGTGAGCGTCGGGTGAACGGGAATAATGGCCGAGGAACGCATCCAGTTCTACTTTCCCCCGCAATGGATACTTTGAACATTGCCCCGAAGCAGAGAAAGATCGCGCTCGTGCTGGGCGGGGGAGGACTGAAGGGATTCGCGCACATCGGGGTGCTGCGCGCCCTCAAGGAGAGAGGGATCGTGCCGTCGGTTCTCGCCGGCACGAGCATCGGCTCGCTCATATGCGCCGCTAAGGCCGGTGGCATGGCGATCGGCGAGATGGCGGACCGCGCTCGGAATCTCAAGCGGAAGGACCTGTTCCGGCTGAACCGGATCGCGATGGTGCTCGAACGGACAAAGGCGCCTTCAGTATACCAGGCCGCTCCGCTCCGCGAGCTTTGCGAGTCGGTATTGCAGGACGTTACGTTCGACGAGCTCGAGACGCCGCTGCTCGTCAACACTGTCGATCTTCAGCGCGGCTCTCCTGTGGTCTGGGGACTGCCGGGGCTGCGCGACGTCAAAGTGATCGATGCCGTCTATGCATCGTGCGCGCTTCCGGGCTTTTATCCGCCGGGCGATGTGGGAGGCAGAAGCTGTGTCGACGGCGGAGTCGTCGACAATCTTCCGACGAGCGTCGCATCGCAGGGGATGGACGCGG
>JBPCJP010000122.1:0-5783 GCA_051005175.1 Gemmatimonadaceae bacterium | reverse complement strand
CTTCGCCGGCTTGCTTCGACGATGCGAACGTCAGCCCAGGAAACTTCGACGCTCTCCGCTCAAATCACCGATGCCTCCGAAAATATGGCAGCAGCAGCGCAGCAGACTAGCGCCACTTCAGGCGCACTTAGCCAGGAATCGAAGGAAATGGCACAGACCATCCACGAAATAGCCGCCGACGCGGCGAAACTCGTCGAGGTGTCAGGGTCCCTCCGGGGACGCGCTCAGGAAGGCCTCCGCCGGGAAAGGCGACTCCGCAGCCTGGCGCAGGAAAACCGCGCCCGGCTCGACGAGAGCTCCCGCGCTCTCGAGATGCTCACGTTCGACGCCAGCGCCAGCGCCGAGTCAATCGATGCGCTGGCGACTGCCGTGGACGAGATAAGAGCGTTTCTCACCTTGGTCCAGAAGATTTCCCGCCAGTCGAAGCTGCTCGCCCTGAACGCCGCGATGGAAGCCGCGCGCGCCGGCGAACAGGGTGAGGGTTTCGCCGTAGTCGCGGACGAAGTCCGCCGGCTTGCCGCCGACTCGGCAGAAGCTGCAGAGCGGACAGATCTGCTCGCCCGCGCGATGGCGGAGCGGGTCGGGCGGTCGCGAGAATCTGCTGCGCGCACCCTTTCGACCCTCCAGAGCGTCAATGATGCGACCCATCACGGGCGGCAATCATTCCTCCAGGTCGAGCAGGGAGTCATCGACGCCGAGAAGTGGAGCTCGGCCATTGACAGCGCGGTGGAGGAGTCGGGCCGGCTGGTCATCGACATGACAAACCGCCTTGATAACCTCGCCCTCGGCACGCAGGGATTCGCCAGCGCCGTTCACCAGGTGGCTGCGGCGAGCGACGAGCAGAGCGGGAATATCGACCAGATCGCGGCTGCGGCGGACCAGCTTGGAGCAGTTGCAAGGAGAGTCGTGCAAATGGCGGGGAGCTTCCGGCTCGGGGATGGGTCGCCGTGGGAAGCGCCCGAAATGAGGCATTAGACACAGTTTCCGTCAGTCGCTAGCCCTGCCCTCCAGAATCGCTTCCGTCGGCAGGACGCGGACACCACTCGAGTCGCACAGCGCGTAACTCCCGCCCGCGTACATCGAGACCCCCGCATATCGCCCCTGCGTGTCGAAACCGTAGAAGTCGATCCCGAAATTCGGCAGGCCTCTCGAGTTGAGGAGCCGCTTCTCCACAGTGTTCCTCTGAATGCGGCGGCAGGCGTCGACCATCGCATCCTTCGGATGCATTCCCCGCCGCATGTTCTCCACGATCATAAAACATGAGAGGTTATAGAGAGTCGCCTCTCCCCGGCCCGTAGATCCGGCTGCGCCAGCGTCCTGATCGACGTAGAGTCCGGCACCCAGTATCGGTGAGTCGCCGACTCGCCCAGGTACTTTCCAGGCGAGTCCGCTGGTCGTGGTGACTCCGCAGATTTCACCCTTCGAGCTGATTCCGTTGCAGTTGACCGTGCCGTACATGTGCCCGGCGTCGAGAATTCCCTCCGCTGCCATTACGACGCGCATGCGGTGCTCTGCCTCGGCGCGCTTTTCGGGATCGAGATAGTGAAGCGGATCGGTTCGGCGCTTCCATTCGAGCCACTTCTTCCGCGAATTCGGCGTGTTAAGGTCGTTCTCGATTTCGAAGCCCAGCCGCCGTGCGAAGTCCTGTGCTCCTTTCCCGGCGAGCAGGTGATGATCAGTCTGCCGCATCACTTCGCGCGCGACGCTCGAGGGGGTTCTCACTCCCTCGAGGGCGGCAACTCCACCGGCGCGGCGGCGGGGCCCGTGCATCACGCATGCATCGAGCTGTACGACACCGTCGGCATTGGGGAGCCCGCCGTACCCCACGCTGTCATCGAGCGGATCGAGCTCGACGATGTTGATACCGGCGATGAGCGAGTCGAGAACGTCCGCTCCCGAGGTCATCATCTCGAAGGCTTTCTCGACGGCGGTTTGAGTTCCGCCGTTTTTGTACCGGCCACCGTTGCCCGACGCGATTACCAGCGGGGTCGCCGCCTGCCGCAGGAGAAGCGCCGGGGCTCCGAGGGTCTCCGCTCGTGCGCGCGCGGGAAGGGAAATTGAAGCTCCGGCGGCCACTCCCGCGACTACGAAGCCGCGGCGGCTGATGGACTTCCTTTCGGTCATTTTCGCAGGGATCAGGAGATGGGATCGCTTCATGAACGTACGGCAAGGTTGTAGCTTGACGCCATACATGAAGAACCCGGTCAATCAAATCGCCACGGCTGAGATGCCGGCCCACGGTACGGCGACGGCGACGAGGCGCGAGCACGATCTCCTCGGCGACCGGGACGTGCCTCAGGATGCTTTGTACGGCATCCAGACGCTTCGGGCGATGGAGAACTTCGTCATAAGCGGCGTGGAGCTGCGCGCTTTCCCGACGCTCATCACCGCGATTGCGGCAGTGAAGGAGGCGGCAGCGGAAGCGAATCGCGACCTTGGCATGCTCGACCCCGTGATCGCCGACGCAATTGTCGCCGCCTGCAGGGAGATCCGGAGCGGGCTTCATCACGAGCATTTCCGGGTCGACATGATTCAGGGCGGGGCCGGAACCTCGACGAACATGAACGCGAACGAGGTGATCGCCAATCGCGCGCTCGAGCTGACCGGGCGTGAGCGTGGCGCGTACGGAGTGATTCACCCTAACGGCCACGTCAACCTCAGCCAGTCGACAAACGACGTATATCCGACCGCGGTGAAGCTTGCGCTTCACGCGAGCATCGAGGATTTGAAGGCGGCGATGGGCGGTCTCGCCGGCGCGTTCCTTCTGAAGGGTGAGGAATTCGCCCCGCACATCAAGATGGGACGGACCCAGCTCCAGGACGCCGTCCCGATGACGCTCGGCCAGGAGTTCACCGCATTCGCGCATACGATACTCGAGGACGTCGACCGGCTGACGGAGGCCGAGTCGCTGATCCGGGAGATCAACATGGGCGCGACTGCGATAGGAACCGGCATCACAGCGTCCCACGGATATGCGGAAGCGGTGCGGAGCCACCTTTCACGAGTTACCGGGCTCGAACTCATCACCGCGCCCGACCTCGTCGAGGCGACGTCGGACACCGGAGTGTTCGTTCAGCTTTCCGGAGTGCTCAAGCGGTGCTCGGTCAAGCTCTCGAAGATCTGCAATGACCTTCGCCTGCTCAGCTCGGGGCCAAGGGCCGGGCTCGGGGAGATCAACCTTCCGCCGATGCAGCCTGGCTCGTCGATCATGCCCGGCAAGGTGAATCCGGTGATTCCCGAGATGGTGAATCAGGTCTGCTTCGACATCATCGGGGGCGACGTAACGGTCACAATGGCGGCCGAGAGCGGCCAGCTTCAGCTCAACGTCTTCGAGCCGATAATCGCTTTCCGCCTGCTCAGGGGTCTCGTAATCCTGACGAGGGCATGCGAGGTACTGAGAAGCCGGTGTGTCGAGGGGATCACGGCGAATGTCGAGAGGATGCGCTTCTTCGTCGAGAACTCGATCGGCATCGTCACTGCGCTCGTTCCGATACTTGGATACGAAGCCGCAACGGAGATAGCGAGGGATGCGCTCGATTCGGGACGGGGGGTTTACGACCTCGTCTGTGAACGCGGGCTGATGACGAGGGATGAGCTCGACCGCGCGCTCAATCCGGAAACGATGACCTCGCCGCGCGTGATGTAGCGAAAAGGTGTTTCCCTGACTCGCCCTCCCGAGCCGCAGGCGTTAGTTTTTCAGCGGTTTTTCCACACAGTAGGGCGCCGGCCGGCGGTCCGGCGGGCGCTCTCGAAACAACGGCTTTAAAGGATTTTGAATGAAAGGCAATTTCCGCCTGCGCCAGCTCACGACGTTCGGCTTCGTTGCCCTGGCCGCCTTGGCGCTGGCCGCGTGCGCCGGCGAATATCCCAATACGACATTTGAGCCCAAGTCGGAGCTCGCTCGATCGATCGATTTCCTCTGGGACCGTCTCCTTCTCCTCGGCACGATCGTTTTCGTGCTCGTCGAACTGGCGCTCATTTACGTCATCTTCCGCTATCGCCGCCGGCCGAACGACAACACGACTCCGCCACAGACTCACGGAAACGCGCTTCTCGAGGTGACATGGACGCTGATCCCCGCCGTCATTCTCATTTTCATCGCGATCCCGACTGTGCGGACGATCTTCGAGACGCAGTCAAAGGTCGCCGCGGGGGCGCTCGAGATAGAGGTGATCGGACACCAGTGGTGGTGGGAGTTCAAGTATCCGCAGTACAACATCGTAACCGCCAACGAGATTTATCTGCCGGCCGGCGTTACAGTGAACTTCAAGCTCACGTCGGCTGATGTGATTCACTCGTTCTGGGTCCCGCAGCTTGCAGGAAAGCGCGACGTGGTGACCAACCGCACGAATTACATCTGGTTCACTCCTGATTCCACACTTGGCCCGTCGGTCTGGAACGGCTTCTGTACCGAGTACTGCGGGTCCTCGCATGCGAATATGCGGTTCCGTGTTTTCACAGTGCGGCCTGAGCAGTTCGAGAGCTGGGTCGCCGGCCAGCAGCAGCCCGCTGCGTTCGGAGCAGTTGCTTCTGCGGTGCCGCCGGAGGGCACGCCGACTCTCCCTCAGTCCGGGACTGGTGCTGCAGGCGGTGCGGCGCCGGCGATTCCGAGACCGCCGGGCAGCACTGTGCCTGGCGCTGACAGCTTCCCGGCACCGGCTCCAATCGGGGACGGAGCGACAACGCAGCTTGCCGCCGGATACACTTTCCCGGAGCACCTGCCCGAGTTCGCTTATGCCAGGCCAAACTCGGCATTGCCGCGCGGCCTGACGTTCTCGAAAGGTCTTACAGGCAATGCCGCACGCGGGATGCAGGCCTACAACACCACCGCCTGCATCGGTTGTCACGTGATAACCGGCAATCCGATGTCTGCCGGCGTAGTCGGGCCGAACCTCACTCACTTCGGGTCGCGCTCGACGATCGGTGCCGGCACCTTCCCGAACACTCCCGCGTACCTGGCACTGTGGATCAAGAACACGCGGGCGATGAAGCCCGGGTCGATCATGCCGACGATGGGCACCAATGAATACGATCCGATCCTGAAGAGAACCGTTACGACCGGTGGGCTCGACGATCAGCAGATCGCTGACATCGTCGCCTACCTGATGTCGCTGAAGTAAGAGGAAATTTAGAAATGGCAACGACGGCAGTGCCGACATCGATCTCGTCAGACACAGTGCCATCGGATCCCTATTCGGGCATCTGGGGCTGGATCACGACTGTAGATCACAAGCGCATCGGCATTCTTTACCTGTATACGGCGCTCAGCTTTTTCATCATCGGCGGGCTCGAAGCGGTGGTCATCCGCGCGCAGCTCCAGGGCCCGAACGGGCAGCTTGTTTCAGCCGAGATGTACAATCAGCTCTTTACGATGCACGGCACGACGATGGTGTTTCTTGCCATCATGCCGCTGTCGGCAGCGTTCTTCAATTTCCTCATTCCGCTGCAGATTGGAGCGCGCGATGTCGCGTTCCCGCGCCTCAATGCGTTCAGCTACTGGGTCTATCTGTTCGGCGGAATCTTCATAACGGTTCCAATCTTCTTCCAGCTCGCGCCTGACGGCGGCTGGTTCGGCTATACGCCGCTCACCACTCGCGCCTACTCCCCCGGCATCAACATCGACTTCTGGGTCATCGGCCTCCAGATCCTTGGTGTATCATCGCTTGCGGCGGCCTTCAACTTCATAACGACGATCATCAACCTCCGCGCTCCGGGCATGACGCTCATGCGGATGCCGATGTTCACGTGGATGTCGTTCGTCGTGCAGTTCCTCGTGATCCTGG
>JBPCJP010000121.1:0-4593 GCA_051005175.1 Gemmatimonadaceae bacterium | reverse complement strand
GTCACCGGTACGGTGCGTGACTCGGCGGGAAATCCACTTTCCGACGCGCAGGTAATAATCCCCGCGCTGAACCGCGCCACCACGACGAACGATGCAGGCGCCTTCACATTCACCGGACTCCCCGTAGGGATTTATCACATCGTCACGATCCTGATCGGCTACGCGCCGGGACATGGGGACGTGGCAGTCACCGATGGCACAACTCCCGTCGAGGTTGTCATCGTCATGGGTCGCGCGCGTGCTGTCACGCAACTCAGCGCCGTACAGGTAACCGCGACTCCCATTGGTACCGACCCGCGGGATGTCGCCCAGTCGACGACAGAGATCTCGGGAGCCGCGCTGGCGCGGGGGCTTTCCGGCTCTATCGCGCAATCTCTTTCGCGTGAGCCTGGACTCGCAGTGCGGAACTCCGGACCGGGCGCATCCGCACCTGTCATACGGGGATTGTCGGGCGAGCGCGTCCTCGTGCTCCAGGATGGTGAGCGCACCGGGGACCTTGCGGCGACTTCACCGGATCATGCGGTCACAATCGATCCACTGGTTGCACAACGCATCGAGGTTGTTCGCGGGCCCGCGTCACTCCTCTACGGCAACAACGCGCTTGGCGGCGTGGTCAACATCATCTCGAACGACCTTCCGACGACGATCCCGACTCATGTCGACGGTTACTTCAGCGGCCAGTCTGAAAGCGCGGTTGGCGGCGGCGGCGCTGCTTTCGGAGTGACTGTGCCCGTCGGTCACGCACTCGCTCTTGTGGGCCGGGCACAGGGTCGCAGCTCCGGGGATCTACGCACAGGCGGCGGGGGAACGCTGGAGAACTCTTACAACAAGACCTTTTCAGGGGTTGGCGGCCTTGGCTTCGCGAACTCGTGGGGCTCGGGTGGACTTCTGTTCCGGGGCAACCGTTTCGACTATGGACTGCCGTCGGACCACGGCGACAATGTTCACATCGAAGGCAGCCGCAACGAAGTCAACGGGCGCCTCGAGTTCGGCCGCGCCCTTGGCATCTTCACCTCCGTGCGCCTCGGATCGACGGCCCAGTGGTATGAGCACGAAGAGATCGAGGATTCAGGCGAGATCGGCACCAGGTTCGATCTCAAGACGCAGACGCTCGACATCCTCGGGCGCACGCGGCTCGGACCGGTTGCCGGAGCGATCGGCGCTTCCGCACTCGTTCGCGACTACCAGGCGACGGGCGAGGAGGCCGTTACGCCCGGCGCAGACACGCGCAGTGCAGGCGTGTTTCTGTACCAGGAGATCCCCCTCGTGAGCGGCCGGGATCCCGAGTCACGCATTCCCCGAATACAGCTCGGCGGCAGATATGACTACTACTCGATAGAGTCGAGGGCCGGTGAAGCGAAGTTCGGTCCCGCGCGGTCGAGAGACTTCAATAACTTCTCGGGCTCGCTCGGGATCAGCTACCCTGTCACGCAGGAAGTCACGCTCGCGGCCAGCGCGGCACGGGCGTTCCGCGCGCCAACTGTGGAGGAGCTCTTCTCGAATGGTCTCCATCACGCCGCCGGAACCTACGACATCGGCAACCCGAACCTGCGGAGCGAGACGAACCAGGGCATCGACGCGATCGTCAGGGCACAGGGCAACCGAGTGACCGGTCAGATCTCGGGATACTACAACAGGGTCGGCGACTTCATTTCTCCCAACATCGTCGGCGATACGGCGATCGACCACGAGGGGGACCTCGAAAGCGTCCCGCTCAACCGCTTCCGCCAGGATGACGCAACGCTGAAGGGCGCCGAGGGCCGCGTCGAGGCGGAATTAACGTCGAACTTCGTCCTCGGTGCCGTGGGCGACTTTGTCAGAGGCCAGTTTGGCGGTGGCGACCCACTGCCGTTCCTCCCCGCCGCGCGACTGGGCGGTCTCGCCAGGTTCGACGACGGCAGATATTCGGTCGAGCTCGACTACCGTCACGCCTTCAGGCAGGACCGCGTCCCGGAGCCAAACTCCGACGAAGACCCTGCAGCGGTGGCGACAGGGGCGTACGATCTGGTCAATCTTGCGGCGACCTACAGCTTCGCCATGCGCGGACTCACGCACGCCTTCACGCTTCGCGTGGACAATGCTTTCGACGAGCGATACCGCGAGGCGACGAGCAGGCTCAAGGGATTCGCCCACGGAGCCGGCCGCAACTTCTCGCTCGGATACCGGCTGTTGTTCTGAGTGGCCTGCAATCCCCGGGGGTCACGAGGGGTGCGCGAGGCCCCCGGGTTGGCGTAACTTGAACGTCCAAACGCCAAAAACATGAAGCGAAAAGACGCGCTCGATTACCATTCCTCGGGACGGCCGGGCAAGATCGCGGTCGTGCCCACAAAACCGCTTAACAACCAGCGGGACCTCGCCCTCGCCTATTCTCCCGGAGTAGCCGAGCCCTGCCTGGAGATCCAGAAGAATCCCGAGGACGCCTACAAGTACACTGCCCGCGGCAACCTCGTCGCAGTCGTCACGAATGGCACAGCAGTCCTCGGACTCGGCAACATCGGGGCTCTCGCCGGCAAGCCGGTGATGGAGGGCAAAGGCAACCTGTTCAAGCAGTTCGCCGATCTCGACGTATTCGATCTCGAGGTGGGCTCCGAAGATCCCGAAGACGTCATCAGGTTCTGCCAGCTGCTCGAGCCGAGCGTGGGTGGAATAAACCTCGAGGACATCAGGGCGCCCGACTGCTTCTACATCGAGGAGAAGCTGCGCGAAACCCTGAAGATCCCGGTTTTCCACGACGACCAGCACGGCACAGCGATAATTTCCGGTGCCGCGCTGCTGAACGCGCTTGAGATCACGGGACGCGACATCGCCGACGTGAAATGCGTGTTCTCCGGGGCCGGAGCAGCCGCCATCTCGACAGCCGAGCACTACGTGCGACTCGGCGTGAAACGTGAAAATATCCTGCTCTCCGACAGGCAGGGGGTGATCTACAAGGGACGCGCTGGGAAGATGGATCCCTACAAGGCGCGCTTCGCCAATGAAACCGAAACGCGCACGATCGCTGAGGCCCTCGTTGGCGCCGACGTTTTCGTCGGGCTCTCGGTGGCCGGCGCGATTACCGGAGAGATGGTGGCAAAGATGGCGGAGCGGCCCATCATCTTCGCTCTCGCGAATCCGGACCCGGAGATTCATCCCGACGAGATCAGGAAAGTTCGGAGCGACGCGATAATCGCGACAGGCAGGAGCGACTACCCGAACCAGGTAAACAACGTCCTCGGCTTTCCGTTCATCTTCCGCGGCGCGATAGACGCGCGTGCGACTGAAGTGAACGAAGCGATGAAGATGGCAGCGACCCGCGCCCTTGCGCTGCTTGCCAGGGAGGATGTGCCGGAAAGCGTATCCCGGCTCTACGGCCTTGCTTCGATCAAGTTCGGAGCCGAGTACCTCATCCCTTTCCCGTTCGATCCGCGAATATTGCTGTGGGTCGCGCCGGCCGTGGCCTGGGCCGCGGTCGCGACGGGCGTGACGAAGAACTTCATCGACCTCGACGAATACAGAGAGCAGCTTGAAGCGAGACTGGGCCGCGCCCGCGGGGTGATGCGGGGGATCATCAACCGCGCGGTCCGGGACCCGAGAAAAGTCGTGTTTCCCGAAGGTGAGGAGCCGAAGGTGATCCGCGCGGCACAGGTCCTGGCCGATGAAGGAATCGCCGAGCCGATACTGCTGGGCAACCCCGAGAACATCGCCAGGATCGCGCGCGAGCAAGCAATTCCGATGGCCGACATCAACATCGAGGATCCGTCGACCTCGCCCCGCCGGGAGGCATACGCCGAATTCCTGTGGCAGCGCCGGCAGCGAAAGGGCTTGAGCAAAGGCGAAGCGTACCAGCTTCTCTACAAGGGCAATTACTTCGGTTCGGTCATGGTTGCCCTTGGAGATGCCGATGCGCTCGTGTCGGGCGTCAACATGCACTACCCCGAGACAATCCGCCCCGCGCTCCAGGTCATCGGCGCGCACCCCAAGGCGGAAGTGGTGAGCGGGCTCTACATGCTCGTCTTCGAGAAGCATGTTATCTTTTGTGGAGATACCACTGTCAACATCGATCCGACGGCCGAGCAGCTCGCGCAGATTGCGTACTCGGCAGGGCGGATCGTTCGCACTCTTGGGATCACGCCGCGGATTGCGATGCTTTCCTTCTCGAACTTCGGGTCAGTCAGGCATCCCGAGGCGGAGAAGGTTGCGGAGGCCGTTCAGCTGCTCAGGCAGCGTGACCCGTCGATCGTGGTGGATGGGGAAATGCAGGCGGACACGGCGCTGGACCAGGAGCTGCTCAGGTCCGCTTATCCGTTCAGCCTGCTCACCGACCGCGCTAATGTCCTGATCTTTCCGAACCTCAGCGCGGGCAACATCGCCTACAAGCTGTTGAACCACCTTGGAGGCGCGACGGCGATCGGACCGATCCTCGTCGGCATGAACCGCCCGGTGCACGTGCTGTAGCGCGGGGCGGATGTGCAGGACATCGTGAACATGGCCGCTGTCGCCGTGATGGACGCGCAGTCGCGCGGCACGGCTCGTCCGCGGCAGGCAACCGTCGAAGATATTACTCCCTGAGGATGGACAGGATGGCTACAGAGACAAGGCCCGAGCGTGCGGCCC
>JBPCJP010000120.1:0-22232 GCA_051005175.1 Gemmatimonadaceae bacterium | reverse complement strand
CATGATGCGGTTGAGTGCCGGACCGGGCGTGGCTGCGGCCGGACGCAGCATGCTCGCGCTCATCACGGCGGCAGCGTTCACCGCGTGCGCGGAATCGGGTACTGCGGCAGACGCGGACCTTTCCGCCACGCCACCCGGTCCGGATGTGCTTGCGCCATTCCCGATTGACCGCGGCGACGATCCCGGCACGCCCGGCACGTACAAGGGCCTGCCACTGCGCCTCGTCGATAATCAGGCACCTGCCGTGACTCCGGTTGATGGCGTGATCGGCGTCGTCTGCGTCGGCATGAGCAACGCGAATCAGGAATGCAATGATTTCCGCCAGCGCCTCACCGGCGAGTATGCGGCTGTTGTAAACCCGGCCGTTCGCTTCGCGAATTGCGCCGTCGGTGGCCATGCCGTCGAACGATGGATCGACCCCGCATTCGATGCCACCCTCTGGGATGCCTGCATCTCGCAGCGTCTCCCGGCGGCAGGCATACGGGTCGATCAGGTGCGGGTGATCTTCCACAAGGCGGCGAACCAGTTCACGACCGGGGCGAATGGATCGCCGCTTCCGGTGTATCCCGCGTCAGGGAGTGACTACGAGAAATTCCGGCTCAACCTTTCCGCCTTTGCCGCGCGCGTTCGCACGAAGTTCCCTGCTGTTCAGGCAGTCTATTCGTCTTCCCGCAGCTACGGGGGATACGCCGGCTCGGCGAGCCGCGGCGAGCCGCTGAGTTACGAGGAGGGCCACGCCCTCAACTCGTGGCTCGGCACGAATGCGAGAGTCGACGGAGTCTGGTACGGATGGGGACCATATCTCTGGGCCCCGTCCTGCACGACGGGCATCACCAACCGGGGAAGTGTCTGCTACGATCGCGCGGACTACGTAGCAGACGGGGTTCATCCGTCGGACGCCGGAAAAGCCAAGGTGAGCCGGCTTCTCCACGCCCGCTTTTCGACGGAACCCTGGTACAGGCGCTGAGCGCCGCGCCGGCTCAATCCTTCGGCGGCTGGATGGTGCCCGCCGTGCCTGCGGGCCGGCCGGTCGGGTCGAGAACGGTAATGGTTGTCCCGATTCCCTCGAGCGCTCTCAGGCCCGGCTCGATCGTCGCGCGGTCCCCCACGACGAGAATCGTCAGCCGCGACGGATCGATCGCCTCCTTCGCCAGCCGGTCTACGTCGGCGAGCGTCACTTTCTGCACACCCGCGATGTAGCTGTCATAATGGTTGTCAGGAAGCCCGAACAGCGCGACGTCACCGAGCCGTCCGGCAATCTGTGCCGGCGTCTCGAAAGTCCGGGGGAATCCGCGGATGAGTGACTGCTTCGCGCGATCCAGCTCCGCGTCGGTAACAGGGATCTCACCGCGAATCCCCCTGAGCTCCTTGAGGAACTCGATCACCGATTCCCTCGTCACGGCGGTCTGCACCCCGGCTGAAGCGAGAAACGGTCCCGCACCGCGACGCAGGTCGAAGCTCGTCCGCGCACCGTATGTGTAGCCCTTGTCCTCCCGGAGGTTGAGGTTCACCCGTGATACGAACGCACCGCCAAGCATCTGGTTCAGGACGAGACGCGTGAAGTAGTCAGGCGCGGTGCGCGACGCACCTACCTGCCCGATGTTAATCACCGACTGGGCCGCGCCAGGCCTGTCAACGAGATAGATCGTCGTGCGTTCCCTTGTCACCGGCGGTGCATTCACGCGGATCTCCGGCACAGGCCCCGGCTTCCATCCACCCAGCGCGCTCTCGAGCTTCGCTACGATCCTGTCGGGCTGCACGTCGCCCACTACGATCAGCGTCGCGTTGTTCGGAAGGTAATACGTAGAGTGGAACTGCTCGAGCGCCGCCGGAGTGATGGCGCGAATTGACGCCTCGGTGCCACCCTGCGGATGTCCGTACGGGTGCTCGGGACCGAACACGAGCGTTGGATAAATTCGCGTGGCGATGGCCGATGCATCGTTCCTGCTCTGCGCCAGCCCCTGCATGCGCGATGCGCCGATCCTTTCAACGTCAGCTTCACGGAACGCCGGATTCAGCAGCACGTCCGAGAACAACGCAAGTGCCGGGTCGAGCTGACGTGTGAGAGTCGTGAGCGTGAGACGATTCGAGTCCCAGTCGGCCGACGTCGACAGGTTTGCGCCGATCGAGGAAAGGGCCTCGGATATCTGCAGGGCTGTTTTCGAATCGGTTCCTTCGTCCAGCAGATCCGCCGTGAGGACCGCCAATCCCGCGAAGTCGGCCGACTCGGCTCCAGCGCCGCCCTTCATGACGAGGTTCATCGTCACCACGGGCAGCTCGTGGTGCTCGACGACGACCACATCGAGACCGTTCGACAGTTTGCGCCGCTGCACTTCAGGCAGGGTGAATTGCGGATCGGGGCCGCCCGCAGGCAATACGCTCGCAGCAAGCGCTGCCGACTCCGACGGGCCCTCGGCCTCCTCTCCGGGAGTTGCAGTACCCGCCGGCGCCGGAGGCGCAGCCGCGGCGCGCTGCTCCTCCGACATCGGGGTCACCGTGAAGATCAGCCGGTTGTCTGTCAGATACTTTCGCGCTACGCGCTGCACGTCGGCTGGAGTCACTCTGCGATACCTCGCGAGGTCCCGCTCGAAGAATCCGGGATCGCCGGTGAAGACCGCGTACTGATTGAGCTGGTCACTCTTGCCGCCGAATCCGCCCACGGTCTGGAGCCGGTATATGAACCCGGCCTCGAGCGAATTGTAGGCGCGCTGGAGCTCGGCGGCTGTCGGGGGCACCGAGAGCAGTGCTCCGATCTCCCGGTTTGCCGCTGCCTCCAGGCTGTCCAACGAATTGCCGCGCCTCGCGATCATCGAGACCTGGAACGTTCCGGCGAGCTCGCGTGCATTGTTGAAGGCGTTGGCTGTCTGCGCGATCTGCCTGTCGTAAACGAGAGACCTGTACAGGCGCGAATTTCGGCCCTGTCCGAGTATCGCCGCGAGCATGTTGAGTGCCGCTTCATCGGGACCGAACACGGGATCGGTGTGCCAGACAATGGTCAGCTGCGGGGCAGCCACGCGGTCCTCCATCGTCCCCCGGACCGTCCCGTTCAACCTCGGCTGCGAAACCTTCGGAACCGTTATCGCCGGCCCGCGCATGATGGGCCCGAAGTGTTTCTCGACAAGCCGGCTCGCCTCGGCAGGGCTGAAGTCACCGGCGATTGCGAGCGATGCGTTGTTCGGTGTGTAGTACCGATGGAAGAAACCCTTGATGTCGTCCATGGATGCGGCGCTGAGGTCCTCCAGTGCGCCGATCGTCAGCCAGTGATACGGATGATCCTTCGGGTATAACATCTCGGCGATTCTCGCACCGGTGAGACCATACGGCCGGTTGTCGTAATTCTGGCGCTTCTCGTTCTTTACCACTTCACGCTGGTTCGCGAGCTTCGCCTCAGTGAGTGCGTCCGGAAGCGTCGCCATCCTGTCGGCCTCGAGAAAGATCGCCCGCTCGAGGAAGTTCGACGGCACGACCTCCCAGTAGTTCGTGCGATCTGAGTTGGTCGAGCCGTTGAGCGTCCCGCCCACCTCCTGCAGCGCCTTGAAGTAGTCGTCGTCGAAGCCCTTCGAGCCCTGGAACATCATGTGCTCGAACAGGTGGGCGTACCCCGTCTTGCCCAGCTCCTCGTTCTTCGAGCCGACGTGATACCACACGTTCACGGCGACGATAGGCGTCGAATGGTCTTCGTGCAGGATCACGCGCAGGCCATTCGGCAGCGTGAACTCCGTGAACGGTATCGGTGGCAGCGCCCTCTGCGAAGCGGGAGGTGGCGGAATGTGGGTCGGCGGGTTGGCGGGCCGGTTCTGGGCAACCGCCGGGATGGCAAGGACAATGCTCGCGATTGCCGCGAGGCCTGGGGGCCGGATCATCTCGTTCCTCCGTTGATTTTCTTCCTGTCTCTCATGATGTAATGAAAGCGTCCGCGGCTTGTCAATGCGCCCGCCACAGACTCGGCGTCGAGATGACTGATAGCAGCATGTCGGGCTCCTGAATACTACTGTTGTAACCCGTTATTGACGATTAAAGACGATTTTATTGACAATCCCTGGGAGATAGTAAACTTTATTGACACATAAAGACCACTTATAATGCCAACACCCCCAAACTTCATCCCCGATACCAGCCCCCTCGAGGCAGAACAAAGGGCGCGAACGATCGGCGAGCTGGATGAGTTCAAGGGACACTGGCGGCGAATCCGCGAGCTGAACGAGGAACGCCTCACCCGCCTCAGGCAGGTGACCACCATAGAATCTACCGGCGCCTCCACCCGCATCGAAGGTGCCGAACTCACAGACCAGCAGGTCGGCCAGATTCTCCGGGGCCTCAGTCACGACTCCTTCCGCGCCCGCGACGAATCCGAAGTCCTCGGCTACGGCGAGCTTCACACACTGATCTTCGAGAGCCACCCGGACCTGAATCTCACGGCGAATCACATCCGCCAGCTTCACGGAGTTCTCCTCAAACATGCCGGGAAGGACGAGCGACACCGGGGACAGTACAAGACACTGCCCAACGACGTCGAAGCGCGGCACCCCGACGGCCACCGCGAAGTCATCTTTCGCACCGCAACGCCATTCGACACGTCACGGCTCATGCAGCAGCTGATAGACGACACGAATGCAGCATTGAGCGCGGATGAAGTACATCCCGTCACGATCATCGCGTGCTTCATCGTGAACTTCCTCGCCATCCATCCCTTCCAGGACGGCAACGGACGTCTCTCCCGCGCGCTGACCAACCTCCTCATGCTCAGGGCAGGCTACGAGTACGTTCCCTACGCTTCACTCGAACGCGTGATCGAGGAGAACAAGGGCGCCTACTACGCCGCCCTGCATGCATCGCAGGTTGCGATGAAGGACGATCCCTCGAAGTTCGGCGCATGGCTCTCGTTCTTCCTGCACGCACTCCGGACGCAGAAGCGGAATCTCGAGTCGAAGCTCGACCTCGAAGGATCCATGCTCAGGCTGTCAGCGCTCCAGCAGAAGATCCTCGAAGCGGTCAGGAACCAGGGACGCGTCAAGTCGATCGAGATCGCTTCACTCCTCGACCTTCCATACAGGAATGTCCGTTATCACCTCGATTCGCTCGTGAAGAGCGGACTCGTGCTCGCTCACGGCGAACGCAAAGGGAGATACTATACCCCGTCAGGCGCCGCGACCGGCCAGGCGACCTCCGTCGCTGGACACGGCACCAATGGAATAGTCGCCGAGGTGTACTCGCGCGGCGGTCGCATCTCGCGCGCTGACCTGATCGAGTTGGTCAAACGAAGCGGATACGACGGAAGAGTCGTGGGGCTGCTGCACGGACGACGGGTGGCACACCTCAAGCGTGACCCGCGGTCCGGTGAAAGCGTTCTGACGCCGCGCGGGGAAGAAATCGCGAAGGAGTTCATTTTCTCGTCGCGCCTGGCGCAGGGCGCGCGGGAATAGCGGCACGGCGATCGCGACGCCGGAGCCAGCTGCGGGCCTGCCAGATGAGTTTCATCTGGCAAGCGTCGACTCGCAACAGACGACAGCTACCGCCCGTGCGGCTCCAGGTTCGGTAGCGGAGCCCGGTCGCGCACATAGCGGTCGAGCCACTCCAGCACCTCCCGGTACACCTCGCGCCGGAACTCCGTCAATCCATGGTTGCCCCCTTCGAAGAGGACCATGCGAAAGGGATGCTTCGCCTCGAACAGCGCACTCGCCATGCCGAGCGCCTCGGTGGGATGCACGCGTCAGTCGGCGCTGCCGTGGAGCAGAAGGATCGGCGCCTGCTTGTGCAACCGATGCGCCCATCGCACCGCTGATCGTGACGCGAGCGCGCGCTCCCGGTCGGTGTGCCAGTTGGGGACCAGCTCAGCGAAGACGTTATCCGCCATCTCGGGGCGCAGGCGCGTGCTGCTGAACGCATCGGCAACGCCGGCGCCGACCACCGCGGCCCGGATGCGATCGGTGCGCGCGAGCGCGAGGTAAGTCATCATCCCGCCCCGGCTCCACCCGTTCATGCCGATGCGCGTCGAGTCGACAGGTGATCGTTACATTGCCGCCAATTGATGACACAGGCCAGAATACATTACGCTGCCGTCTGACATCGTGCCATAGCTCGAGGCGGCTGCTTTGAACGAGCGGCCCCCCCTCAATCGTTCTCGCATGCACCACGGTTGCGAGCGGGCTGGTGGCGCAACAACTTCGGATGCCTTGGCGCCGAGTCAATGCCGAACGCGACACATTCCTCAGCGGCTTCAGTAGCGACCGAATGGCAGCGAACATCGCCAGGTGTCCCACGATGAACTCGGCTCTCACTGACCGGGCAAACGCCCGATGCGAAGATTATGTGCGTTTGACTAGCTGTCGGTTGGATATCAGCTCTATGCGTGTTTCATATTACCGGCGAATGTATCACGGAACGGCCCAAGGAAGCGCCGTTCCGGCGACCAGTCCGTGATAGCGAATACGATGTCGGAGAACGCTCCCGCGAATTCACTTTCCAGCGCACCGCGGAAATCTGTGGCGGTCTGGAGGGGATCGTTCCCGAAGGCTCCGCATCCCCAGGCGCCAAGCACGAGTGTGTCGTACTGGTATGCGCGTGCAATCTCGAGTACCCGGTGAATACGGGGACGGAGAAGGTCTCGAGATTTCGGTCGCCCCACCCGGGTGGCCACTGGCGCCGCGCATGTGATGAAGTCGAGTAGCCAGAACTCGGGAAGTGTCTGCCCGTCATCGGTCCTGAAGACCGGGACGTTCGGTGAGAGGATCGACCAGTGAGTCGAGTCTGGCTCGGGTCGAGCTCATGTGCCTCGTACATCGGATCGCCGAGCAGGGTCGCGAACAGCGCGCTCGAGCGGCAGAGGTTCTCTTCCTGGGCGCGTGCGCCGTTTAAGAATCCACCGCCTGGATGAATGCCGTTGGCGAAATTGAGGGCGAGAGGTTTCTTCCCGTTGTCTGTGAGCCGCCGAGCCGCACGGAGCGTTGTCTCGTTCGTGACCAGCACCGTGGTTTCTGCGCCTAGCGCACGGCTCGTTGCAGGAAGTTCCTCGCCGGGAGGAATGCTCCGCTTGGAGAGTCGAGCGGACTCGACGGCAGCGCTCCAGTCTAATCGGTGCCCGGATTCGGTCGTGTAGTAGCCTCGTTGGATGGAATTCACGGCCGTGACACCCAGGGATTTGGCACGAGAAGGGTCGATATCCAGCTCCCGCTTGCGGGCGGTGGCCATGTCGTCGGAATCGAGGCATGGCAGGATTATCAGCTGTGTCACGCGGAATCCCCGCTCAGTAGCTCGAGTGTTCGAGTGTCTGGCTCACTACTATAGTATTTGTCGAGGATCCAGTGGAAGACGGAATTGGCGGGCGACACCTGCAAGAAGAGCGTGGCTGAGGATCGCAGCTTGATGTCGTCAGGCAACCCGAATATCTCGGTCGCTGATTTGCCTTGAACTGCGAGGACGGCCTCAGCGCATTCGGCCAAGCGTGGTCCGAGGATCGGGTGGCTTAGGTATGCGCGTGCCTCATCGAGGCTTCCGATCGCATACCGGACAGCCGTCGAGCTCGTGCCGAGTCCAGCCAGCTGAGGGAAAATGAACCACATCCAATGGGTGCGCTTCCCGCCGGCTCGGAGTTCGACTAATGCTTCATCGTAAGTCGATTTTTGCGCCTCGAGATAGCGTTCAAGGTTGTACGTATCTGCGGCTTCAACACTCACAGGCACGCCTTTCAGTCAACACGCTCTGTCATAGCCGGAGATACGCGGTGATCGTGGTTGCAATCCGCACATCCCCCTAGCTGCCGGCCGATATGTTCAAGCCATTCTGGAAATTGATAGTCTGCTCGATGATCCAATCGCCGAGGCCAAGCAATCTCTCAAGCTTGGCCGGCTCCATCAGTTCGGAGAGTCTGACTTTCGGAAACTTGGGATTGGCTCCCAGTTGCGCACCCGTGGCATCTTCAACCCGCGAGATCAGTTGAGCTTGAGCTGAAGCCTCCTTGAACGGCGGCCTCATGTTCGGAAACTGGAACTCGACGTAAGGGTTGCTCGCGTGGTATATGGCAAACGTATACTGAATAGCGTCGGCGAAGTCGAACATCAGGTACAGACGTGCCTTTTCTGACCCTCCGCTTGGCTGGACGCGGATTGATCTGCCCGCTGCCCAGTCGAGAATCCGTTGCACGGCTTCTGCTTCGGCGTCGCCCGAGGAGTTTCGAACCCGGGCAAGAAAAGCTGCTGGTGTCCATGGTTCATGAGACGATGACGCCGCCTTCTTGGTCTGAGCCTCTACCGTCTGCCCGATTACGCGCGGAACCAACGACCGAACGCCTTGCCCGACGAACTGCCGGACTTCCACTGCAATGACTTCCGCAGGGTCCATCTGCTCGTTCAGAAACTCGACGATGCGTCGTAGCTCGACAGGAATCTCATCAGCGACGAAGACAAGACGGACTTTACCAGCCTGAAGATTGGTCTTGACGCGTTGCCAGAAGGCTTCGGAACCCTGATCACCAGCCAGTTCCATCAACAACGCTTCCGGATCATTCCCGGCGGATCGCGCCGTAGCATGAAAATCAGCTTCAAGGCGCTCTACCGGCCAGTAAGCGACGGCGTTGGCCGCATAATCGAGCATCTGGCCTACGACCTCCCGTCGCAGCCGGGTGTCCGAGCTCCGTTTTACCTCGACTAGTGTTGGAATCCCTGTCTGGTCGAGGAAAAGGTGATCGAGGGACCAACGTGGCGATCCCGACGGGTCACCCGGAACCGCCATCTCCCGTTTTACCAAGAGCCACTTCCTCGGCTGACCGCCGTGATCCTCCCCCGCAAGAACCTCAGGGTATTGCGCAAGCAGTTGCTGGAGCAGGTCCTCGCTGTCATAGGGCTGCTCACTCAAACGAAGCAACCCTCCTCCATCCTGAATAAGGAAAATCCCGGTATCCGGCATTAGGCTGTGTTGTTGGTAGTGAGAAATTGACTGGAACCAAGCCGCAACTTCGGACGATCAGCAATCCAGCCACGGCGACTTATTAGTAGCGTTATGATACTAATCATGTGGAGAGTCGGTCGAATGTCTATTGACCGCCGTCATCTCGGCCGCCCTCACTTCTTAACCGAATGTAGCCGTCCGACCTGATGGCAACACCGTAGCCCTGGGTTCTGACATTGTTGCCTGGTTGCTCGGGTTATGTAACGACGAGGATCGCGGATGTCAGTCACCTCGCTTCTTCTTCCGTTCAGTTTCTGACACAAGAGGAGGAGCTTTGTAAAGCACTTCGACCCAATCGGCCTCCCAGCAGTTGCGCTTCCATCGAAGGCTGAGTCGGCTGCGATAGAGTTTCGCGCGAGTCCGGACGGCGTCGTGAGCAACTTTTACGATTGCGAGGAGCCGGCTGTCAGAGCGCGAGAGAAGCACACCAATAAGAAAATCGAACGAATGATCCAGACCGCGAAGGTCGAAAGACGTTGGCTCCGTCAAGCTACCGACCAATCGTGTCTTGATTTGATATGTCCAACCATTGGTGTCTACAGCATCGTATCCGGCCTGAACTCCGCTTGTCGCCAGCTCCAGACCAAGGAGATTCGACACCAGCCATTCCCCATAATCGCTCTGAACCGTGCGTTCCGATCGTAAGACTCCCAGGTCCTTCAGTTCTGAACGTGCTGCACGATAGATCGCCAACGAAGCCTCGGCCCGATTGAACGCCTCGCTTTGCAGAAAGGACACATTCATGCCGCTGCTGCGGTTGCACGGACTGCTTCGAGCGCGGCCACCAGCTCGTTGATTGCCTCAGCCTGAAAAAGACCCTCCGGGCCTTGCGGCGTGATATCCGTGAAAGGCGACTCGTAGAGCCGCGCCGGCTCCATTATCCCATGCTCGGTGAGATGGTCCACGACCAGGTTGATGAACTCGAGCTGGTTCGCGGACAAGGTCTTGCCCGTGATGAAACCGGCCAGCGCCTCCTTGGCCGCCTCCCGGTCCATCCCCACAAGCGATCGCACGAACAAGCCAAGCCCATGTGACTCCTCCGCCGCCTGGCGGAGGTCGTCCACGCCTCCCGCTCCACTCTCTGCCAGCATTCGTTCGAGTTCGGAAAGATCAGTAGCGGTGAGTGGCTTGTTCTTTCGAAGCTTCTCGATGGCGATGTGGTCGAGGTGCTGGCGAAGGAATGCCCGGACCTTCGCGAGGAATTTCACCTGGTCGGTACCGACTGAAAAACCCGGCAGCGTGAAGCTGGCTTCACCTCCCAGCAGGTCCTCGAAGTCCGTGTACACGGGTTTCCGCTGGCGCTTGTCGATCAACTGCACCAGTCCGCGCAACCGGCGGCGCATCGCTTCGAGCATCGGAACCGTAACGTCCTGCCACCACTCATCGGTCTGCACGTCCTGGATCAGCGCCATCTGCTCTCGTACCATCGGGATCGCGTCCTTCTCCTCCAGCAGCCCCGCGATCTGCTTCACCCTGTCGCGGAGTCGATCAAACCCGGACTCGGAACGCAATAGGACCCGCTGTAGGCTCAGGGCGATAAGGTCGAATCGTTTCGCTTCTTCGCTCTCGGGATCCAGCTCCGACGGCAACCCCGCCACCTCCTGCGAGAGTTCTGCAAGAGCATCCGCCGCCAGAGCCGTCCACGCTTCGGGTCTGGCGTACTTCTCCACGAGCCGCCGGTGTGGACGCACGACGAAGTTGTCCAGGTTCATCGCCACCACCTCGCGCTGCAGCAGTTCCGATACCGATCGTCTCACCTGCGCGTTCGTTTTCGGATCACCATAGATGGCCGCCGGCTCCTCAACCGCACGTGCCAGCGCATCCGTCGACGAATCCAATGCCGCCACCAACTCAAGCCTCGCATTGAACAGCCGCTTGGCGAGAGAGGCCACAACCGAACCTTCGGTGCCGGGAATATCCTGGCTGAAGTACTCGAGGTTCTGGCAGTAATCGAACAGGTAGAAGAACTCCTTGTCCTGCCCCGGGCCGAAGAGATCCGGCCTCAGCCGCGTGCCCCGCCCGAGCATCTGCCAGAACTGGGTCTTCGATCGCACCAGCTTGAAGAACACC
The DNA here is from genome assembly GCA_051005175.1 of Gemmatimonadaceae bacterium. Taxonomy (GTDB): domain Bacteria; phylum Gemmatimonadota; class Gemmatimonadetes; order Gemmatimonadales; family Gemmatimonadaceae; genus UBA4720. The sequence goes on along the minus strand of JBPCJP010000120.1, from coordinate 11,219 downwards.
AGATTCACGACTTCCGGCACATCGATGCCGGTGTCAAGCATGTCCACGGAGATGGCAATGTGCGGAGCTTTATCCTTGATGGAAAAGCCGTCGATCAGGCTCTGCGCGTATTCGGTCTTGAACGTGATGACGCGAGCGAATTCCCCTTTAAGGTGGGGATAGTTGACGTCGAACCGTTCCGCGATGAACTCGGCGTGCGCCTGATTCTTCGCGAAGACGATCGTTTTCCCCAGGCGATCGCCGCCGGCCACCTTCACGCCTCGGGTCATCAGGTGCGCGAGCACCTTGTCCACGGTGTCCTTGTTGAACAGCCACTTGTTGACGGCCTCGGCCTCGACCATCTCCGGTACGGTGCCTTCGTCGTCCCACTCGAGAGCATCCCACTGGTCCTTGTCGTCTTCCGTCAGGTCGTCGTACTTGATCCCTTCGCGTTGGAACTTGAGCGGCACCGAGACGGCCTGGGCCGGAACGAGAAAACCGTCGCGCACCGCCTCTTCCAGCGAATACGCGTCGGTTGGTACACCATCCTCGAGATCGAACAGGCTGTATGTGTTGCGATCCACCTCGTCTTTAGGCGTGGCGGTGAGCCCCACCAGCAGCGAGTCGAAGTAGTCGAAGATCGCGCGGTATTTCTGGAAGACCGATCGGTGCGCCTCGTCGATAATTACCAGATCGAAGTGCCCCACTCCGAAGCGCCGCTGGCCATCAGCTGCCTCGTCAATCAGCCCCATCATCGTCGGGTAGGTCGATACATACACGCGGCCCTCGGCATCTTTCTCGGCAACGAGGTTTACCGGCGACGCGTCGGGAAGATGATGCTTGAAGGCATTCACCGCCTGGTTCACGAGCGCGACACGATCGGCGAGAAAGAGCACACGCTTGGCCCAGTTGCAACGCATGAGCAGGTCGGCTAGCGCGATTACCGTGCGCGTCTTGCCCGCGCCTGTCGCCATGACGAGCAATCCCTTCCGATCGTGGTCACGCTCGAATGCTTCGGCGAGACGACGAATTGCGCGCGTCTGATAATGACGTTCAACGATCGTTGAGCTGACCGGAGATTCCTGCAGCGACCGGCGGGATTCCCGCCGCTGAATCATGAGCTCGAGTTCGGCCTTCTTATAGAAGCCCTGCACACGGCGGGGCGGGTAGCGAGTGTCGTCCCAGAGCCAGTGATCGTATCCGTTGGAGTAGAAGATGACGGGCCGCTGGCCGAACTGTCTCTCCAGACAATCGGCGTAGAGCTTGGCCTGCTGCTCTCCCGCCCGAGGACTACGACGCGTGCGCTTGGCCTCCACCAGTCCCAACGGCTTTCCATCGTCGCCCCAAAGCACATAGTCGACGAATCCCTTGCCCGGGACGTTGGGCATACCGCTGACCTCGAACTCCCGGTCGCGCGCCTGATCGAGCGACCAGCCAGCTTCCTTTAGAAGAAGGTCGATGAAGTAGTCGCGGGTCTCTGCCTCGGAGTAATCGTGCGTATCGGGCTGAGCGGTCGCGGCTTTGCGGGCTTCCGCAACCTCGGCACGCAGCCGCTTCAGCTCCTCGTCAAGGGCACTCTTGTCGGCGAGCAGTGCGGCGAGCTTCTCGTCGCGTTCCTGAAGGCTCGACTCAAGCGCGCGCAACTGCTCGGTCGTCTGCTTCGTGATGGAGCCCGGCCAAGGCAGCACTGCTGGATCGAATGCGAGTCCCGGCGCAGGCTTCCCCGCTCTCCCATAGGTGCGGGCGAACCAGTAGCTCATGTGGAACAGCTCGCGCACCGCAGCGAGTGCATCGGTTTCCGGCACTGCGCGGTGGCTGTGCACGGCACGGTTCCCGAGCGTGTTGATTACGCGCGCTTTACTGAAGACCGCTTCGCCCGCGACCTGCTTGAAACTCGGCTCGTGGATCAGCGCCGAAAGATTGTCCTGATACGGAAGACGCAGCGCGGGATCGTGCTTGAAAGCCCAGCTCACCGCCAGCTCCAGCGTTCGCCGGGCGTAAAAGCAGGCCGTCCGCGGGTCGGCATGCACTGCTGCCTCGGCCCTGACGGCTGCCTCGAAGACCGCGGTCCATTCGCGCTGGAGGAAGGTGAACTGACTCATATGGTGTTGAAATCCGCCTGGAACCGCTCGACCACCGCAAGGATCTCATCGAACGGCGGTGCCGTAGTAACGAACATTTCGCCTTGCATGGCCTGATAGTCGCGGCGCCAATCGTCGAGATGCGACGGAGCGGGAAGCATCTGGATACTACCCCGCTCGATGGTCTCGTAGTCCATCCAGGTGTGGCGAAAATACAGCTGACGATGCGCCACAACCTGATTGAACAGGTCGACGTCGGCAACTGCAGCAGCTGCATTGCCGCTCTCGATCAAACGCCAGACGTCGTAATAGTGGCGCGCCATCGCATGGCGAACCCGCCTATCACCAGGCCGAAGTCGTTCCTCATGGAGTAGCATCACCTTTTCCCAGAATGTTCGTTCAGGGCGAAGAGCACGAACCTGAATCTCAGGTACGTCGAACAAGCTGGGAAACTGATCCGCCACAAGCGACCGAATCGATCGCAGCTCCGCAGGCCATGGTTCGCCTCTCGCGCCGAACTCCAGCTTCACCACGGGCTTTAGATAACCTGCAATGTCGGAGTCGGTCGTGTCAGGATAGGCGAACAGAAGTGTTTGCCCGTCAGGGTCATCCTGGTCGGCGCTCAAGCTCCACCCTCGTTTGCCAAGGACATTCGCAAACCGATCTGTTAACGCAGTCGCGATATGTTGGTGGACGGCCTCCCGGCACGCATCCTTGATCGCCGTGATACGACGCTGGCGTTCCTTCTGGCTTGAGGCGAATGCAGGTTCGCGGTCAGCAATGATGCCAATAGCCTGATGATCGACCGTGAGATCGATGTCTTCCGAGAGGCGATCGATCAATCCCCATGCCTTCGAGAGCGACGTCCCGCCCTTGAAGGTTAGGTGCGGTCCGAACTTCAGATCAGCGAATAGCTCGCGCAGAGTGAAGCAAACCCAGAAGTCTTTCGCGACGCTGGTTGCAGAAAGTCCTAGCGCAGCACCCGCCTGTGCGAAGGCCTGGATACGATCGGCAGGAGGAAGAGCGAGGAAGCGGTTCACCGGCTACTTCGTGCCTTCCGCGATCTCGCGCATCCGCGCCGCGATCCATGCGGGTGCGAGGGCTGCGTCCTTCAGCAGTTGAGCCCGGTCTTTCTGGCTCAGCCGCCTTCGCAGGCTGTCGACCATGGCTGAATCAACCCGGCGCTGCCCGAAATATCTGAACGCCTGGATCACCAATCCACTGATGCGGCCGGCGGTTGCCATGTTCCTGGGTGTGGTCCGGCGCAACACGATCTGGTGCTTCCCCGAGCGTATCTGCCGCGGCGTTCCGTCTGTCAAGTAGACGACCTTCATAGGTACCTGGTCGGACAGCCCGAGCAAGTTCGCGGCGTAGGCGCCGGCCGGCTGCAGCTTGAGTCTGTGCTTTCCCGCCAGAGCATTCGCCACCGCATCCGGCGAGGATCGCAGCTCGCCCAGAACTGGATGCGTAGCTGGCACCTGATAAAGACCTCGAGCGGGTTGTCTTAGGGTTCTTGCCTTGAGCTGCCGCGAAAGCGCCGATGCAATCGCTGTCCGCGACCCGATGCTGGCCAGGTCCCTGGGGGCGAAGATAGTCCCCGGCTTCATCCTGCCGATGCGCCTGGCCACGAGACTATCGATGGAATTGCGGTGCTTGCTCATGGAAGTGCCACAAAAATAGACAGTTTTTGTGGCAAAAGGCAAATGGGGGCGAACGACGACCCGCCCTTACGAACCCACTGAGTGGACCGTCGATTTACCGAATTCGAAGAGCTCTGAAGCAATCAGGGCCGACCGGACTTGTCGCCCTGTCTCCGCTTCGCCCTTCTTCAGCGTCTCGATTTCGCGAAACGCCGCCGTAAGGCGCATCGGCACATCGATCAGGAAGAACGGAAAGTCCCGTGGGCTTCCAGGAGTTGGTGCAAGGCCCTCAAGTCCTCCAGGTACTGCGGCATTTGTGTGATCCTGGAAGCGCACCGAGGAAGAGAATCAGCACTGAAATGCAGATAGGCGAGGGCCGGCGTTCTGCCTCCCTCGCAGGCTCCGCACGCCGAGGCGGCGCGGTGCACCATCTGGTAGACGCAGTCCTGAAAACCATCGAGATCGAGAGGAATGGTGGCCACGGGCCGCATGTGATCCAGCCAGCCAGTGATGAATGCCCGGTTACGCGCGAGATCCTGGGACTGGACCAACTTGTTGGCATGCGGCGACGTACGTGCCAGCCGCTTCCGCACCACCGGATACCTTGGCTCGGTCCACTTCGCTTCGATGGCGAGTACCCGCGTCGGAGATGTCACCATTGCGTCGGTGAACGACGGGCGATCACCTGGCGCCTTCGATCTGACAGTGCGTTCCATCGCAACCGATAACTCACCGGTCAGACCACACTCAGCCAACGCTATTGCGAACACGGTCCAGTTGTCCTTGAGCAGCGCCAGCAGCGGCACCGTCGATCGGCAGGCCGACGCGAGGTCGGAATCTGTGTAGTGCGCAAGGAGGTCTGTCGGGCCGTAGACCGGAATTCGGTCGAACGCAAGCGCTGTCGGTGTGCTCAGAGCTCGCCCCGAAAAGCGCGGTGCTGGAGAACAGTAAAGAGGTGTTTGAGTTCCTCATCAGAGCGCTGATGGAGGCTGCTGGCTTGCTCAACCTTGGTAATGATCCGGGAAAATTCCAGTTGCTGTTCCAATGGCGCAATCGGGACTCTCACGCCACGAACCAAGTCTATGTTCAAGTTTTTTACGGTCGCGCCAGGCGCGCGCCTGACGAATTCGGCAAACACTGCTTGCGACCCAAGGAGGTTATAGAAATAGTCAGCTTCGACCTTGGCGGATCTTGGGGAAAGGACCAGCCAGCCGTCGTGAATGCACCCGGAGGTTCGCATGATGTACGGTCGACCAAAGCTCATCGAGTTCGTGAGGAGAAAATCCCCAGGCTTGACCGCTCTTGATCGGCGAGCTCCTTCTGGCTTGATGCGCTTCCTGGTCTTGGTGATGTATTTGCTCCCCTCTGAAGCGTCTCCGATCATGATCCAGTTGAGACCATCCTCGGCATCTGTGATGAAGGCGTCGATTGGGCGTGGCGAGCCGCCGCGGGCAATGTCGAACACTTCATCGAGAGTCATGACCGGAAACCCATTCGGATTCGTGGCGGGATCGCCGAACATGTCGAGGAAGATGGATCGCGTGAGGGCGTCGAGCTGGGCAATGGCAGCGCGGCGCTTTGCCCGCAATGCGTCTGCCTTGTCCAGTAACTCCGCGATCCGCCGCTGCTCGGAGATGGGCGGGAGGACAATGCTACTGCGCTTGAGATACTTAAAGTGTCGATCGTACCCGCCGTGAGTGAGTGGTAGCTGCCTAAGGTAGTGGTACAGATACTTAACATCGGAATCGACCTTCGGCCTGAGCACCTTGACGCCATCGGCTCCCATGCAGAACGGAAAGTCCACGTACTTGAAGCAGCGGGTGTGATCACCGAAAACAATGACTGGAAGCGCAGCGCGGCAAAGACGCGATTCATCGTCTGTGTAGCCGGCAACAAGGGCCTTACTCTGATCAACAATCGGATACCGGCCAGACGGCAGAAATTCGCTTTGAGGAGTCTTAATGTTGCCACTAGACTTATCCGCGATGACGGCGTCGAACGGCTCCTTCCGCCAGCCGCTCATCGCAACATCGCCTCAAGTTCTTTCATCTCCCGCTCGATCTCTTCCTCCAGTTTCCAGAGCTTGGCGAGGATCTCCCGCGGTGGGCGGTGTTCGACCGCTCCGTGCAGAACTTCTTTATAGCGGTTGAGCGAGAGGTCGTGGGCCTGTGCGGCTATGTCGGCCTTGGACACGCAGAAGCTCTGCGTGGTACGCGGACGCTCCCATTCACTTCCCGCGCGCTCGGCCCAGCGCGCCAGCACATCGGGCAGGTTGTTCTTCGCGTGCTCGCCCTCGGCGAGCGCCGTCCTCGGCACGGGGCCGAGCCTGTCCTCGGACAGGAGCGGCGTGCGTTTGTCGTCAAGACTCCAGCCGTCGGCCTCCACGTCGTAAAACCACACCTTATCAGTGCCGCCGGAATTGGTCTTCGTGAAGAACAGGATGGCGGTGGAGACTCCCGCGTATGGCTTGAACGTGCCACTGGGGAGTGATACCACCGCATCCAGCTTCTGATCTTCAACCAGCATGCGGCGAAGCTCCTTGTGCGCCTTGCTCGAGCCGAACAAGACTCCATCCGGCACGATCACCGCTGCCCGACCGCCGGGTTTCAAAAGCCGAAGAAAGAGCGCGAGGAAGAGTAGCTCCGTCTTCTTGGTCTTTACGATCTGGAGAAGATCCTTCGCCGTATTCTCGTAATCCAGACTGCCCGCGAAGGGCGGGTTAGCTAGCACCAGAGTGTACTTCTCCTCCTCGCCAGCGTGATCCTGCGCCAGAGAGTCGCGGTAGTGGATGTCCGGATTCTCCACGCCGTGTAGCAACATGTTCATGCTGCCGATACGCAGCATGGTGTTGTCGAAGTCGAAGCCGTGGAACATCCGCGCGTGGAAGTGCTCGCGCAGCTTCGCGTCGTGCAGCAGCTTGGGTTGTCGATCGCGCAGGTACTCGCCCGCCGCAACCAGGAACCCCGCCGTGCCGCAGGCTGGGTCGCAGATGACGTCAGTGGGCTGCGGCGCAGTCATCTCGACCATGAGCTGGATGATGTGGCGCGGCGTGCGGAACTGCCCGTTCTGCCCGGCGCTGGCGATCTTGCCGAGCATGTACTCATAGACGTCACCCTTCGTGTCGCGCTCCTCCATCGGCACCTTGTCCAGCATATCCACGACCCTGGCCAGCAGTGCCGGTGTCGGAATCGTAAAGCGCGCGTCCTTCATGTGGTGGGCATACGTCGACTCGGCGCCGCCGAGTTGCCTGGCGAGGTCCGTTCTTAGGAACGGGAAGACGTGCTCGTCAAGCACCGAGAACATTTCAGCCGGCGCGAGATTCTTGAAGCGTGACCAGCGGAAGTCCTCGTAAGCGCGGCCCTTATCGTTGGTTCCCTCGGGAAAGACCCGCCGTTCCATCGGCTTCTTCAGCCGAGCGGATTTGTTCTCCTCGAGCGTGTGGAGATCGTCAAGTCGGCGAACGAAGAGTAGATAGGTTATCTGCTCGATCACCTCCAGTGGGTTAGAGATGCCACCGGACCAGAAAGAGTCCCAGATGCGGTCGATTTGGTTTCTGATGTCGCCCGTGATCATGTGGACTCGACTGGAGTGTTACTGAGGGATGACTAAAGAAAGAATTAGCACATGCATATTCGAATCATGACCCGCTGGCCGCAATGTATCGCCTAGGGCTGACACGAGAGGGCCGCGTCATGATTCAGCCAGTCTCCGGTGTTGAGCCTCCACTTCTCACCATGGCCGTTGCAACGTCGCGGTGTCGATCGGCATGGTCAACGACTAAATATGGTTCCCATCGGGGAGGAGGTCAGCCGCCGCGCTAATTTCTGCCTCTGAAAGCACGACCACTTCGAAACCAGGATACGCTTCAATAAGAGGCCGCAGGATAGGATCGTCCTGTAGACAGAGCGCTACCGAGTGAATTGCTACCGGGCGAAAGGGCTCCATAAGCTTTACAGAGAAGAACGCCTGCCCCATCAGCGGCATGTTCAGTCGCCGTGCCTTTGCCTGGACGACTGTGATAGATGCGCCCACCAGATCAACGACCTCTCCTTTTTTTGCTCGGCGGTTTTCGCGACCGTGGACAATCACGCCATCCATCCATCGTCCGCCACACTCACGAGACCGGGGAACCGCGCAAAATTCTTCGAGCAGTAGGCCGCCGACCCGGTTCCAGTACGCAAGGGTCATAGGGGTTTCATGCTTACTCATTGGCCAAAACCGGGAAGAGGGATGCTAGCGGCATATCGCCGCAGCTTCGACAGTGCCCATCTAGGAGGGCAACACCAGCCGCGCTAGGGCATGCCAGTGCTGCGCATCCCACGTGCCGTTCGCCGCGCCACTTGTGGATGGGGCGACGAACACCTGCGCCGGGCCGATGGAATCAGCCTGGAGGCCGAACGACGGCCTCCGAAGTCGCAACGCCTCACTCGCTGCCCGCTTGCCGTTGAAACAGATCAGGGCCGGTGTCCATATGGCCACTGTCTGCTGAAGGACGGCACGAAGGTCCCCGGAGAACACAATGCGGTCATCCATGCCCGCTTGATCCTTCACCAGGTCGGTTAGCCCGATCCCGTACCGCAGCAATTCGAATTGCTGACTCGGCTGTAGCAGTTTGGGCGAAGACCGGTCTCGTATAGCGTGCGCCAGAACTTGTTCCCATGACCTGCATAGTAGCACTTCACGGCTGCAGAACGGATCCAGCTGCGGTGCCACACACGACAAGCTTCAGGTTCAGCGCAAGGATGTCTGGAAGCATAGCGTTGATTTCACTGTGCACGTAAACGTCAGGTTGTGCTGCAGCCGATCAAATAGATGCCTTAGCCGGCTGTCTGCACCAACCGCCGCTAGGCACCGCCCGACGGCGGACTCGGAGGCGGCTCCGGCTTGAACCCCATCACGCCCGCCGCGAACGACACGACGTGTCCACAGTTGGTGCATACGATCGAAATGATTGGAATTCCTTCGTGGTAGTGAAAGCGCGTTGTCCGCACGTCAAAGCCTAGAATAATGGCTCCGTTCTGGACCAGCTCCCAATTACCGGTGCCGCAGCAGATGCAGCGCATGGCACCACACTTCTCCTGAACCCACTGAAGTACCTTCTCCTTGTCCGCGTCATTGAGCTGCATGCGCCCTGATCCTGTTAATGAGAAGTGAAAGCCCATCCCCGAACGAATCAGAAACAATCTCGGTCGGACCGGTACGGCCGTCGCGTGCCCAAGCAAGCAGCGGTTCGCGCTGGCCGATGTAGAAGAACGGTGCAGCTGTCGCAGCTAGCGGCCCCCACACATGGTCATCAGCTGGCCACGGTCGAACGCCAACAACCGCAACTGCGCGCGCATTCATCGTCGCCTCGGCCCAAATTGTCTGAATCGACCTGACCGCACTTGGGCAGACGTTTAGTGGCTTCCCGGACATGTACAGCGACATCACGGGAGCTAGGCCAGTCTCGACTAGGCAGTGCTCAATCACGCGTCCACTATAGAGGTACGCCTCTACGGAACCCTCAAACGTGACATCTGTGCCGTAGCTCACGCCTTGACTTGCGCGCACTCCGGCGGAGAACATGTTGCAAGAGCCGTGCAGTTTCCATAGCGGGATTCTCGCCGAGTCGGCAGGGTCGAAGTAATTCAGCGAGTGGCCAGCTCGAAGCACCTCGAGATCAAGCGCGAGCTCGTAGTTCAGCGTGGAAAGTGCGACGCGATCAAGAAGGCCACCGGCGTGCATTTCCTTCAGGAATCGCGGGTACGCCGAGTCTGGATCAACGACTCTGAACTGCGCGAAATAGATTGCCATCTCGCGCATCAACTGCGGAATCGCGGCGCCCGATCGTTCATGGACCGCGGACATTCCGTCTTCGAAGTGCCTCTCGAATATCAGATCAATATCTGCCGGCAGGCTTCCCCATGAACCCGGATACAAGACGCGAAGCTCCGCATACAGCCCGGCGCCGAGGGGGGGACGGCCGGGCAGAATCCCGCCAGCTCCGTAGCTAGCACCCGCTCCGAAGAGCACGACGATATCTCTCACTTGCTCTTCTTCGCTAAAGGTGCGCGCGCGTGCCTAAACGCTTCAACTTATCCGCATCGGGATGCGATATCGCGTCTAGGTCCGCCGCAGCCTCGCGAAAGACGGGTTATGGGCGAAGCCCAGCGGAGCATCCGCAGATCGGTTGCGAATTGCAGCGCCCGTTATACAGCGGGTGCACCGCCGCCCTTCGCTCGCAGTTCCTTTTCCAGTGCGGCGGCTCGCTTGCCGTGGTGCAATTTCCCGAATACTGACCTCACAGGAAGGATGTAGCCGAACGTTGTCGACGCTTCGCGCGCAGAGATTGCGTGAGCCGGATTGACCAACGCCTCCCACCTTACCGCGAGATGGAATTCCCCCGGTTGCTGGGCACCGCTTGCGTCCAGAAAGACGCCTTCTCCCGATGCGACGTGACCGTCAACGACACGCCCAACTGCACGCAGGCCTTGCTGGTTGACGTAGGCGAGCACGAGGTCGTCTTTGCGAGCGCCTTCGATGTTTTGTGGCCCATTTGGGTATCCATAGATCGCCGCAACGTTTCGCTCGAACATGCGCTGATACGCGCCAGGCGCATATGACTCGTTCGTGTTAAAGATCCAGTGACCTGCCCAACTGTCATTAGTGGTTTGACGTTCGGCGACGACCGGCGCGCCATCAAGGGACAGGAATCGTGGAACCTTGTCAGCTCCCGCATAGACCGTGAACGGGACGAACTGGATTGGCACGCGATGCCTTGTTAGCCATGCGACAATTGAGCGCAGGCTTTCGTCCGCCTCGGGAGCGACAACCAAGATTCGTTGTGTCTGACCCAGCTCATCTCGCTGCGCGGGTGAGTCAGGGAATATCTCTTGAAACTTTGCAAAAAGATTGAGCGCGTCATCGCGTTTGTATTTCCGTGCGAGCCCCTCAAGAAACGCATACCCGCAGTCGCTGAGCTTTGCTGCGTATTCGAGGAGTTGACCAACAGTTTCGCGACTCGACCAATCGCGTTTGATCTCAACAACAACCAGGCGCCCCGACGAATCAAGTGCCAGAATGTCGGCCATCGACTGGCCCGATATCGACTGCGCAATGACCAGCACTTGTTCGCCCGGGAGAAGAATCTCCGGGTGTCCGGCGAGCCAGTGCTCGATATGCTTTTCGAGTAGGCCCACGTTGGACGGGGGCGACGGAGCTAATCCATTCGGCACGACCGTGTATGTACCGTCTTGGTGCGCGATCTCAAAGAGCATTCGATTTAAGGGGGATTCATGTTCCCGTGACGTCCTAGGTAAGCTGCAAACAAATAAAACAACACGCAAGCGAAGCAAGCTTCAATGAGTGCTTGGACGGAATGGTCGCCTAGCATTTTTGATCATAAGTGTCCGCGTAACGCCGAGAACTGAGCTGCAAGCGAGCTTCACTTGATCGCTTTGTCAGCTTCAGCGTGTGTTAGACGACGAGCTAACGAGAGGGGCTGCACCCTCTCTGCCAATATGAGTGAGACACCGATCTT
>JBPCJP010000119.1:0-4853 GCA_051005175.1 Gemmatimonadaceae bacterium | reverse complement strand
GTCTGGAGCGCAGCGAGATACCCGCGTGAAGAGAGCGCCAGAACGAGATCGAGATACCGGCGGCGCTCGGACGGACCACCGGCAATGAGCTGGATGTCGCGGGGCGAGAACATCACCGAAGGAATCGAGCCGAAAACGTCGCCGAGGCGCACTGCCACAGAGCCGTCCGCCACCACTTTTTTCTTCCTGCCGGACAGCTCGAACCCTATCCCTACATCGCGAACGCCGCCCGATTCAGCGCTGCCCGCGATGTGAAATCCCGGAGCGCCGAAGCGCACTAGGTCCTGGTCCCGCGCGCCGCGGACGCTGCGAAGCACCTGGAGGTAGTAGATCCCCTCCAGCAGGTTCGTCTTTCCCTGGCCGTTCTCCCCGACGATCGCGAGACCCGACCCGGGCAGCTCGAGATCGAGTTTCTCGAAGTTCCGGAAATTTCTGGCCGAAAAGCGTTTCAGCCGTACGTGGCCGTCAGTCACTTCCCCCGAAACTCAGGCGTGCGCTTGTCGAGAAACGCTTTCATCCCTTCTGTCATGTCCTCAGTCGACGCCAGGAGGCCGAAATGATTCGCCTCGAGAACGAGCCCCTCTTCGAGTGACATCTCGAGCCCGCGGTCAACGGCTTCGATGCACAGGGACACAGCGAGCGGACCGTTGGCGAGTATCTCGTTCATCATCCCGACAGCAGCCGGGATGAGCTCGTCACCCGCTACCACCTTGTTGACGAGCCCGATTCGATACGCCTCGGCGGCATCGATCATTTCGGCAGTGGCGAGAAGCTGAATGGCCCGGCCTTTTCCGATAAGCCGGGAAAGGCGCTGCGTGCCACCGAATCCAGGGCACGTTCCGAGCTTGACCTCCGGTTGGCCGAACTTCGCCTTGTCTGACGCGATCCTGATGTGGCAGGCAAGCGCAAGCTCGCATCCTCCGCCGAGGGCGAAGCCGTTGACGGCGGCGATGACCGGCTTTGGCGAGGTCTCGAAGCGCCGGAAGACGTTCTGTCCCGTCTGCGCCCTTGCCTTCGCGATCGACGGAGTCTGGCTCGCCAACTCGGAGATATCCGCCCCGGCTACGAAGGCGCGACCGGCGCCGGTGACGATGAGCCCTCCGATATCATCACGCGAGCGAACCTCGTCGATTGCGATGCCCAGCTCGGCGATCGTTGCATCGTTGAGTGCGTTAAGCTTGTCGGGGCGATTGACGGTGAGAGTCGCGATGCGGCTCTCGACCGAGAGGGTGAGAAACTGGTAGCTCATCAGGCGATCGAGTTGAGGTGATGCTGGCGACGCTGTAATGTACGCGGCCGTATCATCGGCCGCCGCAACGGAGCCCCATGGCAGAAAAGTGGATTCGACGGACTGGATCAAAGGAGCGAGGGTTCCGTTTCGCTGGCCCCGACGGAAAGCCGGTGCGAGACAAGGCCACGCGCGAACGGATTGACCTCCTCAGGATTCCGCCCGCGTGGCGGGACGTTCACATAGCGGCAAGCCCGCGCGCCGCGATTCAGGTATGGGGGCTCGACGCGCGCAGTCGCAAGCAGTACAGGTACCACGGGCGGGCGGTCGAGAAGGGCCAGCTGAGGAAATACTATCGCGTCCGCCAGATGGCCACGGATCTGCCAAAGCTTCGTAAGCGATTTCTCAAGGATCTGAGGCAGGGTGGGCATTCGAAGGATCGCGTCTGCGCCGGAATCGTGCTCCTGATATCTCACGCGTGGTTCAGGGTGGGGAGCGATCGCTACGAGAAGGAAAACAACTCGTTCGGGATCACGACGCTGCGGAAGTCCCACGTGGAGCTGCGGAAGGACATCATAAGGTTCCAGTACAAGGGCAAACGGGGGATCGACAACCGGCAGAAGGTCACGGAACCCCGGCTGATCGCATTTGTGCTCGACATGATGAGCACTCCGGGCCTGCGGCTGTTCCGCTACCTGGAGGGCAGGAAGTGGATTGACGCAAATGCGCGGGATGTCAACGACTACATCGAGAGGGTCGCCGACGTCCCTTATACCGCGAAGGATTTCCGGACCTGGGGCGGGTCGTTGCGGGCAGCGACAGTTCTTTCCGACCTTGGCCCGGTTCGCACCAGGAGCGCCCGTAACAAGAACATTCTTACCACTGTCCGCGTTGTCGCAGCAGAGCTCGGCAACACGCCGGCGATCTGCCGCAAGTCGTACGTGCACCCGATGATTCTCGCGCGGTACCTCCGCAGCGGCGCGACCATTGAGGTTCGCCATCGGAAGGGGGGCACTGTTTCCGCATCCAGGCACACGCCAGAGGAGATTGCGCTAATCGAATTCCTCGACGTCCATTTTCCCGATCGCCGCGGTTCGCGGCGTCTCGAGGGGAGCTGAGCCCATGAGACACGTGCTGGCAATCGACGAAGGCACGACGAGCACCAGGTGTCTCGTCATATCAGCCGCCGGCGAGATCGTGGGGCGGGGCGCCCGCGAGATATCGCAGCATTTTCCGAAGCCCGGGTGGGTGGAGCATGACGCTGCGGAGATTTTCGGCAGGACCGTAGAGGCAGCGCGTGAGGCGATCGCGGCGAGCGGTGTCACGCCTGACACGATAGGCATTACGAACCAGCGGGAGACGATCGTCGTCTGGAACCGGCGGACAGGTGAGCCACTCTCTCGCGCCATCGTATGGCAGGATCGAAGGACCGCGGAAAGGTGCAGGGAGCTTTCGACCGAGGCCCCGTGGATCACCGAGAGGACAGGCCTGCCGATCGATCCGTATTTCTCGGCATCGAAGCTGGAGGTGCTGCTTTACGAGGCCGAGGTGTCGCGGGCCGTCGAGCGGGGTGACGCGCTGGCGGGCACGATTGACTCGTGGCTCATATGGAAGCTGACAAAGGGCGCGGTCCACGCCACCGATCCGACGAACGCATCGCGAACGCTTTTGTTCGACATCGATTCGAGATCGTGGAGCGATGAGCTTTGCTCGATCTTCAGCGTGCCACGGTCGATTCTGCCCGAGGTGAGGAGCTCGAGCGGTGACTTCGGAGTGGCGTCAGCGGATTTCATGGGGACGGATATTCCCATACGGGGTGTTGCGGGGGACCAGCAGGCCGCGCTGTTCGGGCAGGGGTGCTTCGAGGCAGGGCAGGGGAAAAACACTTATGGCACCGGGACATTCCTTCTTCTCAACACCGGCCAGAAGAGGCCATCGCCGGGATCGGGAATACTCGCGACCGTAGCATGCGATGCAGCCGGTGGTTATGCGTACGCGCTGGAGGGTTCGATTTTTGTTGCTGGCGCGGCGATTCAGTGGATGCGCGACGGGCTCGGGCTGATCGAGGCGGCGGGGGAATCTGAAGGTCTCGCGCGCAGCGTGGAATCAAATGACGGAGTGTACTTCGTTCCGGCACTCGCGGGACTTGGCGCACCGCACTGGGAGCCGGAGGCCCGCGGCATGATCACAGGACTGACTCGCGGGACCAGCCGGGCTCACCTGGTCCGCGCAGCGCTCGAGTCGATGGCCTACGGAACGCGGGACGTGCTGCTCGCGATGCGTGACCTGAGTGGCGTGCCTTTCGCGAGTCTCAGGGTCGACGGCGGCGCGAGCGTGAACGACTGGCTAATGCAGTTCCAGGCAGACGTTATCGGCGTTCCGGTCGAGCGTCCGGAGATCGTCGAGACGACTGCACTTGGCGCTGCCGGCCTTGCCGGCATCGCTTCAGGCGTCTGGCGCGACAGCGAAGAGTTCCGGTCGGGGCCGCGTTATGCGACTTTCAAACCGGACCTCAGTGCCGGCGAGCGGGCGAAGCTCGTTCACGGATGGAATCGAGCGGTTGGCGCCGCTTTACATTGGGCAAGAACTCCGGAGAGCTCGTGAAGAAAGGTTTATCGGTTTTGATTCTACTTTATTCGGCGGGTTGCGCGGCGCAGAGCGGAGGCAGTGCGGACACGTCACTGACACCCGCGCCGACAGCGATAGTCGAGGAGGATGTGACTGTCGCCACGCCGGCCGGAAACATTGCCGGAACAGTCGAGCTGCCCGCTGCGAGATTCCCCGTGCCGGTGGTCCTTATTATCGCCGGGTCAGGTCCGACAGACCGCAACGGGAATTCGCCGATTCTCCCAGGCCCGAACAACTCGCTGAAAATGCTTGCGGACAGTCTGGCCGCCCGCGGAATCGCGTCGCTCAGATACGACAAGCGCGGGATCGGCGGGAGCCGTGTTGCCGGGTCGAGCGAGGTGGACCTCCGGTTCGAGCATTTCATCTCCGACGCCGCCGCGTGGGTAGCGCAGCTTCGCGCGGACCCGCGCTTCTCGACAATAACCGTCGCCGGGCACAGCGAGGGCTCACTCATCGGAATGGTCGCAGCGCGAGAGGCGAATGCAGACGGGTACATTTCGATTGCAGGCGTTGGAAGACGGGCACCTGAGGTGCTGAAGGACCAGTTGAGCACACAGCTCCCGCCGGCAATGCTTGCGCAGACCGAAACACTGATGGCCCGGATTGCGCGGGGTGAGAGCCCGGATTCGGTTCCACCGATGCTGAACGCGCTGTTCAGACCGAGCGTGCATCCGTACCTCACTTCCTGGTTCGCGTACGATCCGGCGGCGGAAATCGCGAGACTCACGATCCCGGTCCTGATAATTCAGGGAACGACAGACATCCAGGTGGCAGTAGAAGAAGCAAACCTGTTGTCCGCGGCGAACCCGCGCGCGAAGCTGGCGGTGATCGAGGGCATGAATCATGTCCTCAAGTCAGCGAGTGGACTGATCGGGCAACAGCTCCCGTCTTACTCCGACCCAAGCCTTCCGTTGCTTCCCGCATTCGTCGGGGAAGTCGCTACGTTCGTCAAGTCGCTTCCAGCAAGGTGATTGCGAGACGCGGGATAGTGACGGCC
>JBPCJP010000118.1:0-42824 GCA_051005175.1 Gemmatimonadaceae bacterium | reverse complement strand
GACTGAAAGAACCAGAAACTCTGCCAGGCGCTGCCGGGAAGCAGCGCCGGAATGAGGATGCTGAGAAAGCCGTACTGGGACGGCGTGTCCCAGAGGAGTGTTCCTCCCTGCCGCAGCTGCTCGATCGGCCCGATGAAGAATCCCCAGTGGTAATACTCCACGACCGGAAATGTCCTGAAGCTGAACACGGCCAGAAACGCGACCGGAATCAGATCCAGCGCCCTGATCGCCCCGCCCACCTTCGACTCGTCCCTGACCCATGAGCGCAGGGTGAAGCCGATGATGAGCACGCTGGCCGCGAGTACGACAGCGGTGAGCGGCGACGCGGTCAGCCAGGTCAGCGCATTCTGCCAGTATACGAGCGCCCCGCCGGCCATCCACGCCGCGGTCGCACACGCAATCGACAGCGCGACAGTTGCGGGCTGAACCGCGCGCGAGCGGTCGCGTGCGAGAATAAGCGCGGTCGTCGCGATTCCGCCGGCAAATGCCGCAGCGACAAGCGACGGGTTGGCGCGAAGCACCGCATATGCAGCGAACTCCAGCACGACGATAAACACGAGCAGGCGCTTGAGAGTGCCGGCCACCGCCGGGCCAGCGATCCGCGGCACTGCCCAGCCGAGGATCCATACCGCGGGGGGGAAGACAAAGAGGGCAGCCATGTAGGTTGCCCACTCCACGGTTTCGGTCGCGCCGCCTCTTCCAACGAGGCGGATCATCCCCGGCAGCAGCAGCGCTCCACCAAGCATCACCTGCGCGCCGAGGGCGGCGATCCACAGCGGTTCCAGCGCGCGCAGCAACGGCTGCCCGGTGACCGATGGAATCACCTTGCTCATCAGGAAACCAGTGCCGGCGGGTTAGTGAGTATCTGGTGCCCGGTAGTCGAAGCGGACGATTTCCGAGAACCTGACGATTTCGAGCCTGCGGAAGAAAACATCGTCCTCGATCGAATATGGCGCGAGAAGCTTCGACGGATAATCGGCCAGTGCGCCACACCGGTTGAGAATGCTGTGAACGAATTCCGAGCACATCATCTGATGCCTCCACGACTCGAGGAGGCTGCGGCGAAGAGGCGCCGGAAGCAGGAACTTCGTGAGATAGAGCGGAACGCTCCTGTGCATCTTCAGGTAGTCCACGGGGCCATACCGGCCGAGAGCCTCGTGCACGCGCGCCACGTCTATCTCGCTGGAGATGAACCTCACCCCGTAATGCGCCAGGCCGTTGTCACGCGTGTAGGCGTCGAGCAGATCATTTAGCGGAACGATCCGTATTCCCTTTCCACCGGTGGGATATGCCGCGAAGGCGTAGCCGGAATGCTGTTCCTCCGCGCACTCGAGCACGAAGAGATCGTCGCCCTGGCGGACGATGATCCCCGAATGACGAAACTCGGTAGCCTTGAAGAACAGCGGCGATATGAAGTCGAGCTCGAGCGAATCGATGAGGCCGGTTCGCGTCGTTTTGTGGAACAGGATGATGTCGCCGGTCTTGAGGGACTCCCTCACATCGGTGAAGCCGACCGTCGGATGCACCTTGTACCTGTGCCTGCGGCGCTCTATCCAGCGCCGGCGTGAAGCGTCTCCGGGCGCCGGCCGGCCCAGCGCATTGCGCGGCCTCATCTTCCCGCTGCCTCCGGGCTCAGGAGATGAGCGACTGGTACTGGGCCATCGGAGACCAAGCGCAGTCGTCATGGAATGCGCTGAGATCGCGAGGCGACTCTGCCCAGCGATACTTGTCGCGCTCCCGCGCAAGCACTCCACGATCGACGAGCTCGGCGAGCGCATCATCGATGTCGCCGAGGAACGCATCGTCGATGCGGGCGACCAGCTCGTGCGATGTGATCTCACCTTCCGCCGGCATCTTCTCGATCTCCCGTGCGACGAGCTGAAAATCCCGGCAGATCGGCTCGAACAGCGCCTCGACAACAGCGTCTGCCAGGTCATCGTCGGAGTGATGTCCCTCCGGGAACCAGAATCCGTTCCTGCGAATGTGAGCGGCAACAGCCGCATTGTCGGGTTTCTTCAGGCGCGCATCGTTGTAGAACAGGTGCATCCACTGCCCCTCGTACGTTCTGCCGAGCAGTCGCGGCACTTTCTCCTCGTCGCCGAGCTTGCTCTCGATGATGACGCCGCCCCGGCGGATGATGGCGGACCTGAGCGCGGATGCGTCGATTCCAAGTCGGGCGTTCTGCTCGCAGAAAACCCTGATATGGAAGCTCGTCACCGCTGAATGACGCTGGAGCTCGGCCACAATCGACTGGCTAACCGCCTTGATGTCGGTCCCCGCCTCGATTCTGAGCGGAGCTCCCGCACGGATGTGGATCCGGCCGAGCTTCACCTGGCTCTTCACGAGCTTCCGTGTCCACTTGAGAAGGGGTGACAGGCCGCTCCTGTGCTTCACTCCTCTGTCGAGCTCCCTGAAGAACCCCTCCTCCTCCGCAATCCTGTCATAGCTTATCGAAAGTGGCAGCACGATGGCTGGGCGTCCCGCCTGCTGGAGGGCCCGGAGCATTCCGCGTTTTGGCTGGAGGAATCTCCGCGACCGGCTACGCGTTCCTTCCGCATAGAACTCGAGCGACTGTCCCGCGTCGACGAGCTTCGTGATCTGCTCCGTGAGCTCGGGGTCCGGAGCGCCGACGCCGCGCTTTATGAAGAAGGCGCCGGCGCCCTGGAAAAGGCTGCCGATGACTGGAATGCGCGCGAAGTCGTCGGTTGCCGCGACCCGGGGCAGCTTCAGCCCGAGTCCCGGGTGGGCGAAGCAGAGCAGCGAAGTGATCAGAAAGTCGAGGTAGCTTCGATGACTCGGTGCGAGGATCACGAGGTCGTCGGGCCTGACCTCGCGCAGTGCCGATTTTATCTCTGTCTCGTTGAACGTGATGTCGGCACCCGCGGCCCGAAGTCCCTTTCTGACCACGTACGCAAAGACTCGGGTGGTGGCATTTCCATCCGGCTGCCCGAGAGCCCAGCCGATATCCGTGCCATGCATCCTGAGCGGAGCCTGCACAGGATTCCGCTTCAGCAGGTGCTCGGAGATTCCGTTCGAGACGGACTGCAGGTAGACGTCGAGATCGAAATCCTTCAGAGGCGGGAAAGCCGTCCGGAAATCGAAGCTGTGGTGCGCGAAGTAGCTGAACGCCTCATCGAGGGACCCGAGAATCACCGCAAGTTTCTTGATCCTGACCGCGGCACGCTTCTGTCCCTGGAATCGCTTCGAGGTTTTCGCCGCACTCAGCGGAAGCTGATGGTGCATCAGCTCATTGATCCTGAACACGCCCTTCGATGGCCCGACGTAAACGAGTCCCGCTTCGCGCTCGTGAGGCGCAGCCCTGAAGTGCTTCTCATGCGTGTACGCGAGACGCGACGACGCGCCACTGTTCTCCAGTCCGGCCACCGCGTGCCTGATGACCAGCGGTTCCTGGAGCGCCGGATCGAACGCGCACGAGATGATGCGGTCCGCGACATCGTCGCACGGCACGACATCAATGACAGTATTCGGGTCTGTGCGGACAACCTTGAGATGTCCGGCGCCGAGCAGCGAGATGAACGCGGCATATGCCGCGTGGCTGTCGATCCAGCCCGGGAACGGGTACTCGCGGCATGCAGAAACGATGCTTGGGCGGAGCAGAGTGAGCGGCACCGATCCGCGCCGCTTCGCCAGTATCAGCTCGGCGAGGCACTTGGTGAGCGTGTAGGTGTTCGGATGACCCGTTTTCGCCAGAAGGTCCTTCTCTTCGGCGACACCAGCCAGAATCGTTTCGTAGATCTTCTCCGCATCGAACGGAAGATCGACCAGCTTCTCGTCGACCTTCAGCGTGCCGTTGCCGGGGTGCGGCGTGACATACGCCGTCGAGACGTCGACGAGCCGCTCGACTCCTGAGCATTCCTTCGTGAACTCCAGGATTCTGAGAGCGCCGGAGATATTTATCGAAGCTGCTTCAGCGATCGGGAGGTCGAATCTCACTGATGCGGCACAGTGGATCACATGGGTGAGATCCGCACGGAGGGTCGTTGCGTCTTCGTCGGAAATTCCCAGCCCGTCAAGCAGCATGTCGCCGGCGATCGGATGGCAATGGCTCCGCCAGCCCGGCTCGAGGCGGGAAAAGCAGCGGGATGGCGCGACAGCGTGATCGAAGCGCTCGTCAGGTGATTTGCGGCGTCGCGGGCGAATCAGCAGGTACACCCGGTCGACGTTGAGCTCGACGCGCCTCCGCATCAGCTCCTCGAGAACGACCTTGCCGACGAACCCGGTGCATCCCGTGAGGAGAATGCGGGCGCCGCGTTGCGCCGTGGAGCTCATGTCAGTGCCTCGACGTGCTCATGCGAATCGAGCGGCAGCTGCGCGGCAAAAACGTTGCGCGGGTCGAGCGCCTGCTTCATTTCCTCGCGCCAGCGCTGCATTGCGGGAGACATTATGTCGGGGAGGAATCGAAGCCTGAGCTTGCCGACGCCATGATGGTGCGATATCGATCCGCCCGACTCTATCACTTCCTTCCTCGCGGCAGTCTCGATTTCATGGTACTCGGACACCGCGTCCTCGACACCTTCGGCATAGAACGCCATGTAAAAGTAGATGCAGCATCCCGTCTCGTAGATCTGGGTGACGCGGCACGAGACAAACGGCGTGCCGGGAAGTTTTCGCTCAGCGTGAACAGCATAGATCCGCTGTTTCACCCGGTCGACAAGCGACTGTGCCTGGCTCCACGGCACGGATGTCTCGAATGATTCACCGAGAATGTTGTGCTGGAGAACGAAGTCACGGATATATGCGATGCCGAACGTCAGCAGGTATCCGCGCTTGCCGTTCTCTTCGCCGCCTTTCATGCCCCTGTGAAGCTTCGCGAGCCGGTATACCATTTTCTCCTGTCGAACGACTTCTCCCTTTGCTCCCTCGAACACGAGCGTGACAGCCACCATGCTCCCCGGATCGAACCCCATCGGCCCCGTAACCAGCCATTTCTGTGCCTTGCTCTTGAGTTTTTTAGCTCCCTGAGGGCGCGGCTTCAGCGCCTGCCCGAACTGGAACTGCAGGTTGTCGACGAGGCGGGCGCTTGCGGGATAGACATCCTGCTGGGCAAGGTCGTACATGAACGCCAGACCATCCTCGAAGCTCCTGAAAATTACCGACCCGTAGCGTCGCTCCTCGGGGAGGGGAAAAAGCTTTACAACTGCCGAGGTGATTATTCCAAGGCTTCCCTCGCTTCCGATCACCCACAACTTCGGATCGAGACCGATGCTCTCGCGCGGTACCACCTGGGACCGCTCGAGCTTCCCGAGGGCCGAGATGACCGTCACGTCGAGAATTATGTCTTCGATGTTGCCGTAGCGGTTCTTCTTCATCCCGCTGGCGTTCGTCGCGATCCAGCCGCCGAGGGTCGAGAACTCGACGCTGTCGGGCTCGTGTCCCATCGTGAATCCGTGATCGGCAAGCTGCTTCTGGATCATTCTGCCTGTCGCACCCGCCTGTATCCTGGCCATGCGGTTGACGGGGTCTATCCAGTCGATCGAATCGAGGCGGCTCATGTCCACTGAAACGATCGGCCTTTCCTCCCAGGGCAGGCAGCGGAGCGCTTCCGTAACGTTGGTGCCGCCGCCATACGGCATGAGAACGACGCCGGTGTCAGCGGCTTCCCTCACAATTCCGGTCACCTCCTCTTCCGTCGCCGGGTAGAGCACGTAATCGGGAACACGCGGGAATCCCTCGGACCGGATTGCGCTGATCTCGGAAACCGTGTGCCCGTGACCGTGACGCAGGCGGACCGAAGCGTCGGTCACGATCTGGTCCGAATTCAGGATCGCGCCAAGTCGCCTGATGAAATCAGGCGCGGGCCGCGGGTCCGGGACATACGGGCTTGGCTCTGCAGCGGCTCCGGGCTCGAGGGGAAAATCTATTCCGACAACCTTCCTGAACCACGGCAGCAGATCGGGGAGTGTCTCCCCGCTCAGTCCGGGATAGCGGTTGCCCGTGACGGTTATGGCGCCGGTGCCATCCACCGCGAACGTCGTATCGCGAAAGCCCCACGCATTGTTGCTCGTTTCGTCACGCGGGTCATGACGCGAGGGAGGCGGATATATCCGCCCCTTCGAGGACGATCTGTCTCCTGAATTCGATGCTGCCACGTCTTCCTGGTTCAGAGCCGCGCGCGGCGGGTGAATCTGGCTCCGGCCGCGAACGGTTTCTCGTTGACGACCCTGATCGGCGAAGGAATATCGCCGCGGGTGGAGAGCCGGACATGGTTGATCCGGCGGATTGCGGTATGCCAGGACGAAACGGCAAGGATCACGACCACCGCCCGAAGCACCCAGCCGTCCATCGCAAGCCCGAACAGCGCCTGCGGCGCACAAAGCAGAGCGACTCGCTCGGCGCGCTGCATAACGCCGACCTTTGCGTTGATTCCCAGCGCTTCAGCGCGGGCGCGCGCGTAGCTCACCAGATAAGTGCCGATTATTCCCGCCAGGGCGACGGCGAGCATGACCTTGCTGGCGTGAACGGCGTTCACCGCGTAGAAGTACGCGAGCCCGGCCAGAAGGGCGCCATCGGCCACGCGGTCGAGCGTCGAATCGTAGAACGCGCCAAAAACCGTGACCTGGTTCGTCCGTCGGGCAACGATGCCATCCAGCGCATCAGCGATAGCGGTGACGGCGATGATGATCCCGCCCGTGCGCATGTATCCGAACCCGAACGCGACTGCACCGACGATCGTGGAGACTGTCCCGATAGTCGTGAGCGCGTTGGCGGAAATTCCGAGTTTTATTATGACCCCGGCGATCGGCTCCATGATTCGGAGATAGCCGGTGGTAACGAACTTGACGTGCGCCGTCGTGATTCGCTTCCAGAGAGAGCTCATGCGGGTGGCTGGTGTCGGACTGGGTGGCGTCAGCCCGTCGGATTGGACCCGGAAGTGTGCTGACTCTTTCATGTTCAACCTAGGCGGATTCGCGCTTTGCCGCCAGAACGGGGTGCCTGCTTGCCGAGCCAGGGCCGGCTGTCCTACATTGGCCGGCCACGCAAGGCCGCCTCACCCGGACGCGGGGATCCCAGATGCCACGGAAGCCGATCGCCCTCAGGAAGGATTATCCAGTCGGATCCGGTCAGGTCCGGCTCTCGGTCCTGGTGGGGGACCGGCAGTACGGCACGTCGATGGTCTTCCTCGACGATGAGCTCCTGACGAACGGGGACATAGACGAGCTCCCGCTGGGAACCGGCGGGGAGATCGCCGGCCGTACGCTGACTGTCTATACGGTCGTGACTGACGTGAGAGACAAAAAGAACGACATGTCGGTTACATGGATACTCAGCGGCGGCGAGAAGACCGCGATGATCGAGAGATCCGGCTCAGGCGCGAAGTCATTCGGATCGCAGATGTTCAAGGCGGTGTTCGAGCTCACCGGCAACGAATAGGAAATGCTGCCCCGCCCCGCATCGCGCGCCGTCCGGGAGTTCCTCTTACTCGCAGCGCTTGTGCCCGCCGCCGCCGGCGCACAGGATTCCGGGCGCGATCCTGCACCCCCACCGGCGGTCGAGCTGGAAGGTTTCAGGCTCTCCGGGCCGCCCGCGCTGGCACTGCTCGGCTCATCGGCGGCATCCGTGGCGCGACCCAATACTCCCCGCGACCTGATCGCGAGCCTCGTTTCGGGCGCCGGCGCAGACGGCATTGTGCCCGACGGCTACGCACTCGAGACGGCTCCGTTCTGGCTCGTCCGCCGCAAAGCCATGAGCCTCGGAGAATATCACGACGCTTCGCTCGGCCAGCGCCTGCTTTACTTCACCGCGATCTCGGTAGCCACCTCCCGGCCGGCGTCGCGAGGCGATTCGCCGCGTGACGCACGCGCCGCGCTGGCAATCCGCACTCTCCTCGCAAATGGGCGGCCGAGCGCGAGGTTGCGCGCGACTGGTGACTCAATGCGCGCGGCCCAGCTCGACTACATAACGAGGTTCCGGCGCTGGGAGGACGCCGGCGCCAGGGCGTCGGGCCTCGGTGTGGCGCGGAGGCGCCTCGCTCAGCAGGACGACCTGCTTTCGTCGCTGCTGGCGCGCGTCGTCGCAGGTGGCGAGACCACTCTCCGCGACAGCGCGATGCGCACGCTTGCCCGCCGCGACAGCCTCCGGGCGTTCGTCGCCTCGGGTCAGTCGGCTGCCGATGCGGAGCTTGCCGCCGCCGGCGAGCTCGACAGGATCGAGACAAGGCTGGAAACCCTGGCGAAAAGATTTTCCGCGGCGGAGATCGAGCCGCATGGATTCATACTCGAGGTCGCGACAGGCACGCGGGCGCTGTTTGAGGAAGGACAGTGGGGGCGGCAGCAGATCGACGGTCTCGGCTTATGGCTCACGCCGATGTACAGGGCGCGCACGAATGGTCTCGAGCTGATCGGCGTCGGCCGATACCTATCCCGTGTAAGCGAATATGACGACCACGATCTGCTGGATGTCGGAGTGAGAGCGGGGGTCGACGTCGGGAAGGGAACGCTCTCCGCGGAGCATGTGTGGCGGAGCCTGCACGGGTCCGGCATGCTCGGCCCCGCAACAACGACCAGCGGCGAATATCGGAGCCGGACAACCCGGTGGGCAGTGCTGGTCGATTATCCGATTGGAGGCAGGCTCTGGGCTGTCGCCAGCTTCGGAAGCGACTATCGCCTGCCCGACGGCGACAGGCCGGTGATCGCGACCGTCGGACTCAACCTCGGCTTTGGCGCGATTGAAATTCTTCCGTCCGGGCGATGACGGTGTGATCCCGCGCGACAGCAGATTTCCTGGCGCGGTCCACTGCCAGTCGTGAACGGGAGTGTCTGATCGATGCGATTGTGTCCGCGATCGTGGCATCAGGATCACGCGGATGAAAGCCTAGATCGGCTTCGGCGTAGCGGGACGAGATTCCCCAGTAGTGGGACGCCATTTCGATGACCACCTGGTCGGGCAGTATCCCGAATGGTCTCCCGATCCTGTCGTTGAGGGCGGCGAGATACCTCACGAAGCGGGAAGGGAGGACGCGCCACGAGGCCTGGATCCCGGCCAGCCTTGCGACTCTCCTGAAAAAATCGTCGAGCGAGCTCGACGTGCCGGGGAGGTTGTAGGACGGACGCGGCGACGCGATTCGCATCGCCCGCACCATTGCATCGGCAGCGTCGCGGATATCGACGAAGTTGATGCCTCCGTCGAAGATAAATGGAAGCCTGCCGTCGAGAACGCGCATGAGATTTCCAACTGACCTGAGCCGGTGATCTCCCGGACCGAGCAGCACAGGCGGCCGGATTATGACGAACTCGGCGCCCAGCTCCGCGGCGAGCGCGGACGCCTCGTTCTCGGCGCGGATCTTCGACATGTAATAAGGCCAGCCACTCGCGGCCTCCACGCAGTGTGGCGAATCCTCGTCGGGTGCGGCCTCCGGATTTCTCGAGCACCCGATGGTCCCGGAAGTCGATACGAACACCACGCGACAGTGCCTGCTGGCGCCGAGCCGCACCATTTCCATCGTGGCATCAACGTTGAACGCGGTCATCGCCTCCGGGCTAACGCGGGAATGTTTCACTTCAGCGGCGAGGTGATAGATACCGTGGAGATTCCCGAGGGCTGGATCATCCGCCCACGAGCCTTCGACGGGCGATCCCTCCAGCAGCGTGGCGCCATCCAGGTAGTCGAGGTCACTGCCCCTCGCGGCGGAAAGATCGCGCACGAGCGCAACAATCCTCGCCGATGGGTCGTCGCGTCTGACCGTTGCGACGATGTGCCGGCCAAGAAATCCGGTGGCGCCGGTAATGAGGTATGAGGGCGTGCTTCTGGTCACGCCCGCAGGATAGTCGGTCGACGCTGTCTTTGCAGCAGAGCAACCCCGGCGTAGGCGGCGATCGACACGAGAAGGGATGTCAGATATGGCAGGTCGAGCCCGAGAACGTAGGCGCCGAGCACCCAGGCAATCACGCCGCCGAGGAGGGAGGCGATAGCGGCGGCTGCCCGGCCCCACGTCGTGAAGAGCCCGATTGTCACGACAGTGAAGATGCCGGCGCTGCCGAACGACGACGCTTCCTCAACGAGCGCATATACACCGTCGGCGTGAAGCGCGATGATGTAAGCAAGGATGCCGAAGAGAGCGACGCCGCCGCGCGCAATGCGCACCTTCGACCGCTCGCTCATGCCAGGCCGCGCGGGAACGATGAGGTTGTGCGAGACGAGCGAGGAGCACACCAGCAGAGTCGTGTCGACAGTGGAGAGAATCGCGGAAATCAGCGCACCGGCGAGGATCACGTAGAGCGCACCCGGCAGCAGCCGCTGCGCGAGGAGCGGCAGGATCTGCTCGGGGTCCTCGAGACCCGGCAGCAGCACGGAGCCGGCAAGCCCGACAGTGACCGGGATCAGCCCGAGGATCAGGTATCCGCCACCCGCAACGAGTGAGGACCGCTTCGCAACCTCGGGAGAGCGCGCGCTGATGACTCGCGAGACGAGCTCAGCCGCGACCACGGATCCACATATCGGTATCGCCCATTCCTCGATCATCGCCAGTGCCGATGCTCCGCCGGAGAACGGGTCGAGCCTCGCGGCGGGGATGGCAGTGAACGGCTCGAGTCCCGTGGTCAGCAGCAATGCGCCGAAGAGCACGAGGAGCCCCACCACGAGGACGATTCCCTGGATCAGGTCAGTCCATGCATCAGCCAGCATTCCGCCGAATGCCGTGTATGCAACGACGATCCCGGCCGCCACAGTGATCGTGACGGACACTCCAATTCCCGACGATGCGGAGATCACCTGGCCGAAGGCTCGGATCTGCGCGGCGGCCCACAGCAGCGACGCGGGGACCATGAGGAGAACAGCAAGTTTCTCGACACCCGGCGAGTACCGCTGCCGGAAGAGGTCGGCCAGGGTTGTGAGCTTTCGCCTCCACAGTGGGGCGGCGAAGACGACTCCCATGATGAGCAGGCACGCTCCGTATCCGAACGGGTCTGAGGTCGCGCCGGTGAGCCCCGAGCCATAGACCGCGCCGGCCGACCCGATCGTCGTTTCCGCCCCGAACCACGTCGCGAAAATCGTGAACGTCGTCAATCCGTACCCGAGCTGCCTTCCCGCGACGATATAGTCGCTCTCGGTTCTGATTCGGCGAGACACATATGCGCCGATTCCGAACTGCAGGACCAGGTAGGCAAGGATGCCCCAGAGGACGGCGCTCACGGCCGGGGAAGATGCCTTATCATTACTGAATGCGCCATAAATTCATCATCGCGGCGGCCGCGCTTTCGGTAGCGGCGACCGGGTGCACCCCCGACCGGTCTCCCAATGTCGATTCGGAAGCGGTCGCCGCCCGGCTCGACTCGATAGCCGAGCCATACGTCAAGCTGGTCCTCGCTGTCGGCAAGCACGATGCTGATTACGTCGACGCCTACTACGGGCCGCCGGAGTGGCGCTCGGCCGTGGATTCGGCGCCGCTTGCACTGCCGGCAATCGCAGCGAGAGCCGACAGTCTTATCGCGTCGCTTGATTCAATTCCGGAACCCGGCGACGAGATGCTCGGTCTTCGCCGCTCATATCTCCGAACCCAGCTCGGCGCACTTGCCGCGAGGGTTGGCATGCTCGAGGGCGGGAAGCTTACGTTCGACTCCGAGTCCCTCGCGCTGTATAACGCGGTTTCACCGAAGCATCCGGAATCCTATTACCAGCAGATCATCGACTCCCTCGGCCTGATGCTTCCCGGAACCGGGCCGATACCTGAGCGATACGAGCGGTATAGAAGCCAGTTCGTAATCCCGCCGGCAAAGCTGGATACTGTCTTCCGCACGGCGATCGCAGAATGCAAGGCGCGCACGCTCCAGCATCTCTCACTTCCGCCGGGCGAGGAGTTCAAGCTCGAATACGTCACCGGAAAGTCATGGAGCGGCTACAACTGGTACCAGGGAGACTACAAGAGCCTGATTCAGATAAATACCGACCTGCCGATTTTCATCGACCGCGCAATCGATCTTGCCTGCCACGAGGGTTATCCGGGGCATCACGTCTACAACGTGATGCTCGAGCAGGAGCTGGTGAAAAAGCGCGGCTGGCTGGAGTACACCGTGTACCCGCTGTTCAGCCCGCAGTCGCTGATTGCGGAGGGAACCGCGAATTACGGCATCGAGATGGCCTTCCCCGGCGCCGAGCGCCGGGAGTACGAGCAGCGCGCTCTCTGGCCTCTCGCTGGACTGGATTCTGCAAAGGCGGATGAGTATTACAGGATCTTCGCGTTTGCGGGCCGGCTTGCCTATGCCGGAAACGAGGCTGCACGGAGATATCTCGATGGCGAGATAACCGCAGCTGAGGCAGCGGCGTGGATGAATCGCTATGCACTCTTTTCACCAGCGCGCGCCGCGCAGCGGGTGAAGTTCATCGACCAGTATCGCAGCTACGTGATCAACTACAATCTCGGAAAGGATCTCGTGAAGGAATACGTCGAGGGTGGAAGCGGCGGCGCTGCCTCCGGAAGGTGGACCGCGTTCACCTCGCTGCTCACGACGCCGCGGCTCCCGAAGAATCTCGCACCTGACTCGAACAACCAATGAGGAAGTCCTACATGCGTATAGTTCCGCTGACCCTGCTGACTGCGCTGGTCGCCGCCTGCGCCCCCGCACCTGTCGCGCAGGCGCCGGCTCCGCAACCGCTGCCCACGTCGCCGGCAGCAGAGGCACCGGTTACACTTCAGCCCGTCGGCTATCGGTCCGAGTTCGGGACGATGTGGACCTTCGACGCGCCTCCGCTCGACTACTGGCGCAGCACCTACAACTTCACGCCCGACCAGGCCTGGCTCGACCGCGTGCGCATTGCGTCGATCCGTCTCCCGAACTGCTCCGCCTCGTTCGTTTCCGCGACGGGGCTCGTGATGACGAACAATCACTGCGTTCGTGAATGCACGGCCGAGTCTTCCCCTCCCGACTCCAACTACATAAGGACAGGATTCGTCGCTCGCTCGCGCGCGCAGGAAAAGCGATGTGCAGGCATGTACGTCGACCAGCTCGAGACGATCGAGGATGTCACGAGCCGCGTGAAGAGCGCGGTCACCGCAGCCACAGCGGCAGACCAGGCGACCCAGCGCACAACGATAACCAACCAGATCCAGACCGAGTGCAACCAGCGCACGGGCCTCACGTGCCAGGTTGTGTCGCTTTATGCGGGCGGGATCTATTCGGTCTACACGTACCGTCGATACAACGACGTGAGACTCGTATTCACTCCGGAGGAGAGTGTCGCCGCGTTCGGCGGTGATCCTGACAACTTCACTTACCCCCGATACAATCTCGACGTTGCGCTTCTCCGCGTGTACGTTAACGGCCAGGCTCACGCGCCGCAGCACTTCCTGCCGTGGAGCCGTGCCGGCGCAGCAGAGAACGAGGTCGTGTTCGTTGTGGGAAATCCGGGCAGCACGGGCAGGCTCAACACGATTGCCCAGATGGAGTACCTTCGCGACATCGGCTACCCCACGACGATCGCCGGCTTCAACCGCTCTCTCGATGCGATAAGCGAGGTCGAGCGTCGCAATCCGCAGGCTGAGCAGGCTTTCCAGAACATCGTCTTTTCGCTCGAGAACTCCCGCAAGGCGGTGACCGGCTATCACTCCGGGCTCATTGACTCGTCGTATATGGCGACGAAGAACGCGTTCGAGCGCGAGTTCCGCTCGCGAATCGCTTCGAATCCCGAGTGGCGGGTGAAGTACGGCAACGTCTACGGCGAGATCGAATCGGCGCAGCGCGAGATCGCCGTCCTTGCCCCTCGGCTACGGTATCACGGCTTTGGCCCGCCTCCCCAGGCAGGCGGCTCCCGGCTTCTCACCCTTGCGGGCCAGATGGTCCGCATGACCGACCAGACCAGGGCGTCACTGCTTGCCGAGCAGCCAGTCGATACGCTGTTCGAGCGGCTGATTCTCACCGCGCACCTGAAAGCGGCGCAGGAGAATCTCCCAGCCGGCGACCCGTTCCTCGAAGCGGTGCTGGCGGGAAGGACCCCGGAACAGGCTGCTTCCGAGCTTATCAGGGGAACGCGCATCGGTGACACTGCGGCCAGGCGCGCTCTCGTCGAGGGCGGGGCGCCGGCGATCGCGGCATCGACTGACCCACTCCTCGTCGCGGCTCGCCGTATCAGCGACCTTAACCGGGAAGTGCAGGCGGAGGCAGCCCGTCACAACGCGGTAGTGACTGCGAACAACGCTCTACTCGGCGAAGCGCTGTTTGCGACATACGGAACGTCCCTCCCGCCCGATGCGACATTCACGCTGCGGATCAGCGACGGTGTCGTGAAGGGTTATCCGATGAACGGTACGATTGCGCCCTACAAGACGACGTTCATGGGCATGTACGCGCGGTCAGCGGATTTTGACGCAATGCCGCCATTCGACCTCCCGAAGCTCTGGCTCGACCGCATGAACCGCATCGATCTGAAGACGCCTTACAACTTCGTCTCGACTAATGACATCATCGGCGGGAACTCAGGCAGCCCGGTGATAAACAGGAACGGCGAAGTGGTCGGGCTGGCGTTTGACGGCAACATCGAGAACGTCGCAAACCGGTTCCTCTTCAGGACCGACGTGCCCCGCACGGTGAGCGTTCACTCGAGCTCGAGCGTCGAGGCGGTGCGAAGCGTCTATGACATGCCGAGCCTGGCGAACGAGCTTCAGCGGAGATAGGAGCTCGGCGGGGCTGCGAAATCACGGCATCATGCACGGGGAGCGATGTTGCTCCCCGTGTTCATTTACGCCACGGCTCGTCAGAGTCATGCTGGTCCTCGCTGAAGTCAGCGTGAGGGTGACAGTCTGAGGATGCGGCCCTGGGAACTATCCGTGATCACGTAAACGCTGCCGTCGGGTCCCTCCTTTACATCGCGAATACGCTCGCGCAGGTCACCTAGATATCGCTCCTCCGATGTCACCCTGCCATCGCTCATTGCAAGGCGCACGAGAAGTCCGGGGCTCAACCCGCCGACGAGAATACTGCCTTTCCACTCGGGGAACGCGTCGCCGGTGTAGAAAGTCATCCCCGAAGGAGCTATGACGGGATCCCAGTAATAGACAGGCTGCTCCATTCCTTCCTTCGCCGTGCCTTCCCCGATCTTCGCCCCGGAATAGTCCCGGCCATAGCTGATCACCGGCCATCCATAGTTCTTTCCTGCCTCCGGCTGGTTGAGCTCATCACCGCCGCGCGCGCCGTGCTCGACGGTCCACAGGCGACCCGTCGCGGGGTCGATCGCGGCGGACTGCACGTTGCGGTGACCGTAGGACCAGATCTCGGGGCGCGCGCC
Source organism: Gemmatimonadaceae bacterium (assembly GCA_051005175.1). Lineage (GTDB taxonomy): Bacteria > Gemmatimonadota > Gemmatimonadetes > Gemmatimonadales > Gemmatimonadaceae > UBA4720. The sequence continues at coordinate 27,590 of JBPCJP010000118.1, read as the reverse complement.
GCTCCTTCCGATAAACGGGTTGTCCTGCGGGACCGATCCGTCAGAGTTTATGCGGACGATCTTTCCGATTCCGGATGAAAGATTCTGCGCCTGCTGCCGGTGACTCGCGCGGTCGCCCTGGGTGATGAACATCGTTCCGTCGCCCCGGAAGACGATGCGTGATCCGAAGTGGCTCGACCCCGACACCTTCGGCGTCTGCTGGTAGATGACGCGCAAATCTTCGAGCCGGCCGTCACCGAGCCTCGCGCGGGCGACGGAGGTTCCGGCCGTGCCGTCCGCCGGCTCCGAGTACGAGAGGTAAATCACGCGGTTCGTGGCGAACGAAGGATCGAGCGCGACGTCGAGGAGGCCGCCCTGCCCGCGGGCCGCGACGGCGGGAACGCCGCTTACAGGTGCCGAGAGCGTTCCGTCGCGCTCGACTATCCGCAGTCGACCGGGTCTCTCCGTCACAAGAAACCGCCCGTCGGGAAGAATTTCGAGACCCCAGGGATTCGCGAGGCCTCGTGCCACAGTCTCGACACTGACTGTGCCATTTCTCGACGCGGGCTGCGGCGAAGCCTGAGCCGGCCCCTGGGCGGGCACCGGTTCCGCCTTGCAGGCAAGCAACGATACTGCGGTGAGCGAGAACAATGCTGAGCGCGACAAGACGATGCCTCCTTCAGGGATTACCCGCGATACACCCGGGCCAGGGAATGAGTTCACTTGCGCAAGAACCGGGCAGCGGGCACCTTCGCGGGCCGATGCCTGCTGCCGTGCGGGGACGCGCGTAGTGCAAGGCGCGAGGTTCGGCCGATGGCACTTCCGTTTCACTGATTTCAGCTGGAGCACGATGCTGAGACCCGCTGCTGCCACTCTGCTGCTCCCGCTCCTTGCGGCCTGCGCCGCGGCCTTCGCGAAGATGGGCCTTCTCGTTTTCGTTCTCATACTCGAGGTCTGGCCGATGATCACGCTTATCAGGTGGCGGAGGTCGCTGGCACGGGATCCCGGATTCGACGCGGGCTCGCTCGGGGACAACGCCTCGATGATAGCGATGATCAGCTACGTCCAGTGCCTTCTCGTCGTGGGCATGGTCCTGACTGCCGCTGGAATGGCAAGAGGATTCGGGTCCCGCTGATTCCTGTCGATCCCGCGTTGCAGAGGTATCAGATCTGGGTTACAATCAGTTCGACGACTGCCGGCGCGGCAACAACATTTCTCAGGAGTTCCCGATGGATCTCGATTCAGGAATCGACCAGCCAGCCAAGCCTGACCAAGATGCTGAGTACACGCCACCGACGATAGAGTCGGTGATAACCCCGGATGACCTCGCTCGCGAAGTTCACTATGCCGGAACAGTGGACGGCACCGGGCTCGGCCTCCCCTGATTCGCTGGGGCAGCGGCCCCGTCTGCTTCGAACTCCGGTCGCCCGACAGAGACATCATCGAGGCTGCACAGCACGTCTTCGGGAAGTGGCACGCATCTGGTGACGCCACCCTGGAAGGCGAGTGGGAAGTTCGCAGGTACGGCGACGAAATTCTCATCGATCCGATGCCGGAGCATCCCGACGGAGGCGTGCTTCCGGTAATCCGCGATGTCGGTCACGCCATTACGTGCGTGGAGTACGCAGCGGTCTGGCGGATAGTCGAGAACTGCAATCATCTGCTGTGCTTTCACTCGGCTCTCCTGAGCAAGGGCGGCCGCGGGGTTGCCATCGTGGGGCCCTCCACCGCAGGCAAGTCAACGCTCGCGACCGCGCTCTGGAGCAGCGGGTGGGATTTTCTTTGCGACGACCTGACGATCGCTCTCGGCGACCGCGCAGTGGCAGGGCCGCGGCGCGTGTCGCTGCGTGAAGGCAGCCGGGAGCTGGTGGGTGAGGAGCTGTGGACAGGCGTTCAGAGCACGCCGGGATACCGGAGAACATCCGTCGGCTGCCTGTTTCACCCGATTCAGGAGGCAGCGGAGTCGGCGGCCGTGGATCTCAGTGCCGTGGTATTTCTCCGCCGGAACGGAGCGCCGGAGGGCGTCGACGGCCCGACAATGATGAATCCCGCACGCGCCGCGATCGCGCTTCTGCCTTATACGAATCTCGTGCGGAACCTGTCCTTCCCCGAGGCTCTCGCGCCGGTCGCCGATCTCATGTCACAGGTGGCTGCGTACGATCTTCCGCGCGCGTCGTTGCCGCAGATGGTGGCGTCGGTCGAGCGTATTTGCGGAGTCTGATTCCGGGCTCGCGCAGTGGTTCTACGAGGACCCAACTTTGCTTAGAATGGAATACACCTCCAGCCGAGCGCCATGATGAAGCGTGTTTTCCTTCCAGCAACAGTTGCCGTATTGATCTCGGGCGCCTGCTCATCCACGTCGCCATGGCCGGGTGTGCCACTCGCGGCACTGGCGGCTGCCGATACGAGCTCCCTCACAGCACGTCTCGGCGTAGACACAATAGCCATTGAGCGGATCATCAGGACTCCGCGGAGAGTTGAGGCCGAAATCGTAGTGAGGTCTCCGCGAACATCCCTCCAGCGTCATGTAGCCGACCTTGACGCGATGGGAAATCTGTCGCGACTGGAGGTTGCGACGATCGACCCCGCCACCGGCGCGCTCCTGGGGAAAACCGTCTACACACGGGACGCCGACTCGATGCGCGTTGCCACCGAGCGGGGCGACGAGCGCACGAGCCGGTCGGTCGCCGCGGTTCCGGGCGTGCTTCCTTTCATTGATCTCGTTCACTGGCCGTTCGACATCGCGCTACGCAGGCTCCGGCAGAGCGGCGCTGCTTCGGTCGACGCCCCGATACTGTCGGGCCAGCGGGTTTCGCCATTTCCACTTGCGCTTGCAGGAACCGATTCAGCTACGATCACCCATCCGACGCGCGGGACTATGAGACTGCAGGTGCTTCCTGACGGCTCGATAAGAACACTCGATGCCGGAGCCACCACGCGCGCGCTCATCGTCACGCGTGGAACAGGCGCGGACATCACGGCGCTGGCGCGCGACTATGCCGCCCGGGATGCGGCTGGCCGGGGCATCGGCGAGCTCTCCGGCCGCGGCGGCGGCGAAGCGCAGGTGCTCGGCGCTACAATCACGCTCGACTTCGGCCAGCCGGTGAAGCGGGGCAGGCATATCTGGGGAGGGCTGGTCGACTACGGAGCCCTGTGGCGCACAGGGGCAAATCGAGCGACTCACTTCAAGACCGACAGGGCGCTGCGCTTCGGGTCACTCGATGTGCCGGCGGGTGAGTATACCCTGTTTTCAATCCCTGCGGCCGACGGCGGCCTGCTGATAATCAACCGGCAGACAGGGCAGAACGGTCAGCAGTACGACGAGAAGCAGGATCTTGGAAGGGTGAGAATGACTGTCCGGCCACTCGACGAAGTTGTCGAGGTCTTCGCCATCTCGGCCCGTGAGGAGAACGGACGAGGTTTACTGGCATTGCAGTGGGACAACGTGGAGAGAGTGGCGGGGTTCACAGTCGCCAATCCCTGACCAACCCGCGCCAGTCACCTGCCCCAGGGCAGCCTGACAAACGTGGCGCTCACCCCGAACTGATATCCTGTCTGGCCCAGAAAGATTTTCTGCACGCCGACATACACGTCGAAGCCGCGATGTCCGAGCTGCTGAAGCCCGAAGCCAAGGCCCGTAAGGTAGCTGGCGCGGCTCGGGCCTCCCTCGTCGGAGCAATCGACGTCCCACACCACTCCCGGCGTGATGAACGACACAAGCCTGACACTCTCGAGCATCGCGACCGAGAACGGCATTCCAAAATCGACCGTGCAGGCGCTGAGACCCGGGCGCACGTGTGGTGCCCACCCGAATCCCACCTCGGTGCCTATCGTGCTCGTCGCGGTGGGATCACCGAACATTGAGGCAATGGTCGGTCCGCCTGTAAAAAGGTTGATGCGGGTGCGCGCGCCGAAAAGCATGTGACCCTCGCAATCGACATCCCCCACACCGCAATCGCCTGACTGGTAGCCACCGGTAACGCCGAATGTCGATCCCCCCTTGTACTGGAGATCGATCCCACCTGCAATAGCTTTGAGATCCACTCCGCTCGCGCCGGTTCGCCTGCCTGTCTGAAGCCGGAATCCCCAGTAGTGATGGTTCCGGCTCGCCGGCATCGGCAGCGCAATCGGCGGAAGAGCGCCGATCGGCGTGGCCTGCACCGAAACTATGTGAACCTCACGTCCCTGAGCGCCGAGCGGCTCGATACCGGTCAGCGTGAGCGCAATCGCGCCGGCGATCAGTGCCCGGCGCGTCATGTGGCAGGCTCCAGCCAGCGGGAGAATGTAACCCCGCCCCTGCCGTTGCTTTCATAGGTGTACACGCGGAGGAAAACTCCCTTGTCGCGCATAACGTCGAGCCGCATGAATCCGGTGCGGTGCTGAGCCACGTAGTAACTCTCCCGGAGCCAGACTCCGCACGAGACCTTTGACTGCGCGCCAGCTCCGCTGACCAGCAGGTACTGGACGGTCGGCCCGCCCCGGAGAACCTGAATGTTGTGCTCATGACCGGCGGCATAGACGAGCGGCGGCTTCGCCGCGAAGGCTGTCTCGATTGAATCGCGCATGACTTTGTTGATGCGGGACAGGATGTCCTGGGAATGGCCGGCCAGACGCCTGAACGGGCCTGTGAGTCCGCAGTATCCGCCATGCTCGCCCCCCGTCATGAGGGGATGATGTGCGCCGACCACGACGACGCGGCCTGCCGGCTCAACCGAAACCTCACGGCGCAAAGCGGCTATCACCGCGGCGGGATCCGTCTCACACTTGCTCGCTGCATCTCGGACGATGTAGTTGTGCAGCCACCATTGAGTGTCGAGCGCGATGAAGCGAAGCCTCCCAACGTCAACGGAGACGGGCCCCGGGCATCCATTACCTGGCAGCATGCGGATGTTCTTTCCGCCGGCCATTGACGCGAGCATCTGCTCCTGGAGACGGACCGCGTAAAGCCCGAAAGGTCCCGAACCGGCCCAGTCGTGATTTCCCGGGACGAAGATCGCGCGTACGCCGGGCGGAACGGCGTCAACCTGCACCTGGAGCCGCCGCCTCGCATCCGCGTACTCGGCCCGCCCTTCCTCGGGAATGCCATCCGGATAGACGTTGTCGCCGAGAAAGACGACCATCGAGCTCTGCGGCGCTGCCCGCAACAAGGCGGTCATCGAATCAAGCACCAGGCTGCGACTGCGGGGATCCGGCTCTCCTGCATCACCTATCAGGAAGAGAGATGTCTCGATGTCGGACGGCGCCAGGTCCGCTGGCGCCAGCATCAGCCGGCATCCGGTGAGCGAGGCCAGCGCAGCGGCGCAAGCCACGCCGGTGCGCAGACGATTAATTCCTTTCATTGTCAGGCAGCTCAGAACGAAAGACCTCGCTGAATGTAGAAGCGGTGCTCTTCACCGTGCGCGTACGAAACGCTGATCGTCTGGCCGAGCGATGACAGCCAGAAGCCGCCGCCGAATCCCGAGTGCCAGCCACCAGGGCTGCGCCCATCGAACCAGACACGCCCGGCATCCGCGAGCCCGAATATCCCAGACTCCCATTTCACGAACAGGTTTACGGTCCCTGTCGGCACGCGGACTTCGGCCGACCCGAACGTCGATGATTCTCCGCGATACCGCTGATATCCGTACCCTCGAACCGTTCGCCTGCCGCCGATCGCGGGCGCGTGCTGGACTGGATACGCCCCTGCGGCGAGCTCTCCCCCCGCGCGCAGCGCGAGATGCGTTCCATCACCCGGAAGCGGAAAATACGTGGCGATCGATGCACCAGCCGTGCTGAACGATTCGTCAACATCCCACAGCGGCGGGTAACCAGCAAGCTCGCCCTGGAATGTCCAGCCCCTGTCGCTTACCGGGCCCTGCGAGGTCCGGTCGAGGGTCAGTCCGAGCCGCAGGCCGACGCGCCCGAAAGCGTCATCCGCGCCAATCGCTGGATCGCTGAGCGGTGAGGCGTTCGCCGGGTGAGGGTCGTTCCAGAAGACCACGGGTCCCATCTCGGCGCGCCCCACGAGCGGCCTGAGGCCCGGTGGCGAAAGACCTTCGCGGCTGAAGTCGTTGCCCAGATTCTCGCGGGTCCGCCAGCCGATCTGCCACACGAAAGCAGGCTCGATCGCGACCAGATCCTGCTCCACCTGCGACAGTCGGCTGCCGACTTCAGCGACATCGTTTCCATATCCGTGAAACCTGAACTCCTCGAATTTTGTCGCCCGCGCATTGAGCAGCATCGCAAGGGGTGAATTCTCGGCCCGATAGTCGACTGAGAGGTTCGCTCCCGGCTTCATGTTGGCAAGGCCAAGTAGAACGTTCGCGTCGATCTTCCACTTGTGCGGGAGCCGCCGGAAGCCCTGCGACTGGTAACGTGGCCCGAATCCGACGACGAGCCCGGCACCCTGGGCGAAAGCGGCTGTCGGTCCAAAACCCAGCGAGGAACCCCAGTCTGGGCGCCACGGAGAGTCGAATTTGACCCCCTGACCCTGCAGGGGCTCCCTCCATTCCTCGAAGCTCACCCTGGTTCCACTTGATGTGATGAACTGGTTGCCCACCCTCGTGTCATAGAATCGCGTCGCACTGCCACCGGCGGAGTCTGCGAGCACGTCGTCACCACCGCCGCCGATTATCCGAACGGTGATCGCATTGCTCGGAGCGCCGTCGACAACCGCGATGTCCTTGCCGCCATGAAGGAATATCCGCACCTCGTTCGTCTCAGCGGGAATGAAGGTGCGAGTGCTGAATGATGCAGCCGCTGCGGAGTCCTGCGCGCCCCGGAGGGCAACCGTCACGCGGCCATCGTCGTGGCGGGTGATCAGTGCGTGCTCGTCCTGGTCGGTGCCGTGAACGTCAACCTCCGTCGCGAGCCACTCATAGAACTCGTTCGCAAAGGAGGTCAGCCCGTCGCGGCGGGCCCTGAGCGTTGTGCGAAGGCGGTCTGCTTCGATGACGCGCCATTCAGGGGGAAGGCGGGAAATCGCCTGCTCGATCGTGGCATCGGTGATGAGACTTGTCACACGCTGAGCAATTTCATTCGCCGCTGTTCTATCGATTCTCTGGAGGAGTCGCCTGTCTAGGTCGTGGCTCTCGAATGTGAGTCCAGCGAGTGAGTAGCGTGGCGAGAAGCCAATTACCTTCGCGTAGACCGGACGCACCACGGTCTTGATCAACAGGCCGCCGGCGTTGAAGAATGCGCGGTCGCGGTCGCGGGGAATCGGCCGCCAGGTGTATGCACTGTCGCTGCCAAACCGGGCGAAGCGGACGTTGTCCGGGCTCCGGTCGTTATCGTTGACGAGAAAATCGATCAGCCTGACCGCGAAGAACTCCCGCTCATCGAGCCGGTGCTGGCGGCCTTCCTCGACTGTCTCGAGAAATGTCACACCGTTGACGATCTTGCTCGAGCCGGCGAACCCGGGAGTATCTCCCGGGGCTTCCTGGGGGCTCAGCTCGACGGTTGCCAGCATCCCGGCAAATGTCTCGCGATGCTCCCCAAGTCGCGGGTCATCTGGCATGACATAGAGTGAAGGGCTCACATGCAGGACTCCGATCGCCTGGAGGAACGGAGGAACCATCAGTCCCGCAGCCGGGAATTGTGTGGCCGTCTGGTCCTGGATGATGTTGCCGAGCATCGTGCCCTGGATCGCCGGCGGCATGGCCTGGGCGATCGGGTCCTTGTCAACCGAGCGGAACATGTACTCCCGCCACCCGTTGTTTTCGACGAAGCGGAGCGTGATTGTCTGGGCCCCGCCTCCGCGCTCGGTTGGCTTAACGCCGCCGGCAAACCGCGACATGTTGAATACAGGTACGCGCACCGGAGTGGCCCAGATGGAGCGCCATCCTACGCCGAGCAGGGTTCGTGTCAGGGAGCCGACGTCGTAGTCGGGCTGAGCGGTCACGGTAGCTGTGCTGTCGCCGACAGCGGGAGCTGCCGGCTGTGCGTGAATCCGTGTTGCCACAACTATCAGCAGCACGGCGATCATCAGGTGAGACGGTTTTTTCATGCGTTTGTCTCCAAGTCCCGGCGAATTCAGCCCTTCCGGTCGATCACACAGGCAACGTTCGCGCCGGGTTTCTGCGGCCGACGACCGGCTCGATGGACCGCCGCAACCAAATCGAGACATAAATGGTATTGCCTAACGATTCTTGTAAGAGAATGTTAAAGGTTCGTCGCGACCAGCGCGTACTCATCGGCACGCTGCCGGTCAGCACGGGTCATAGTCAAGGCGCGCAGGCGCAGGTGGGGTAGCCAATGAGTAGCCGAAGAGATGCAGCCCGAACCGTCCTCGCAGCTGCCGCGCTCGTCGCGGTGGCATGCACGGATTCACCCGCTCCAAGCGAGCCAGGTGCTTCCCCCTCTCCGTCTTATAGTCGCAGCGGCGTAGCGCAGGATCGCCTGGCTGCGCTGTTCCCGGCTACCTCCGCTGACATCATGAGCAGGCCGGGGACCGTTTTTGCCGACCATGACGAAGTCCAGGGCAAGCTGGTTTTCGGGGTCGAGAACGCAAACGCGATTGTGGGCATTGAGCGCTCCCTGATCGCTCGGGGCCTTTCGGCCAGCGAATTCTCCGTCAAGGTAGTTCCCCCGATTGTCAGGCTCGCCCACCTCCAGACCACGGCTTTCCGTCCGACACAGGCAGGCACCCAGATTCATTTTGGAAGTTACGTCTGCACGCTCGGGTTCAACGTATCCCATAGCGGCGGTCGTTCGTTCATAACGAACTCGCACTGCACCAATACACAGGGCGGCACGGAAGGAACGACCTATGCTCAGCCATCACGGTCGATCGATCCGACGGTGATCGCGACCGAAGCCGCGGATCCCGTATACGTGTCCGGAATTCCGGGCTGCTCGGCCGGAAAAGTCTGCCGGTACAGCGATGCCTCACGGGCTCTCTACTCGGCGGGTACAGCGTCGAGCCAGGGTATAATCGCGAAGACGACGGGCGTCAATTCAGGTTCCCTGACGACCAACGGATTCTTCACTGTCACGGGCCAGGACAACTCGTCGACGAGTTTTTCGGGAACGGTCGACAAGGTTGGACGCACGACTGGCTGGACGCGCGGCACGGTTTCAAATACCTGCGCCACTGTCAACGTGTCACAGTCCAACATTCAGCTGATTTGCCAGACCCTTGTCAATAACAGCTCCGCGACGATTGTCGGGGGAGGTGACAGCGGGTCGGGGGTGTTCAAGATCAGCAGCGGCGACAACGTGACGCTGATTGGAATTCTGTGGGGCGGAAGCGGAAGCAACACATTCGTTTTCAGCCCACTCAAGAACATCCAGGATGAGCTTGGCCCTGTCGTAGCGACGTCTGGTGGAGGCAGCACTGAGCCGCCACCGCCACCGCCACCGCCACCGCCACCACCGCCGCCGCCGGAAGAGTGCATTCCGATCGGCAAGAGTGGAAAGTGCAGGTAGCCTGAGAGGAATTGAACCGGGGAGAGCGAAAGCTCTCCCCGTTTTCTTTCACGCCGCGTTGACCCGGGACCGCCGGATTCGTAATCTCGATTGATGACAAGCCCGCGCGAGCTCCTGCCGCTCGACTCCACAGGCCGCCCGCGCCTCAAGCTCGCCTTCGTCGGGACCCACGGGGTTGGAAAGACAACACTCTGCTTCGACCTTGCATCTCAGCTCAAGCGACTCGACCTCGGCGTAGACCTCGTGAAGGAAGTCGCGAGGCGCTGCCCACTGCCAATCAACGAAGCGACGACGCCAGACGCACAATCGTGGATCCTTCACACCCAGATCGCCGAAGAGCTCGTCGCCGGCGCCGTCTTTGAAGTCGTCATCTGCGACCGCTCGGTGCTCGACAACTATGCGTACCTCGTCGCCCGCGTCGGCAGGCGGCCCGAGCTCGATCCGCTCGTCGCAAGCTGGATAAAGACCTACGACGCGCTCTTCAAGGTCCCGGTGCTCGGCGCCCCTGCCTTCGATGGAACGCGCGCGGTTAGCCCGAGCTTCCAGATGGAAATCGACGCCACGATAGACCGCCTCGTCAAGTCCTTCGGGGTCACGGTGCATCCGCTCGACCCCGAAGACCGCGAAGGATGGATCGGAACCGTCCTCCAGCAACTCGGACTGCCATCGCGTCCGCCGCAGATCGACCTCTTCACACCAGCATCACAAGCCAACTGACAAAGGCAAATGAAAATTCTCTGCGCAATCATTCTCGCGGTGACGCTCCCGGCCGGCGCGCGCGCCCAGGCGCTCGACCCTCAGCAGGTTCGCGCGTATCCGTTTCCCCAGAACCTCACCGCTGCGGCGACAGGCTCGCGAATCGCATGGACGTTCAATGAGGAAGGGAGGCGCAACGTATACGTGGCCGAAGGTCCTGGCTTCACTGCGCGGAAGATCACCGCTTACGACCGGGACGACGGACAGGAGCTGACGAGCGTCTCTCTCTCCAGCGATGGCCAGTACATCGTGTACGTTCGCGGCGGGGAGCACAGCAGCAACTGGGACGACGAAGTGATAGTGAACGCCGAGTCGCTGCCGGTTCCGCCGAAGCTCCAGATATTGTCGGTGCCGTTCGCCGGCGGCGAGCCGAAGGTGCTCAACGAGGGAGGCGACTATCCGGTGATCTCTCCCGACTCGAGAACCGTCGCATTCGAGCGGGAAAGACAGATCTGGACTGTGCCGATCGACGGATCCGCGGCGGCCAAGCGGCTCCTCTCCGCACGAGGCAACAACGGCGACATCCGCTGGTCACCCGACGGTTCACGACTCGCCTTCGTGTCCAGCCGCGCCGACCATTCATTCATCGGCGTCTACGAGGCAGAGGCGACGCCGATCCTCTGGATCGCCCCGTCGACTGCACGCGACGCATCACCGCGATGGTCCCCCGACGGACGGCGGATCGCTTTCGTCAGGCGGCCCGGCGCAGGCGGCGCGCCCGACATGATCCTCGAGCGCCGTCACAATCCGTGGACGATCTGGACCGGCGACGCAATGACCGGCGAGGCACGACAGATATGGAAAGCGCCAGAAACGCTGCCGGGTTCATCACCATCCACGCAGGGCGGAACCAATCTTCACTGGGCAGCCGGTGGACGAATCGTCTTCGTCAGCTACATGGATGGCTGGCCGCATATCTACTCGGTCGCCCATCAGGGAGGCGAGCCGCTCCTGCTGACGCCCGGAAACTACATGGCCGAGTTCATCACCATGAGCCCGGACCGCCGGCACATGGTGTTCATGGCGAACGCCGGCAGCGACCCGAACGACATCGACCGCCGCCACGTTGTTAAAGTCCCGGTCGACCGTGCCGCGCCGGAAGTGTTGACGCCGGGGCAGGGACTCGAGTTCACTCCCGTCGTCACCGGTGACGGCCGCTCCATCGTCTACCTTGGCGCAACGGCGCAGCGGCCGCCGTTGCCCATGGCGATGGCCTTCGGCGGAGGCCGTGCAGCCCACAAGACGATTGCGGCAGATATGCTCGAGAGATATCCCGCCTCGCAGCTCGTGGCGCCGCGCAAGGTGACATTCCGCGCGCCCGACGGAAATGTCGTGCATGGCCAGCTGTTCGAGCGCGCGGGAGGCGGCCGCAAGCCCGCGATCCTCTACGTGCACGGCGGACCGTCGCGGCAGATGCTCGTGGGCTGGCACTACTCGGATTATTACTCCAACGCCTATGCGATGAACCAGTATCTCGCTAGCCGGGGATTCGTCGTTCTTGCGGTCAATTACAGGCTGGGGATCGGGTACGGATACGACTTCCAGAACCCAGCGTCAGGAGGCATGCGCGGAGCGAGCGAATACCAGGACATTCGGGCAGCCGGCGAATATCTGCGCAACCTCGCGAGCGTCGACGGCCGGCGCATCGGGATCTATGGTGGATCCTACGGTGGATACCTCACCGCACTTGCGCTCGCGAAAGACTCTCATCTCTTCGCCGCAGGCGTGGACATCCACGGAGTGCACAACTACACATCTGACGGTGGCCGCCGTCTCGGAATGGGCACATGGCAATACGAGCCGACCGATCGTGACAGCGCGGCTGTCATCGCCTGGCAGTCATCGCCCGTTGCATCCATTGGCACATGGAAGTCGCCGGTGCTTTTCATCCACGGCGACGACGACCGCAATGTGCGCTTCAGTGAAACCGTCGACCTCGTTCAGCGCGTGGCAGCTGCCGGAATCCCGTACGAGGAAATAGTGATTCCCGACGATACGCACCACTGGATGCTCCACCGGAACAACCTGCGCGTGAACGCGGCAGTGGCTGAATTCTTCCAGCGGAAGCTGATGAGCGGAAACTGACCGGTCCACGAATAGAGATCAGCTCGCGACACCCATCCGAGCGTCACGCGCGGCCTCGACCGCGGTGAAGCGCGGATTGAAGCCGAGCATCGTGACAGCCTTCTCCACGCTCGCGAACGGCGAATGGATAATGTGGTCGAGGGTGGTTTCGGCATCACGCTCGGTCACCCCGGCTTTCCATGAATCCCACGGCAGGAACTCGATGGCAGCTTTGCGTCCATACCATGCCGCAGCCTGCTCCGCATATGTCTTCATCGTCACCGGCTCCCGTGCGGCAACGTGAAATGCCTCACCTATTGACCTGCCGGGCTGTTGGATAGCGAGCTCGAACGCCTGCGCAACGTCTTCCGCGTGCACGTGTTGCAGCGTAGCCGATCCGTCATCCGGCAGCGCGACTGGGATACCGCGGGCCAGATGATCGAAGATCGACGGATCCAGGTTGCCGGCAGGATTTATCGGATGCCACCCAGGTCCGGTGATGTGTCCCGGATGAAGGATTGTCGCGGGGAATCCGCGTTCTGACTCCTCCAGCAGCAAACGCTCGATCTCAGCTTTGCGAATCCCGTAGTCCCCGACGGGCTCTCTCGCGACTGCCTCATCGTACGGGCGGGACCGCGGAATCCCGTGAACCCACAAGGTGCCGCAGTGGAGGAAGTGCCCGACTCTGCCGCGCAGCGCATCGACAAGGTGTATGGCCGATGAGGCGTCAAAGCAGATAAGGTCCACCACTACGTCCGGTGTCAGTGATGCGATCGCATTGCCGAACGATCCGTCGATTTCGCGCGTTTCGCGATCGATTCCGACGCGTCGCACGTTCTCCCATCCGGGGAACGCGTGATACGGCTCGCGGGCACCCCGCGATACGCCGATCACCTCGTGCCCGGCATTCGAGAGCCGGGGCGCGAGCCACGTGCCGATGTGACCAGTCGCGCCGATGATTACGACGCGCACGTCAGGGCGGTGGCGTTGCCGGCGGTAGAGCGCGTGCTGACCCCTCGATGTGTGCCTTCAGCTGCATGAGCTCCATCCTCGACTGCATTCTCAGCATGGACAACATGAGCTTCGAGGTAAGCCCGTAAACTCCGCCCTCCGGCCGGCCGCGCTCGTCAGTCGCGACCTGGTCTATCAGCGGAGATACGAGCCGGCTTGTCAGCTTCGTCGAATCACCCTCGGCGCTGAGAGAATCCCGGCGTATCGCAGCGATGCCCTGCGTGGAATCAGGGAGCAGGTGAAGGACGACGAGCCGATCCGGAATCACCTCTGCCACCACCCAGCTCGCGCTCTGGTTGGCGATTCCACCAGGGGTCCCCATCTCGATTCGCACAATGTCGCCCGTGACGAGCGGGCCGCGGCGACTCGTTCTCACCGTGTTCCCCTGCGCCATCCATGTCGCGACGGAGTCTCCATCCGCCAGGGAGGCGAACACACGGCTCGGTAATGCTCCGATCATGACAGAAGTCGATCCGTCAGGCTCGATCGAGCTCTGCATCGAGTTGTATCCCCACCAGAACGCAGCAACGATCAGAGCGAGCGCAACGAGGAGACAGCCGCCAAGCCACTTCAACATGTTCAGGTTCTCAGGTGGTCGAAGGTTCGCTGCGCCGTTCCTCCCTGCAATGCATCGGCGTCCGCTCCGGCGTTTTCTTCCGGTGTCATATCCGGAGGATACCCAACCCGCGGCAGTCCGGCCAGCCACACCCCTCGCTAGCTTATCGTGTGAGCGACTTCCCGGCATTCCACGAGAGATGAAGTGACTGACGAAGAAAACCAGATCGACCTGCTCATAGTCGGCGCCGGTCCCTGTGGCCTTGCGGCCGCCATCTCGGCGCAGAGTGCCGGCCTCGAGGTAGTCGTGGTCGAGGCGCATTCAGTCGTCAGCACGATCACGCAGTATCCCACCTACGTCAGGTTCTTTTCTACGGCCGAGAAACTGTCACTCGGCGGAATGCCATTTGTCGTGTCGGCGGAGAAGCCATCCAGGCGCGATGCGCTCGCGTACTACCGCGAGGTCGTGAAGCATTTCAGGATTCGCGTGCGGCAATACGAGCGCGTCGAATCCATCTCGCGGACTGACACCGGATTTGTCGTGAGGTCGCGCTCTCGCGGCGGAACGCCCCGCGATACTCACGCAAAAGCCGTTGTAGTCGCGACAGGATATTTTGGATCACCCAACCGGCTCGGAGTTCCCGGGGAAGATCTGCCGCATGTCGCGCACGTATACCGCGAAGGGCACGAGGCATTCGACCAGGATGTCGTCGTGGTCGGCGGGGGGAATTCTGCTGCCGAGGCGGCGCTGGATTTGTGGAGATCGGGTGCGCGTGTCACGCTGACCCACTTCGGCCCGACCTTCGACAAGCGGATAAAGCCATGGGTCCTGCCGGACTTCGAGAATCGCGCGAAGGAAGGCAGCATCGGCGTGAGGTGGAACAGCCGGGTCGGAAGAATCGATGCGGATGGGGTTCACTTGAGCGGCCCATCGGGTGATGAGCGTTTGCCGGCTTCGTTCGTATACGTGATGACAGGGTTCGCCCCGAACACCGATCTGCTTCGCGCATCAGGCGTCGCGATCGACAAGGTGACAGGAATTCCGGCGCACGATCCGGAGACGCTCGAGACACCGGTCCCCGGTCTTTTCATCGCGGGAGTCGTCGTGGCTGGCTTCGATGCGAACAAGATCTTCATCGAGAACGGCAGATACCACGGCGACAAGATTGTCGCGCGCCTGCTTGGCCGGAGCGCGCCCGCTGAGCCGAAGCTTAGCGCCGAGCTTGATACCTGAGCCCGCCGGTACATACGCCGGCGGGGAGTTCATCTCTCCAGTGCCGCCGCGCCCGGTGGATCCGCTCGCCAAGGACGAATGCTTCAAGGGCGGCTGGTCAAACTTCTCGTTCAGGAACCAGGGTCAGTGCGTGCGGTTCATCGAGACGGGCGAAGATTCGAGAGTCGGGAACGCTTAGCTCAGCGCAGCCTTATCATTCCCGCCGTCGCAGCGTTGGTCAGATACTGCAGCACGGCGGCGGGAGTCACTGTCCCGAAATAGTGCGCGCCCGCCTCGCGCGCCTCCGCTGAGGCGTAGCGATATATGTCGAGTCCGCTGCGACTGCCGTCTACGAGATTCAGCAGCTCGAAAGCCATCAGCCCGTGCAGCCCGGAGACGCCGGCGATCTGCCCGCGTCCTTCGAGGAACTCGCGCGGGCCTGCCGCCAATGCGGGACGCAACGATGCGAGCCGCCGTTCGGTCTCGTCCGGCGCGCGGCCGCGGGGCGGAGCATCGCCGGTGAGTGCGCGATAGTGTGATCCGAGCTCCAGCATTGCCTGACCCTCTCGCTGGCTGACCGAGGCAGCGAGCGAAGCCGAGAGCCCGGCCGCAGTAGTGTGAATCGAAGCGATCGAGGCGGCTGCAAGACGCTCGCGCCCGGCAGCGTATTTCACCTGGTCGACTGCGTCGTGATACGCGGCTGCACGATCGGCTGACGTCGAGATCCATTGCAGCCCGAGCCGGAGATTTCGCGCCATCCGCTCAGCCCCCCGGCCGGCGGTTTCGGCCGCGAGTCCAGGCGCGAGCGCAGCGTCGGCTGAAGCCATCGTGTAGGCGATAAGCGCTGCAGCCGCTGCATTCCGACCGAGCTGCGTGGGGTCGAGCTTCTGCAGGTCATCGTCCGACGAATGAATGAACCTGTCAGGCATGTTCGTGAAGGTTATGCCCGGGATCCCGATTGGCGCCTCGTTGAACGGGACGTGATCGGTGTTGCCATGAAAGAAGATCATCTCGGCGTTGTAGCGCTGCCGGGTGCCCAGTCGCGACAGGTGAGGGCGCGGGTAAACGGTCGTCACTCCTGCCTGGGCCTGCGACAGCTCGTAAGTGTTGCCCCGAACCATGAATTCGACGACCGACTCGGCCACGTCATTGAGGAAATGGAAGCGCGAAGCCGGGACACGCGTTATGCCCTGCTTCCGCATGATATCCAGCGACTGATCCGCGCCTACCATGTCCTGGTTCACGTTCACCCACATCTGCCTGTGCGCCTCGGGATTGTCGGCGAAATACTGGCGCTGGCTGGAAAACTCGGTAACCCACCAGAAGCGAAGATTGCGGCGGGGCCGCGGGATACGGCCGTCGTTTATCAGCTTGTTGAGCGCACGGGCTATCTCGAGCACGCTCCCGGTGCCACTCGCATCGTCATTGGCGCTCTGCCCTTCTTCCTGCATATGCGCCGTCAGCACGACATCCTGGCCGAGCGATGGTTCGCTCCCGCGTATGAACCCTTCGACCATCACCTGCCACGGCCGGTCGCCTTCCATTGATGAAAAGCCGGCGTCGACAAGCGCGCGAACCCTGATCGCACCAGGCGCAGCGGCGAGGCGGTTTCGCAACTCCACACCCTGTCGCAACGAGAGGATGAATGCAAATGTCGGCTCCCTGCCTTCAACCTGGCCTGAAGGCAGCGAAGCCCATCGTACCTGATCGGGCAGGTTGAATCCTGATCCGTCTGTCCCACTCCCTTCGTAGAACGGGCTTGGGTACCAGACGATGCCGGCCGCTCCCCGGCCGCCGACTATGTGCTGCATCACTGTCGCAACAGGCGCGTAGGTGAGAACGATCTTTCCATTGACGTTCTTTCCCTCGAGCTCGGCAGCGGTCGCGCCGCCGATGTCGACGAGCTCCGCCGTGACGTCTGCTGGCCTGCTGAAGTCGGCGAGGTGCAGGGGTGTCTGGATGGTGCTCGCGATCCGCTGCGGGTTGTCGCCGGTTATCCAGAGCTCGGCGAGCTTCGCGTTCCACGGGCGGGTTGCGCCGTAAGCCTGCTTGATGAGCTTGACGTCGGCGAGACCGTACTCGCGCGCTTTCTCCTCGTAGTACTGCGCCACTTTCCAGAGTCCGTCAGACCCGCCGCGAGGGCGGTGGAACTGCGAATTGTGCCTTGCGTGCGCGTAAGCTGCGTCCCCCGAGATCTCTTCCGATATGAGCCTCACCTGGGGATCGGGAAGAATGTCTAGCTGCTGTGCGAGTGACGCGGCCGGGCTGGCGGCGAGCATCAGGAAAGTGGCGAGGAAAGCGAGGCGCATTTGTGTCTTGTCGGAGTGAACCTGCAAGCGGACCATCAGAGATTGGAGGAACACACGCCGGACTGCAAGCAATGAGCACGTCGATTGCCTGACCGCACCCTCCGTTGACGACGCCTGCCGCGGGGCGTATCGTCTCCGGCCTGCACAGACATTCGGGGCAAACCATGACACGACTACTTTCGATTGCAGCGGCGCTTGCATTGAGCGCGTGCGCAAACCCGGGAAGCGCCCAGGCCCCTGTCGCCCCCCCAACTCAGCGTGCACCCGACGTTGTGTTCGTGCCGACGCCGCATAAGGTGGTTGACCAGATGCTTGCCGTCGCGCGGGCGGGGCCCGGCGATATTCTGTATGACCTTGGATCCGGCGATGGCCGCATAGTGATCGCCGCCGCCAGGCGTTTCGGGATCCGGGCGACAGGAATCGACATCGATCCAAGGCGGATCACTGAAAGCCGGTTCAACGCAGACAGCGCGCGCGTGACGCATCTCACCGAGTTCACGAATGCCGACCTGTTCGAGACCGACTTGAGCGAAGCTTCAGTCGTGACGCTTTACCTCTTACCGGAGCTGAACGTCCGCCTGCGGCCGAAACTTTTTGCCGAGCTGCGCCCGGGGTCGCGGGTCGTGTCGCATTCTTTCGGAATGGGCGACTGGAAGGCCGACAGCACGCTCATGGTCGACACGCGGATGGTCTACTACTGGGTAATGCCGGCGGATATTTCGGGCGACTGGAGCGTTACCCTCGGGCCTCGCCAACTCAACGTATCGATCACTCAACAGTACCAGAAGATCACGAACAGTGAAGTTCGCGGGACCGGTCGGATCGGCGTCGAGAGCGCGGGTATACGGGGCGATAGCGTGTGGTTCCTCCTGCGCGACGCTGGTGCCGCGAACGCGACCTTCGAGCTGACCGGCAGGGTGGAGGGCGACATGATGCGCGGGACCTTCACAGCCGACCGCGGTGTCCAGGGCGCCTGGCGCGCGTCGAGGTTGCGCCGGACCGGTCTCGTGAACACACTCCCCCTGCCCGGTACCCGCCGGATTTCAGGCGATCGACGATAAAGACTGACAACGGAGCCAGCCGAACATGAAGCCAGGAGACGAAGGGCAGGTGCCGGAAGCGCAGAAGAGCCGCATGATCGACAGGGCTCTGAATGCGATCGAGCGGACGGGCAATGCCCTGCCCGACCCGGCGGTGCTGTTCCTGATTCTCCTCATAACGGTCTGGGTGCTTTCGGCGATCCTCTCGCCGATGCAGTTCTCGGAGATAGATCCGCGCAACGGCGAGCCGCTGAGAATCGTCAATCAGCTCACCGGCGCGTCGCTCGCGGCGTTTCTTGCCAACATGGTGACGACGTTCACCAGCTTCCACCCGCTTGGCGTCGTGCTCGTTGCGCTGCTCGGTGTGGGTGTGGCCGAGCACACGGGTTTCATAAACGCTTCGCTCAAGGGGTTGCTCGGCTTCACGTCACCGCGCCTTCTGACGCCGATGCTGATACTTGTGGCGATAGTGAGTCACACGGCTGCTGATGCCGGGTATGTCCTCGTGATTCCGCTTGGCGGAGTGATCTTCTATGCGGCAGGAAGGCACCCGCTCGCCGGAATAGCGGCCGCTTTCGCCGGAGTCTCGGGCGGTTTCAGCGCGAACTTCGTTCCTTCAAGTCTTGATCCGCTGCTTGCCGGGTTCACGCAGTCGGCCGCCCAGATCATTGCTCCAGAGCGGCTGGTGAATCCGCTTTCTAACTGGTTCTTCACGAGTGCGTCGTGTCTGCTGATCATTGGTCTCGGCTGGTATCTGACTGACCGGGTCGTCGAGCCGCGGCTCAAGAACGTGATAGTCGATGGCGACGTTTCTGAGATCCCGAAGATGGAGGAGCTTGGGCCGCGGGAGCGTCTTGGTCTCAGGGTCGCGTTGCTGTCGATGCTCGTCGCGGGCGTGCTGCTCTGGCTCGCGACGGCGCCGGGTGATTCACCGATGCGCTCGCGCGAGGGGGAAATAACCTCCTCGACGGCGCCGCTGATGCGGGGAATCGTGTCGCTCATCTTCCTCTTCTTCCTGATCCCCGGTGTCGTTTACGGGTACGTCGCGCGCACAGTGAAGAGTCATCGCGACATCGTGAAGGGAATGAGCAGCGCAATGAGCTCGATGGGCTACTACATCGTTCTGGCGTTTTTCGTCTCGCTTTTCATCGCGGCGTTCGGACAGTCGAACATCGGCGCCCTTATCGCGCTCAAGGGTGCGGCGCTGCTGAAGGCGATGGCGCTCCCGGGCCAGGTGACGATTGTCGGGATCATCCTGCTCAGCGCGTTCGTGAATCTTCTGGTAGGCTCAGCGTCGGCGAAGTGGGCGCTGCTCGCGCCGGTCTTCGTGCCGATGCTGATGCAGCTCGGGATATCACCCGAGCTCACGCAGGCGGCGTATCGCGTGGGTGACTCGACGACGAACATAATCACGCCGCTGATGCCGTATTTCCCGCTCGTTGTCGTGTTCGGCCAGCGCTACGTGAAGAGCACCGGGATCGGGACGCTTGTCTCGATAATGCTGCCGTTCTCGGTGGTGTTCCTCATCTCCTGGACAATCTTCCTCGTCGCGTACTGGATGCTCGGCATTCCGCTCGGGCTGCAGGCGCCTTATTCCTATCCGTAGGAACGGGAAACCCAGGGGAACCGGATCTGGCGGATTGGGCGGATCTGGCGGATAAGGCTCCGGGCTGCACCATTGGGCCGCGTGGCGGACTCGTCTGCGAGGAAGTACCTCCATGTTTTTGTTCAGGTCATGCGGCCACCGGGGGTTCACTTTCGCGCCCTATATTCTGCAGATGATTCGGCTCCAATATCCGCTGTTGCTGGTTTGTTTGACCTCTGCGTGCTCACCTCTGCGAATCGCGGAAAAATTGCTGTCCAGCGGCCAATCCATCCGCTCGGCGGATGTCGCATATGGCAGCGAATCCAGGCAACGACTGGATGTATATCGTCCGCGCGTACGGGGAAATGCCGCGCCCGTGGTCGTCTTCCTGTACGGAGGACGGTGGCAGAGCGGCTCGAAGGATCATTACCGACTGCTTGGCGACGCGCTCGCGCGGCGCGGCGTGGTTGTCGTCGTGCCCGACTACCGGCTGTACCCCGAAGTAAAGTTTCCCGGGTGGGTGGAGGATGCCGCTCAGACAGTGAGGTGGACGCGCAATAACATCGAACGGCTTGGCGGCGATACTGCGCAGATCTGGGTGGTGGGGCATTCATCGGGGGCGCACACAGCGGTCTTGCTCGCGCTCGATGATCGGTACCTTCGCGACGCCGGATTGCCCGCGAATGCAGTGCGCGGCTACGTGAGTATCGCCGGTCCGGTGGACACCGTCTGGACTGATCCGGATGTGCAGGCGCTCATGGGGCCGCCCGAGGGCTGGCCCGCGACCTACGCTCGCACTCATATAGCAGGGGGAAGGGAAGCGAACCTGCTTTTTCTGCACGGCTCTGATGACAAGACTGTATCCGCGAGTAATTCAAACACGCTCGCCGCGCGCATACGTAACAGCGGCGGCTGCGCGCTAGCGGTCCTGTATCGCGGCGTGGGCCATGTCGAGATCGTCGTTGCGTTCTCGGTACCTCAGTTGGGCATCGCGCCTGTGATGAGGGATGTGCTGAATTTCATTCATCAGGCGCGCACAAAGAACTGCTATGCGCGGTGAGAGCGGCCGTTCCATGCGCGTTCAAATTGCTTCGTGCTTTTCGCTTGGGTTACTGGCGATTGGGCTTCAATCCTCCGTGGTTATGCCCAGGATACCGATACGAGGGTCGAAGCTCAGGCCGCCGCCCTTAAGCTGGTGCTAGGAAACCGGTCGACCAACAACGTCGTTCTAGCGCCGCGGAAAGCTGCCGACGCATCGATCAATGCGCGGCTTGCAGCGAAAGTGGGTGCCCGGGCAAGTGCACGAGTTTGCGGGAAAAAGTGTGGAGAGTGCGAATGGGCTCCCGGTTTGGACACTCTAGCTGTGTCGGTCGAAATTGACTCGCTTACCGACACGACCGCAGTCGTCACGATAATCAGGTGGGGTAAGATGAAGCCAGTGCGTGAAGGCGGTCTGGACTCATTCGCTGCCGGTGAAACACTGCAGTTCCGCAAGGAAGGCAATCACTGGGTGGTCTATGGAAATTCTTCGTCTTGGGAGACATAAGACCACTGAGCCCAAGGCTGTAACCCGGAGCCTCTCACCATTCTGTCCCAGTCCATTCGTTTGCGCATGTCGAGGCCCGAACTGGTGCGGAGGATTGAGGTATCTATACGCGAACAGAGAAAGGCCCCTAGCAGCTGAGTGAGATTGGGGCCAGGAACACGAGCGAGATCAAGGTCACATCGTCGCGTTTATGCCGATCACTTCCTCCATCCGGCGGCGACCATGAGGCCGGTCGCCGCCGGATACTCCGGTCACTCCACGCGTACCATCACGTGCTCGTACGGTGTGCCTTTCCACATGACCCATGGAGTCGCTCCCGGGGTCGTCGGAAGTGAGGCAAGCGCGGCTGCGGGGCCGACGAGCATCACATGGGGACCTGTCCGCGTCCAGTTGTTGGTCGCCGTCGAATCCCTTGCCATCGGTTCCGTGTTGCTCGCTCCGCGATCACCCTTCAGCATGTAGGCGAAACCGACCGATGTGCTGTTAGGCGCAGTCCCTGCCATGAAGGCTTCCATCCACCTCTGGAACGTGGCGTCGAGGCACATTGGATCCTGCCCCAGCGCAGAAGTGGGATTCGGTGTGCTCGTGTAGCAGACCCATCCATTGGACCCGGCCCTGAGCTGGCGCATGGCACCGCCTTCGCTCCCGGGCCAGTCCATTATCGTTGCAAGCTTCGAGATTGAGTCTGGCGCCGCGCTTTCGGCATCGGCGATCTTCGCCTCATCACTGCCGGCGGGTGCAGTGCTCGCCGTCGTTGCGGCCGTTTCCGCCCCGGCGGCGACCGTGTCGCCTGTAGCCGGCGTTTCCCGCGGTCCGCATGCTGCGACGAGCATTGCGAATGCTGTTAAAGCCGTGACGTGTCTCACCAACTCCTCCCTGAGGCCGTGAGCAGCCAAGTTACCGGACGGGGGTCACGCCGCAAGGGGGCTTGGACACATCGTGCACCCCGCCCTGGTTCCTGCGGGCGAAATTGACGATTGGGAGAAGTCGCGTGCCCCTGGACTTGTTGCCCGCATAGTTGAGCAGTCCGAGCTGAACGCCATCGAGGGTGCGCGCGTAGTTGAATAGCGCGATTGCCAGTCCCTGCTGGGTTCCGCGCACATCGTTGTAGGCGCTCAGATTGACGCCTTTCATGCGTCCGCCGGGAGAGATCTTGAAATACAGCGGCGCAATGATGAGTCCCCCCGCGTCCTCGGTACCGATCGCCGAGGCGACCGCGATTCCCTCGATGGCCGAAGCGCCGGCGATCGAGATCCCCTCCATGTCGCCGCCAACTCCGCCAATGAGGAGGCCGCGTGCATTACCGCCGATTCCGAGGCCGATACCCCCGACGCCTATCCCGCGAAAGTCATCGTGCACCCCGACTCCGACAAGCGCGGCTGCCACTCCACTGATGCTCCGCGCCTCCGTTCCCGGGAGGCCAAGCGCCAGGCCGCGCACTATTCCCTGATTTTCCTCGTAGGGCATCCACATCGTGGCACTGATGCCGATCACTTCCTCCATCCGGCGGTCGCGGAAATTCATCCGGAGGCCGACCACACGGCGGGAATCACCGATGCTGATTCCGACATCTGGCGAAGGGATTCTCGCATCCTGCGCAAACGAGCAGTAGTCCAGCAATCAGGGTCGAACGAAGCAGAGGCAAGGGGGCTCCCAGTGATTAGAGTCGAGGTGTTTGCCTATGGTACACCTCAGTCCCCGGGAGCCCCGACGGATTCTCCGCCCTGTTCAGCGATAGAGCAGGAACTGAGCGCTGCCCGCCTTGAACTGAGCGGCCTGTCTGTCCCACTCCGCGAGTAACGGCTCGAGCTGCCCCGCTTCGATCGCCAGTCGCACCTTGTCAGATCCCGTCAGGCGATCGATCGTCCCGGTCCACGCAAAGTTGGCGCGGTGCAGCCGGCGAATCTCGTCGATGAGCAGCAGCGAAGTCCGCACCGGGCGGTACGCCTCTCTGTCAGTGATCGCGAACCTGATCGCAGGAATCGTCAGCCCGGGATGCTTCGCAGCCGTGGGCTCGACGGTCATGGTTATTGCCTCGAACCTGATTCCCGGCAGCTGGCGCGCATTCATCAAGCGCGCGACTTCGGTCGCGTTGAGCCACGGAGCACCGATCTGCTCGAACGGCCTCTCAGTTCCGCGCCCCTCGGTGAGATTCGTGCCCTCGAAGTAGACGGACCCCGGATAGTTGTTCAACGCGGCAAGCGAGCGCAGGTTCGGCGAGGGATTCGTCCAGGGAAGACCGGTATCATCCTGCCATTGCGACCGGCGCCAGTTCGCGGCCTTGATCACCATGAGGTTGGCGCCGATCCCATGTCTCTCGTTGAAGAGCTTTGCGAGCTCGCCGACGGTTAATCCATGACGTGCGGGAATCGGGTACATGCCGACGAACGACTTGAAAGCGGTGTCGAGAACGGCACCTTCGACTATGTCACCGCCGATGGGGTTGGGCCTGTCGAGCACGACGAACGGAATTCCCTTTCGCTTCGCGGCCATCATCGAGAGTGCCATCGTGGACACGTAGGTCCACGTCCGGCCACCAACCTCCTGAAGATCGTAAACGAGAACATCGACGTCCTTCAGCATCTCCGGCGTCGGACCTCTGTCCTCTGCCAGGTATAACGAGTAGACGGGCACGCCCGTCTTCGTGTCAACTTCATCCTGGATCCTCTCGCCCGCGGCCACCGTTCCGCGAATACCATGTTCGGGAGCGAGAAGCGCAACGAGCCGGAGATCCGGGTGCTGTGCGATCAGATCGATGTCAGGCGTTCGCGAACGGTCTACAGCACTCTGATTGGTGATCAGGCCGACGCGCTTTCCCTTGAGTGACGGAGGGACGTCAGCCAGGAACACCTCAATTCCTGGAAGAACAGTCACCGCCGGCGCCGGGGCCGGAGCCGGCGCGCACGCAGCAAGAAGCAGAAGGGCAGAAACAAGGGATTTCATCGGGTCTCGCCTGGTTTGAGGATTAAAGCGCCAAATATCAGCCTTAGGGGAAAATGCGCGACATGCACGCCGTTCGTCAGGGTTTCAACCCGGCTCGATGCGGACCGGGATTACTTCAGGCGGCGGACAGCAGGCGGCAATCGGAAATATGACGAAGCGTCAGCCGCTTCTGATCTTCTCCCGTCAGCGATATACATTAAGAACATGACAGGGGTGCCCGCCCCGGCCGAGAGTCGGCCGGATGCGCGAGCTGAGAAAGTCCCTCAGAACCTGACCCGGCTAGTACCGGCGTAGGGAGTCTACAATGGAAGCACGCACGCAGATGCACTACGCGCGCCGGGGCGAGATCACCGATGCGATGCGCTTTGTCGCCGAGCGCGAAGAAATCACTCCGGAGCTCGTACGGGATGAAATTGCCATAGGGCGGCTCATCATCCCCGCCAACGTCCGCCACCTTGCAGGCTCGCTCGAGCCGATGTGCATCGGCAAGGTCGCCCGCGTGAAGATCAACGCGAACATCGGGAACTCCGCGGTCTCGTCCGACATCAATGGCGAGATAGAGAAGCTTGCGATGGCCGTAAAGTACGGCGCCGACACGGTGATGGACCTTTCGACCGGCGGTAACATCGACGCGATCCGCCAGGCGATAATCGACACATCGCTCGTCCCGATCGGGACAGTCCCCATCTACCAGGCGGTGCAGCAGGACAAGGAGCTCGAGGAGCTTACTGCTCAGGACCTTCTCGACATGATCGAGCACCAGGCGAAGCAGGGCGTGGACTACATGACCATTCACGCCGCGATCCTGATCGAGCACCTGCCCCTCGTTCACGGCCGCACCACCGGGATCGTCAGTCGGGGTGGATCATTGCACGCAGTATGGATGATGCACCACCGGAAGCAGAACCCCCTCTACGAGCATTTCGACGAAGTTCTGGAGATTCTCCGCTACTACGACGTAACGATCTCAATCGGTGACTCCCTGAGGCCGGGCTCTCTTGCTGACGCCAGCGACAAGGCACAGTTCGCTGAGCTCGACACGATGGGCGAGCTGACGAAGCGGGCCTGGGAGTACGACGTACAGGTGATGATCGAAGGCCCGGGCCATGTTCCAATGGACCAGATCGAGATGAACGTGAAGCGCGCCAAGCAGGTGTGTCACGAGGCGCCGTTCTACACCCTCGGTCCCCTGGTCATCGACATCTCCCCGGGCTACGATCACATCTCCAGCGCGATCGGCGCCGCGATAATAGGCTGGCACGGCTCCGACATGCTCTGCTACGTGACACCGAAGGAGCACCTCGGGCTTCCCAACGCCAACGATGTGCGCGAGGGTGTCATCGCATACAAGATCGCAGCTCACGCAGCGGACGTGGCGAGGGGGAGAAAAGGCTCGCGTGATCGCGACGATGCTCTCTCACGGGCGAGGTACGCGTTCGACTGGAAGGAGCAATTCCGCCTTTCGCTCGATCCAGAGCGCGCGCAGGAATACCACGACGAGACGCTTCCTGCCGAATACTTCAAGAGCGCCGAGTTCTGCGGGATGTGCGGGCCGAAGTTCTGCTCGATGCACCATTCGAGGACGATCGAGGACGGCATTGCGGAGATGGCCCGCGAGCTCGGGAATGAATCAGCGAAGGCGCTTGCGCCGGCCTGATTGAAGAAGGGAAAAAGCTGGGGCGGCAGGACTCGAACCTGCAACTTCCCGGTTAACAGCCGGGTGGTCTGCCAATTGACCTACACCCCATCGCTGGATGTCGCACAGCGTAACTGCACGCTGAGGAGACCAGTGAGAAGCGGTGAGACCGACGAGGAACGGCATTTCCGCAGTCAACCTCAAACCATAATACGAAGGTACTCCATCTGAAGTTCGAAGCAACAATAGAACGCATCGAATCCGGCGCGTTCGAGTATTTCAGGCGGGAGCACCACCCAGCTACCGGACTGGTCGGTGACAGCACCTGCAACCGCTCCAACGCAAGCATTGCGGCGTCGGGATTCTCCCTTGCCTGTCATGCCGTCGCTGCTCACCGCGGGTACCTCACCCGGCAGGAGGCGGCGCGCCGCGTCCTGATCGCCCTCCAGTTTCTCGAGGGAAGGGGAACCAACGGGTTCCACTACCATTTTCTTGACCCCCACACGGGCGAGCGGGCGCTCAGGTGCGAGGTGTCAACGATCGATTCGGCGATTCTTTTCGCGGGCGCGCTCGCTGTCGCTGAGTACTTCGACGCCGACGACGCTGTCGAGCGCCGGATCCGGACGCTTGGCACGGCGACATACCTTGCAGCCGACTGGACGTGGGCATCGCCACGTCCGCCGGCGGTATCCCATGGCTGGACGCCCGAAAGGGGATTTCTGCGGTTCGACTGGCGCGGGTATAACGAGGCACTCCTGCTGTACGTTCTCGCGCTCGGATCACCTTCATATCCGGTTCCGGAGGCTGCGTACGACGAATGGCTCACGGCGTACAAATGGAAGACCATATATGGCCACGAATTCGTTTATGGGGGGCCGCTCTTCGTGCATCAGACGGCCCATTCCTTTATCGATTTCCGCGGCATCACCGATCCATACATGCGCCTCCGGGGAATCGACTACTTCGAGAACAGCCGCCGGGCGACCTACGTCCAGAGGGAATACGCAATCCGAAACCCGCGGCGGTTCGCAGGGTATGGAGAGAACTGCTGGGGCGTGAGCGCGAGCACGGGCCCCGGCTGCGATGGATTTCATGGCTACCGCGCGAGGGGAGTCCCGTATGGCCCTGACGATGGCACGATCGCCCCGTGGGCGACTGCTGCATCACTTCCGTTCGCTCCGGAGATAGTGCTGCCGGCACTGGCGTTCATGGACGAATCGATCGGCTCAGACAACGGACATGGACTCGGCGCGTGCTTCAACCGGACCTACGCGATCGGCGCTTCAGGCGCTCACTGGACAGCTGCGGACTCGTTCGGCATCGATCAGGGTCCGGTCGTGATGATGCTCGAGAACTATCGGAGCGACCTGATATGGAGCCTGCTGAGACGCTCTCCGTACGTGAGACGCGGGCTCGAGCGCGCCGGGTTCTCCGGCGGATGGCTGGAGGAGGCTCCGGAGGCATGAGTCTGCGCAGCGCGCTCGTGTTCGTTTCGCTGACGCTATGGTTGTCGGGCTGCATGGTCTCGCGCAAGCCGCCGTCGGCGCC
>JBPCJP010000117.1:0-5586 GCA_051005175.1 Gemmatimonadaceae bacterium | reverse complement strand
TCGACCTGCCTGCGTGGACCCAGTGCTTCGAGTCAGAGAGAATGATTCCCCTGATTCTGGCGGATCGTGACAGGGCAGCGGCAGGTGGTGTACAGTCTACACCCTCTTTCCTGGTGGGAGGCCTGGTGATGCCCGGGGCACAGCCAATGCAGGCACTCAGAGCCCTGATCGACTCGGCAATCGCGCGGGACGCGCGGGCGGGCGGCACAACCCGTTGACGAGCTAGGCGGCCCGGCCATGCACCCGCTCGTCAGGCATACCTACGATGCGGCCGGTGCATTGAGCCGGCTCGCCGTGCGAATCGCGCCACCTGGCGACTCAAAGCTCCTCAGGGCCTTACGCGCGCGCCGGGGACTGCTCGGGAGATACGAATCGTGGGCGGCAACGGGGCGCGATCCGTCACGCCCGCTTCTCTGGGTACACGCTCCATCGGTCGGCGAGGGACTGCAGGCGATCCCCGTCATCCAGCGATTTCGCCGAATCAGGCCGGACGTTCAGCTCGCGTACACATTCTTCTCACCGAGTGCCGAGCGGTTCGCCTCGACGACGGGTTCAGCATTCCACGATTATCTCCCGTTCGACAGCGCGCCCGAGATGAAGAGGGCGCTCGATGCCCTCCGCCCCACGGCGATAGTCTTCAGCAAGCTCGATGTATGGCCGATGCTTGCCGCAGGCGCCGTAGCCCGCGGCGTGAAACTCGGCCTGGTCAGCGCCACCGTGCCCGAATCCTCACGCCGCCGATCGGGCTTGGCGCTGCTCGCACTCCGGGACGCGTACGCCGCCCTCGATGCTGTCGGAGCGATTTCTCCGTCCGATGCCGAGCGTCTGCTCGCGATGGGGGTTCGCGGCGACCGGATGACAATCACCGGCGACACCAGGTACGACCAGGTGTGGGGTCGCGCAACTGCCCCGAACGTCAAGCGCGATGCGCTGCTCGAGAGATACTCCGACGGGCGGCTCAGTCTGGTTGCGGGCTCGACATGGCCGAGGGACGAGCAGCGGCTGCTCGAAGCCTGGAACCGCGTGACGAGGGAGCTTGGCTCCGTACGGCTGATCATAGCTCCCCACGAGCTTTCGGCGGCCCATCTGGCGGCGATCGAGAAATGGGCCGGCGATTCCGGGCTCACTCTGTCCCGCACCAGCGACATGGCTGACTCCAGATCAGACGTGGTTCTTGTCGACCAGTACGGGGTGCTCGGCGACATCTATGCGCTGGCTGATGCCGCCTATGTCGGAGGCGGCTTTCACGACGCCGGACTTCACTCGCTGCTCGAGCCCGCGGCATTTGGCGCGCCGGTCCTTTTCGGGCCGATGCACACGGACAACCGGGATGCGAAGCTCCTCATCGCGGGGGGTGGGGGAATGCGTTGTCCAGGGACGGGCGACATCGCGGCCCGCCTGCTCGCCTGGTTTACGAATGCCCGCGTAAGGGAGCGAGCGGGGCACTCCGCGCGGCGCGTAGTCGAGGCGGGGCTTGGCGGCGCCGATCGCTCGACGGAGCTTGTGAGGAGCCTGATGGGCGGATAGGCAGCACCCGGCCGGCGGGGGGGTGGGTTGTGACACCCGTGACACCGACGTATCTTGGCTCGAACCCTGAAACTGGTCGCGTAATTCTCGCCGGCCATCCTTTCGGCCCTCCAACGGAAGCAGACATCATGATCAAACGCTACAGCAAGTACCTCGCGCTCGCAGTCGTCCCCGTGCTCTTCGTGGGATGCGAAGACGACTACAACTTCACCGAACCGACGCGGACATTTACTGTCTCCCCGGTCTTCGTAGGAATCGACGAAGGCACGTCGGTCCAGTTGACTGCCAACGCCGCGGCGGGAGATCCGATCACAGTGAACTGGTCGAGCGACAATACCGCAGTCGCGACAGTCAACGCGAGCGGGATGGTATCGGCCACCGGCCCCGGAATCACCTCGATAATCGCGCGGCACCCAAGCGATGCTAACCAGATCGCGTCTTCGAGCATCACTGTCCGCGCGCTTGTGGGCATCGCGCTGACGAAGGGGGTTCCGGTGCCGAATCTGACAGGCGCCGCCAGAGGAAATACGAGGCTTTATCGTATTTTCGTCCCGGCGGGAACCACCAACCTCACAGTTACGCTGTCAGGCGGGTCCGGCGATGCCGATCTGTATCTACGCCGCGGACAGCCGCCGGTCGGCGGCACCGGCGACGCGTGCATCGGGGAGAGAGCGGGCAACAACGAGCTGTGCAGCATCAGCAATCCACAGTCGGGAACCTGGTACATTGCCGTCATAACCTGGGACCCTTACTCAGGCGCGACCCTTCTCGCCAACTACACGCCGTAACCCTCCAGGTCTCAAAAGGAAGCCCCCGCTCTCAGGAGCGGGGGCTTTTTCTTTTCGGCGCGTTGGCCTTTGGAGTCGCGGCAGGAACCGGCGGTGACGCAACAGGCAACGCCGGCGTCTGCATCGCCGGCCGTGGCATCGGTTCGGACCCGGCGGGCGGGGGATGCAGGTAGAAGCCCTGCACGAGATGTACGCCGAGCTGCTTCACCGTCTCGTACTCCTCCGCAGTCTCCACGCCCTCCGCTATCACCATCGCGTTGTGCTTGTTTGCGAAACCGACCATCTGCTCGACAAGGCTCTGCTTGATGAAGTTCACGTCGATAGAGTTGATGAGTGAAATGTCGAGCTTGATGAAATCCGGTTCGAGGTTCGCGATCGAGCCCAGGCCGGCATACCCGCTGCCGGCATCATCGACGGCGAACCTGTATCCTCTCTCCCGGAAATCCTCGAGCCGCCCCCTGAACTTCGGGTAGTCGCGGATCGCAGTGCGCTCCGTTATCTCGAGCACGACGCGAGACGGGTCCGGGACATCCAGGTCGGTCTCGGTGAACGCAGGGTCTGTGAAGTCGTGCGGATCCACGTTTATGAAGAGGAGCTGGTCCTTTTCAAGCCGCTTCTTCATCCCTGAAATCGCAGTATTCCGGCACAGCCGCGAGAGCTCCCAGATCATGTCGGTCTGCCCCGCCACCTCGAACATCACCTCAGGCCTGCGCATCGTCTTTATCGTGCCGCGTGCAAGGGCCTCGTAGCCGAAGATCTCCTCGGTCTCCGTCACTACGATCGGGTGGTAGTCGATGTAGAGACCGCCGGTTCGCAGGGTCTCTCGCAGGTCTGCCGCCTTGCGACCGAACTCGCGCTGCTCGATCGAGTTTGAGGAGCTCGCCGCATCCCTGACAGCTCTGTAGATCTGGCGCTCGAGCCTGATCTTCGGGTCGTAGTGAATGTGCTGGTGCCCGACGAACGTGTCGAAGAGCGAGGCGATGTCCTCACCGTGCTCGTCCTCTATCCGCTTCGCGATGAACTGGTGAAGCCGGGCGGTGATCTCGGTGATCACGTCGGCCCCCGGGACGGTTTCATCGGCGCGCGGGATGTGAAACAGCACGAAGTCGTCGTCGTTGTTGTAGTTCACCATCACGCGGGCTGACGCAAACGGAGTCTCGCCGATGAAATCGCGGATCGCCTGGGCCGTCGTCTCGAGTACCTCATCGAGCTTCTCCCAGCCGTAGATCTCCTCGATCTTGGTGTAGCGATCGAAGTTGAAGTAGATGACGAGCAGCTCCTTCCGGTCCTGGATCGCCTGCCGCATCGAGTCGATCGACTGCGACACTGTCGGCATCTTCTGACGAGAGCCGCGGAACAACCTCCGGTAATTCGGCAATGTCAGGTTTTCTGCGTCAGCTGGGCAGCGTTGCGCTCGACCACCATCGCCAGCCGGGCGAGCTCGAAGGGCTTCTCGACAAAGTCGTCGGCGCCGGTCTCGATCGCCTGGCGCTTGTCGGTCCAGTCCTGCAGCGCGGTCACCATTATCACGCGCACGTCGCGGCCCCATTCGCTTTCCTTCATCTCGCGGCAAACCTGCCATCCGTCGCGGCCCGGCATCATCACGTCGAGGAGCACGAGCGACGGCTTCTCGCGGGCGAACAATTCCATCGCCTCGTCGCCGTTGTATGCAACATGGATCGGGTACCCTCGCGCCTCGAGGTAGTCCCGGATGATGTGGGCGTTGTCCTCGTTGTCGTCAACCACAAGGATTGAGGGAAGCGGCTGATCAGTCATTGTTCTTACGTTGGCCTGCCACGCATGGCGGGGCAAGGTATGTGAGGAATCCGCCGGCCCGGAAGGGCCACCCGCTGCCTCGGCCAATCCGGGCAGGGCCTGAAAAACGGAGAGACCCCGCAAGGGGCCTCTCCGCTATTTCCGTACCGCATCAGTTCAGGCCGCTGACGCCTTCTCCGTGACGATTCTCACGTTGTTCTCCACGACCTGGAGAAACCCTCCCTCGATGTGGAACCGCTTCTCCCCCGACGCGCTTTCGAGGCGAAGGGAGCCCGTACCGAGCAGCGTCATCATCGGGGCGTGATCCTGGAGAATTCCGACCTCTCCGTCGAACGCCGGCGCGACCACCGAAGACGCCTCGCCCTCGAACAGGACGCTCTCGGGAGAAATCACTGAGACCTTCAGCATCAGCGTGTCATCCCTGTGCCATCTTGTTCGCGTTGGCGATCACGTCGTCGATGCCGCCTGCCATGAAGAACGCCTGCTCGGGCAGGTTGTCGAACTCGCCGGCCACGAGGCGCTCGAACGAGGAGATCGTGTCCTCGAGCTTCACGTACTTGCCGGCGATGCCGGTGAACTGCTCGGCCACGGCGAACGGCTGCGACATGAAACGCTGCAGACGGCGCGCCCGCCCGACGACGAGCTTGTCCTCTTCCGAGAGCTCGTCCATTCCAAGAATCGCGATGATGTCCTGAAGCTCCTTGTAGCGCTGGAGAATGCGCTGGACGGAGGTCGCAACACTGTAGTGCCTGTCGCCGAGGAACTGCGCGTCGAGAATTCGCGACGAAGATGCGAGCGGATCGACCGCGGGATAGATGCCGAGCTCGGTGATCGCGCGAGAGAGAACGACTGTCGCGTCGAGGTGGGCGAACGCGGTGGCAGGCGCCGGATCTGTGATGTCGTCGGCAGGGACGTAAATCGCCTGCACCGACGTGATTGATCCCGTCTTCGTCGAAGTGATGCGCTCCTGAAGATCACCCATCTCGGTTGCCAGTGTCGGCTGATAACCGACGGCGCTCGGCATCCGGCCGAGAAGCGCCGACACTTCAGAGCCGGCCTGGGTGAAGCGGAAGATGTTGTCGATGAACACGAGCACGTCCTGGTTCTCGACGTCGCGGAAATACTCGGCGACGGTGAGGCCGGACAGGCCGACGCGCAGGCGCGCGCCCGGGGGCTCGTTCATCTGCCCATAGATGAGCGCGACGTTGTCGAGAATGCCCGCTTCCTTGAACTCGAGGTAGAGGTCGTTCCCTTCACGCGTCCGCTCGCCTACTCCACAGAACACCGACTTCCCGCCGTGACCCTTGGCGACGTTGTTGATCAACTCCTGAATGACGACCGTCTTGCCGACTCCGGCGCCCCCAAAGAGGCCGATCTTTCCGCCCTTCACGAACGGCGCGATGAGATCGACCACCTTGATGCCGGTCTCGAACACTTCGGTTTTCGGTTCCAGATTCGCAAACAGCGGCGGAGCACGGTGAATTGCCCACCGCTC
>JBPCJP010000116.1:0-16643 GCA_051005175.1 Gemmatimonadaceae bacterium | reverse complement strand
GTCAGGAGCTGGTCGGGAAAAGAGGGGCGCAGCCGGATAATCGCCGGCAGGAGCTCGTGGCGCACCCGGTTTCTCAGGTGGGCCCGTGACTTGTTCGACGGGTCGTCGACGAACCTGATCCGGCGCTTCCCGGCGTATGCTTCGAGATCCGTCCTCCGCAGGCCGATGAACGGGCGAATGACCTCGGACTCGGCATATAGCCCGGCTAGCCCGCGTGGTCCGGCCTCGCGGAGGATCCTCATGAACACGGTCTCGACCTGATCGTCGAGATTGTGAGCGGTCACCACAGGCGCCATGAAGCTTTTCGCTGTTGCCCGCAGGAATTTCCAGCGCTCCTCGCGCCATTCGTGCTCGCGCGAGAGTGTTCGGGTGGCCGTGCCGGTGACACAACGGATTCCCAGGGAGGAGGCGTGCCTGCTGACGAGCTTCGCGGCCTTCAATGCATGGGCGCCTGTGCCGTGATCGAAGGTCGCCACCAGGACGGCGGTGCGGTCACCGGGGAGATTCGAGGCAACCGCGTCGAGCAGGACCATCGAGTCAAGCCCGCCCGAGACAGCGAGCACTACCCGCTCGTGGCCTCCGAGAGCCGACGCAGCTGCGCGAAGCACCCCCGTGTCTTCATCAGTACGGGTTCCCATGGTATTTTAAATCTAAACCACAGCCGCACTGGAGTAATGCATGGAAACGCATGGACCGCTGGGCACACTCTGGGTATCACTCGGCCTCATCGGCTTCTACCTTGCGCTGATCTGGCTCAACATGCTGCTCGGCCTGTTCCTGACGCCGCTTTTCATCATTCCGCAGACGTGGCTGATGGACAAGCTCAAGGAGCGGAAAGAGGCAAAGGCCAGATCCGGCCTTCCTCAGTCCCAGTCGTAGAGGAAGTTGTAGAATCCGCGGTTTCTGATAACCGCCCTCACGTAGCCGCGCGTCTCGATGAAAGGGATGCGCTCAGTGAACATCTCCGGATCGTTGGCGCCCGCTTTCTGACTCCAGCGCGCCACGCGCGATTCCCCCGCGTTGTAAGCGGCAAGCACCCGCTCGAGCTGTGAAGTCTGCCTGAAGAGAGCCGACAGGTGCCTGGTCCCCAAGCGGATACTTATCGCCGGGTCGTACAGGGAGTCATCGGTGTACCCGGGAATACGGCTGGAGCGAGCCAGCGTTCTCCCGACAGGGGGCATGAGCTGCATGAGCCCGCGGGCTCCGACAGGCGACGTCGCGCGGGGGTTGAAGTTCGACTCCTGCCTGATGAGCGACGCCACCATCGCCGGGTCGAGGCCGTTCGTCCGCGAGCTCTCGATCAAAGTCTCTCTTACGAGCACCGGATATACGAGGCGGTAGTTCTGCGCGGTCGGGCCAATCTCGTTCACCGCCCGCCTTCCAAGCTCCATCGAGCGACCCGCCTGGTCGGTGCCGGAAAGTGCGTAAGCCGTTGCAACGAGCCGCGCCGGATCCTGCTGCGCATCGCGGTAGAGAGCATCCTGCTCGAATCTCAGCTCCGTGTCCATTCCGAAGTCGCGGAGAATCGCGACGCGGCGCATCGCGGCGTCAACGGCTGGGACCGACGGGTAGTTATTCGTCTTTGACGAGTCAGAAAGCAGTGGAACGCCAAGCCGCTGCGCGGCTTTCACGGAATAGTAGGAAGCACGCTCCTTTGCGAGGAGTGCCCGCCACCGCGCGTTGGCCGCCGCGGTGTCGCCGCGCGCGAGCCATGCACGCCCGGCCCAGTATGCGGACGCCAGTGCATCGTCGGCCTTCGGGTGCAGCGACACTACCGAGTCGAACTCGTTCGCTGCGGTGCGATGATCACCCGCTACATACGCAATGAGACCGGCGCGGAAAAGCGCCGCCGGAGCATGTCGGGTCCGCGGATATCGCGTAGCGAGCGATTGGAACGCGGATCTCGCCGCGGCATCGCGATTGTCGTCCGTCGCGAGATCCGCGAGGAGAAGCAGCGCAGACGCCGAGCTCGTGTCGGTTGGATATGTCGTGGTGATCGCGCGAAGCGCGGTGCGCGCGTCCTCCCTTCTTCCCAGCGCAAGCAATGCTCGCGCACGCTGGTAACGCGCCGCGGCGGCGAGTGAAGCCGGAGCCGTCACCCGCGAGTATGCCGTCATCGCTTCCGTGTCGCGGTCGAG
This sequence comes from Gemmatimonadaceae bacterium, assembly GCA_051005175.1. Classification (GTDB taxonomy): domain Bacteria; phylum Gemmatimonadota; class Gemmatimonadetes; order Gemmatimonadales; family Gemmatimonadaceae; genus UBA4720. Next base: position 14,505 of record JBPCJP010000116.1, on the reverse strand, counting down.
CCTCGCGAGCATCGCTCCCGCATTGAAATGGTCGCGCGACGTGCCGAGGCCTGCGGCGAACGCCCGGTTGTATCCCGTCACCGCGCGCGCGGCCAGCCCTGTAGCATATGCCCTGCGCGCGATCGTTAGCTGCTCTGTGGCGGTCGGGTTATTCCAGGTCCTGTCGAACAGCGCTATCGCGTCACGCGCGCTCTGGCCTGTTGCACCCGACCCGAGAAACGCAATCATGTCGCGCCTCGCCTGAGCCATGGCCGCCGTGTCGGAGGGCCGCAGCATCCTCAGGCGTATCGCAGGAAAACGATCGCCGAGCGCCGTGTATGCCATTATCGCGCCTTCTACATCGCCTGCGCGTTCAAGAGCGATTGCCTCCGTAGGACCACGCCTTGCCTTCGCCACGTCGAGCTCGACTCTGTTGAAGAGCCGGTCACGGCTCGACTTGTCGCGCGTCACTCCCGCCGCACGCAGGTAAAGCCAGTCACGAACCTCGGGCGCAGCGTCGGCGGCCGCTTCGTAGAGAATTCGCGCGCTGTCGAGGTTGCCGGCACGGTCGAACGCCCGCGCCCTCAGCACCAGGTCGCGGACCGATGAATCCTGAGCGACAACAGGCTCACCGGCGGCACTGACACCTTCCGGCGGAACCGAAGCGCTTCCCTCGGTTCCGCCACAGGAGGCGAGAAGCACCGCGGTTGCTCCCGCAAGGATTCCCCCTTTCAGTTTCACTCGGCTCCCTCCGGAATGCGGGCGGCCGTGCCGTCAGACGCTGGACCTTTCACTTCTATCGTTCTCCATTTTGTCCCGCTACCGTCCAGCAGGTCATGTGCCTCCACCGGGCCCCATGTGCCCGCGGCATACTGCGGGATCGCGGGAAGCCGCCGATCCTCGTAGTAATGAATGAGCGGGTCGATTATCTCCCATGCCACCTCGACCTCGTCGCTCCTGGTGAACAGTGTCGCATCGCCGAGCATGGAGTCGAGAAGAAGTGTCTGGTACGCCGGCGGGGTCACGTCGCCGAACGCCGCGTCGTACGAGAAATCCATGTCGACGGGGGTGATCTCGAACTCTGGCGTGAGCTGATTGCATGCGCCTGGGGTCTTCACGTGGAAGCGCAGCGAGATCCCCTCATCCGGCTGCACGCGCATGACCAGTACGCTCGGCCAGTTCTCCTCGAGCTCCTTCTGGCCGAACATCAACACCGGCGGCGACCTGAACTGGATCGCGATCTCCGATGTGCGCTCAGGCAGCCGCTTTCCTGACCGCAGATAGAACGGGACGTGCCGCCATCTCCAGTTGTCGATATCGAGTCGGATCGCGGCGAAGGTCGGGGTAACCGAATCCGCCGCAACATTCTCCTCCTCGCGATATCCCTTGATCTGCGATCCGTTCATCGAGGTCGGCGAGTACTGGCCTATCACGGCGGGCGGGTCGCCATCGACGAGAAGCGGGCGCAGCGAACGAAGGACTTTCACCTTTTCGTCGCGAACATCGTCGGCGCGGAACGCGATCGGCGGTTCCATCGCCGCGAGTGATAGAAGCTGAAGAAGGTGATTCTGGAACATGTCCCGTATCACCCCGGCCTCCTCGTAATACTTCCCGCGCCCCTCGATTCCACCCTGCTCGGCAACCGTTATCTGGACCTGCTTTATGTACTGGCGGTTCCAGAGTGGCTCGAAGATGGGGTTGGCGAAACGGAAGACCAGAATGTTCTGAACCGTCTCCTTGCCCAGATAATGATCGATGCGGTAGACCTGGTGCTCGTGTATGCGATCGAGCACCACCCTGTTAAGCGCGCGCGCCGTCTCGAGACTCCGGCCGAAAGGCTTCTCGATAACGACGCGGTACCACGGCCTTTCCGCCGGGGAGAGCGTGCGCGGAGCAAGCCCGCTCTCGCACAGATGCATCAGGGTCTTTTCGAAGACGCTCGGAGGAATCGCCAGGTAGAACATCCTGTTGCGCTGATCCACCGGCACGCCTGTCTCGATTTCGTCGAGCCGTCTCGCGACTTCGGCGTAGACCGCGGGGGTGGCAAGGTCTCCCGCCGCATAATTGATTCGCGTGGCAAGCCATTCCCATGTTTCGGGCTTGACTGTCCGGATGTCCTCCGACGCCTCGAGGGCCTCGCGCATGCTGTCGGCAAACGCAGCATCGCCGATCGTATCCCGCCCGACTCCAAGCAACGCGAATCCGTCCGGCAGAAGCTTCTGCTCCGCGAGATGATAAATCGCCGGCAGCAGCTTGCGGCGCGTGAGGTCGCCGCCGGCACCGAATATCACGACTGTGCAGCGCTCGACTCGCGCGCGCTTCACGGTATGGCGCGTACCCTCGGGCGCGACTCTCAACCGGGGCCGGCGCATTCCTGCGGGCTCGCCGTGAATGTTCACGCCTTCTTCACGGCGTGACCGCCGAACTCGTTGCGCAGCGCGGCTATCACCTTCGCGGAATACGAATCGTCCTGACGTGATCGCAACCGGGTGAGCAGTGAAAGTGTGATAACTGGCGCGGGTACATCGAGGTCGATGGCCTCCTGAACTGTCCACCGGCCGGTGCCTGAGTCGGCAACGAACCCCTTCAGCGACTCGACATTCCCTTCATCCCTGAACGCACGCTCGGCAAGCTCGTTTATCCACGACCGCACCACACTTCCGTGATTCCAGACACCGGCAATCCGATGAAGGTCGAGATCGAAATGTTTCGAGGCATGGAGAATCTCATACCCCTCGGCGTATGCCTGGAGCATTCCGTACTCTATTCCGTTGTGGATCATCTTTACGTAATGACCGGCACCTGACGGACCCATGTGCGCGAAACCGTTCTCCGGTGCCAGGCTCCTGAAGACAGGCTCGCAGATCGCGTACGCGCGCTCTGAGCCGCCGACCATCAGGCAGTAACCGTTCTCGAGACCCCATATGCCCCCGCTGGTGCCACAGTCCACATACTCGATGCCTTCCTCGCTCAACATCTCAGCGCGCCGCATCGTGTCATGGAAGTTTGAATTGCCGCCGTCGACTATCACGTCGCCCGGTGCCATGGCCGGAGCAAGTATCTCTATTGTCGCGTCAACCGGCGCTCCTGCCGGCACCATCATCCACACGATGCGTGGCGACTCGAGACCGGCGACGACCTCCACTGCGCTGCCCGCGCCAATCGCGCCTTGAGCGGCGTATTTCGCCACAGTCTCAGGGTTCCTGTCGAATACGACGACCTCGTGGCCCTCGCGGATCAGGCGTTCCGTCATGTTGCCGCCCATCGCTCCGAGGCCGATCATGCCGATTCGCATCAGGTGTCTTCCTGTTTCTGTTCGATGAGGATCGCCCTTGCCGGCGAGCCGTCGAGGCCTTCGAACCGCAGCGGCAGACAGCAGAAGTCATATACGCCGGCCGGCGGGCCGACGAGAGCGAGGCCTTCGACGATCACGATCTCGCGCCCGAGCAGAATCCTGTGGGTCCTGTGGTGCCCCGACCTGAACTGTTCTATCGATAGATAGTCGATACCCACGAGCACAACGCCCCTGTCCGCGAGGTACTCAGCGCCGTCCGGAGCGAGAAAGGTGTAGTCCCTTACGAACTCTGCATCGTCGGCGAATGCAGAGTTGCGGGTGCGGATGAGCACTCGCGTATGCGAGCCGATGTCGTGCCGCGCCAGTTCATCAGCGCCGACGGACATGAGGGACTCTCCGACATCGATCAGGATCGCCGGCCCGACCAGCCGCTCGAGCGGTATCTCGTCTACCCTCTGGCCACCGTCGATGAAGTGATGCGCGGCATCGACATGAGTCCCCGTGTGCGACCCGAATGAGATTCGCGAGACGTTTGCGCCCGCACCTGCGGAGATCGCCTGCTGCGCCTCGATCACGATTTCCGGATTGCCGGGATAGATCAGCCCCCCGTGCCGGACGGGAGCTGATACGTCGTATATGCGCTGGCTCATTGGCGAGGGGCTATGCGGATTATCTCCGCGGCTTGCGCTTCTTCCGCTTCTTCGGCGGGGCCATGATGCTGCCGCGGCATTTCTCCGATCCGCAGCGGCATACGTAGAATTTCTCGAGCTCGCGGCCGCCCGTCCGCTCGTACTGATAATCGTAGGCAAGCTCCACGCCCGGCTGGATGTTCTTCAGCGCGTAAATCCAGATCTCGTCATCATCGATTAACGCCTCGCAGTTCGGGTCGCACGAATGATTGATGAGCCGGGCCTTGTTCGACCGCACGTCTCCGTCGATGCAGTAGTCGTCGTTCAGAGTGAAGAGGAACGTGTGGTGCCGCCCCATTTTCTCCTCGTCATAGCGCCTGTCCGCTTCGTCGTTCGTGACTTTCTCCCCGGTGTACCGAACGATCTTCTGTCCGGGCCTTATTCTCCTCTTCGCAAATACGCCCCGCCCCTGAATCTTCGACCGCCGCACTTCATAGAGATCGCTTCCGTGCCCGCGGGCACCTGATTTCCGCTTCATCACACCCTGTGTTGTAGTTCATCCCGCAGCCGGCAGAACAGTTCCCCGGCACTCACCGAATCCAAGCCTCGGCCTTCCCTCAGCCTCGAGACTGCCAGTCATTATCACCTCGTCGCCGTCCTCGAGGAACTTCCGCATGTCGCCATCAGGCAGCGCGAGCGGCTCGCTTCCCCGCCACGTAAGCTCGAGCAGGCACCCACGAGAGTCGGGCGAATCGCCCGACACTGTGCCGCTTGCAAGCAGATCGCCAGGCTTCAGGTTGCAACCGCTGCTTGCGTGGTGAGCAAGCATCTGGCCCGTGGTCCAGTACATTGCCGAAAACGGTGCCCGCGACAAGCGCACCGGGGCGATGCCCTGCTGGCGCATCTTCCGCGAGGAGAGATGCACCTCGAGAAAAGCGTTGACTCCACCACGGGTCTGGTCAACGGGCGAGTTGAGGTAGTCGAGAACATCCGGGTCTCCCTGGCCGCGAGTCGCCGCAACGCGGCGATACGGCTCGACCGCTTCGGCTGTAATCACCCACGGCGAAATGCTGGTCGCGAAATTTTTTGCGAGGAAGGGTCCAAGCGGCTGGTATTCCCATGCCTGGACGTCGCGCGCCGACCAGTCGTTCACCAGGCAGAACCCGAATATGTGATCCGATGCCCGCGAGATTTCAATTGTCTGGCCCAGATCATTTCCGCCGCGGACAAAAAATCCCATCTCGCTTTCGTAATCGAGCATTGTCGATGGGCCATAGGTCGGACCGCCGGCACCCGGGGCCATCGTCTGGCCGTGGGGACGGCGAATGTCAATCCCGCTCGCAACTATCGACGAGGCCCGCCCATGGTACCCTATAGGGACATGCTTGTAATTGGGCAGCAGCGGATTGTCCGGCCTGAACATGCTCCCGACGTTCGTCGCGTGGTGCACGGAAGCGTAGAAATCAGTGTAGTCGCCGATCGCGGCAGGAAGCAGCATCCTCACATCTGCAATCTTGATCAGTATCTCTGATGACAGCTCCCTCGCGCGCGCGCCCTCCGATGTGTCGGCGCGCAGAACGGTGCTTATCTCCTGCCTGAATGCGCGAAGCGCGTCGCGCTCCAGCGACATGAGCGCGTTGAGACTTTCCTCGCAGCACGCGAGCGATGCGGGCGATGACTTGATGAGCCCTTCACCAAGGCAGGCCTCGATGTCGAGAACGCTGTCACCGATCGCCACCCCGGCGCGCGGACGATCCTCGTCGGCACTGAATATCCCGAAAGGAAGATTCTGAATCGGGAAATCCGTGGCACCGCCGGCCGAGGTCACCCAGCTCGACAACGCGGGGTCGTGCGTGATGTCGATCGATGGCTCAGACAAGCGCGAGCTCCCGCGCTTCTGTCACCGGCTCAGTAAAGGAGCATGATCCGAACGAAAGCGCGAAGTCACCCCGCGTCTTCTCGAGTGCCTCGAGCGCGAGATGCATGCCCCGCCAGGTTACTCCGGCCTCGTCGAAAAGAAACGCGGATGCGTCACGCTCCTCGAGAATCGCAAGGGCGTCGTCATCGCCTGCGCCGGCGTCGATGAACGCAGCCGCGAGAAACACATTCAGGTAGCCGAACATGTCAGAGGCCGGAGAGCCGGGCTCATAAGTGAGCGGGTACTCCGCGCGAACGAGATGATGAAGGCCCGCTGTCGCCTTGAACGGAACCGCGTGACGTTTGCACTCCCGGATGAACCGCAGGACTTCACGAGGCAGAGGAATCGAGTTGGATGTAACGCCGCCCGTTCTCACCTTGGCAGCCGCGCGTTTTCCCGCCATCGCACCGATTACCGAATCGACATCTTCCCCCGGCTTGACCTCGAGAAAGAGTTGAAAGAACCCGGGGTAAAACGCGATGGCGTCGGCGACGCTCTGTTTGTCCGTAGCGGGCATCTCTACTGCATCGCAAACAGCACTTCCCTCGTCCGATCCCCTCCAGTGGCTGCAGTTGAACTGCAGTATGGCCTCGCGGTCCGGAACGCTGTCGCTGCCCGCTACCACACTCAGGCGCCACGGTTCGGCATCCTCGCCGCGCGGCAGGACGTCGAGCGCGGCGGCGGAAAACTCGCCCAGCCGTCCCGCCGGCAGCACGAACCTGCCAAGCAGGTCGCTCTCCGGGCCGGCGCGGTATCCGGCGTACGCGTTCACGGCGTCGGTCATCCCGAGCGAGGCCGGCGGAAACAGGCCCGCGTAGTCGATGATCCCTGAAAGAAACCTGCGCGCTGATCGCATTGCGCAAATCTACCCGCGAGCGGCGGGCTAAAGAACCGGAACCGACGGAGGACTGAAGGGAAGCGTCAGCGTAAAGGTGGACCCCTCACCCGCTGCGCTCTCCACGGTTACGTCGCCCCCCATGAGCCGGGCGAGCTCACGGCTTATCGCGAGGCCAAGGCCGCTGCCGTCGGCGGTTCTGGTGAGACCTGTCGACACCTGGACAAACGGCTCGAAAATCGCCTCGAGCATGTCTTCGCCAATTCCCTTCCCCTTGTCCGCCACAACGATCGCGACCAGGTGATCGCGAACCTCGCACCGCACACTCACCGGCGCGCCGTGACCGCTGAACTTCGCCGCATTGGTGAGAAGGTTGACGAGGATCTGCTGAAAGCGCTCGCGGTCAGCGGTCACGGACGTGACCGGATCGCAAGGATCGAACGTGTACTGAATGCCATTATGTACCAGCAGGGGCTCAACCAGGAAATGAACCGCGTCGATTGCCGGCGCGACCGGTGTCGGCTCGAGGGCCAGCGGAATTCTCCCGGTCTCGGTCTTGGCGAAAGTGAGGATGTCGTTGACGATGCCGAGCAGGTGCTGCTGGCTCCTGCGGATCCGCACGATGGCTTCGCGCTGCTGCTCGCTTATCGGCCCGCGCATTCCAAGCTCGAGCAGCTCGGCATAACCGGCAATCGCATTGAGCGGCGTGCGCAACTCGTGGCTCATCGTCGCCATGAAGTCGGTCTTCGCGCGATCGGCTATTGCGGCGTGCGCCACTGCGGCGACGGCCTCCTCCCTCGCCTGCTGGGCTTCCTGATAGAGCCACGCGTTGTCCATTGCCACGGCCGCCCTCCCTGCGAGGTCTTCAGCGAACAGGAGATCCTTCGGAGTGTAGCGCTGCTGAACATCAGCCCCCACGAAAGTGATTGCGCCGAGAAGCCGGTCCCGCGCCTTGAGCGGGATCACCATGTATGTGCAGAAGCCGAGATTTCTCAGGATCTCGAGGTGAAGCTTGTCGTGAGCGGCAGCGGCGAGCATCTCCTCATCGACTTCGGGGACAAGCTCCGGCTGCTGAGTTTTGAGAATCCTCGGACCCCCAAACAAGTCTCCTCTGGAGGGCGGGTAATGTTCCTGAAGCTCGGCCGCGAGTGACTGCGACGAAGGGTTCGGATGGTATACGGCAAGCCTTCGTATCTCTGTCTCGGACTCGATCAGGTCGACCATGCACCATGCTCCGAGCTCGGGAAGGGCGAGGCGTGCTACCCTCGATAGAGTCTCCTCGTAGTCGAGTGACTCGAACAGCGTCCGGCTCATCTCGGCGAGAAAAAGCGCGCGCCGTTCGGGGCGTCTCCTGTCGACTATTCGGGGCAGGCCCGGGGGATACGCAGGCGACTGCCCCCGGCCCTGGCTGGTGTCGGGCCGGAGGCTCTTTCGCGCTGAGTCCGGAGGGTCTGTCATGCATGATTTTCAAGGCATGAACCGCGCCCGTGTTGATTGTGAACATTTGTGATTCAACAGGTTTCTGGCCGTGAAACCCTTACAGCCGCAGCGCGAGCCGCTCACGGAATGCGCTGAACGACTCCACAGGCGATGCGCCCGCCGCTGTTGCCGGCAGGCTGGGAGATCTGATCGTCGGCAGCGGAGTGAATCACTATCGAGCTTCCGTTATCGTCGAACAGAGTCGTCGATCCGGCAGTCAGCGAGATCCTGTCAGTGCTGAACGTCGCGCGTCCGGTACCATCTGCGGCGACAGTGAAGTTCGGAGCGTCCCCGGCGTGCGGACCGGCTGAATTGTCGAGACCATGTTGCCGGCCAAGGGGGTTGAAATGCGCGCCGGCCGACGCGAATGGCGTTGCACCCGATGCATCACACTCCCCGGTTTCGTGAAAGTGGATTCCATGGGGGCCTGAGGGCATTCCGGTCACCCTGACATCGACGTGGACGACATTGTCGCGGTCCTGCCATACCGCGGCAATCCCTCGCTCCTGGCCGGAAACATCCCGGATCACAGCCGAAGACGCGGCAACGCGGTTTGATAACTGGGTCGACGCGCAGGCGGCAACCGTCAGCGCGACGGCGGCAAGCGCGATTCCCTTCACGATTCGGGATTTCATTTCACTTCCTCGAGTAAGGATCAGGTGATGCATTCACGCTGATGCCGGGCAAGGATCGTGCTTCACTGAGGGTTCATCCCGAGTGCGGAGAGCCATTCGGCGAGCCCCGGAAAACGCGGCTCGACCTGCGCGAGCCGCGCTGCCGTAGTGCGCGCACCCTGGAGGTTGCGAGTCGTCCCATACGCGAGCGAGAGCTGGTAGAGCGCCTGCGGCATGTCCGGCGTAAGCTGGAGCGCCTGCTGAAAGAGGGCGATTCCGCGCTCCGGATTTTTTTCCTGCATCGCAAAGACACCAATCGCATAAGCCGTGAGTCCCGTCGGCGATATCGAGTATGCCTTCTCCAGGTAAGGCCTCGCCCGCTCAGGCAGGTTTGCAGCGAGTAGGGTTCGCCCGGCCAGGCGATATGCCACCTCGACCTCGGGGCCGTCCCGGATCAGGCCTTCGTACTCCGCCACAGCGCGCTCCGTGTCGCCGGTCGCGGCGTAATGGGCAGCAATCATTCCCTTTGACTGTGCCCACGACATCCCGCCCCTCGATGTATTGAATGCTATGCTGTCGAGCAGGTCGCGAGGCTTGTAGGTGCCGCGGTAGTCGAGCTGTTGCGACACCGGCATGAACGGCCAGCGGGTCGTGATAGTTCTGACGGTGTGGTGAGCTATCCGGTGATCGAGGTGGGTCAGTCGCATCCTTGCCGTGTAGACGGTCCACCCCGCGAATCGCGATGTATCGGCGGCGCGGCCGAGAAAGTTCTGACGCGCAAGCGCATCGTAGAACGCTCGCGCAATCAGCACATAACCGCGCTGATTCAGGTGTACGTGCTCGAGAAAGAGATCGTCACCGGGAATCCCGAAGCGTGATTCCCCTGATATCTCCTCGAGAACCGGCACGTACGTGGATCCTGTTTCGCGCGCAACACGTTCGACAACGGCCTGGAACTCACCCGGGGCGCGGAACCTGATCATGTCCAGATCTCTCGCGCGCGCGAACGTCGCCGCAGCTTTGACGCTGTCGCCGCTCTTGAGCGCCGCGGAAGCCGAGTCGAACACGCGAGTCGCAACGCTATCCGGCGGCACAGCGGAGATACTGAACGGACTCAGGCTGCGAATGTTGCTCGGCGTACTGCCGATGAACACCGCTATGTCGGCCGCCCTGAAAGCATCGACCGCTGCACGAAGATTGCTCTCGTACTGGCGGACGCCCCGATTGTAACTCCTGCCGCCGAGTGTTATGCGCTGGTCGCCCACAACACTTTCCATCCGGCTCGCGTCACCCTCGAGGTCCCGGGCGCTGCGCCCTCCCCTCAGAGCGGTAAGAACATTCGTCACGCCATTCCGGAGCAGCAGAAACGTTCTCAGGTGCTGAAGACGCAGGTAAAGCCTGACGAGTGATGGAGCTGACCCGAGACTCTCCGTCGAACCGGCGCCGAGCGCGCCATAGAACTCGTTGTGCCCGCCGTAGATCATCACTGCGTCGGGTCTTTCCGCGATTATCTCATCGGCCAGATCAGCGATCGTGAAGCTGTTGGTCGCGGCCATCCCCATGTTCACGACTTCGACCGTGTCGCCCGGCAGGACGTCCGTGAGCGCGTCGCGCAGCACTCGCGAGAAAGTCCCGTTTCCGGAGTAAGGGAAGCCGGCCGCGGAAGATTCGCCAAGCACGAATATCCGCATCGAGCTCGCGGGCTTGTTGACGCGGAACGCGTCCGCAGGCGGAGAGGGCGGAAATCGCTCCTGCGGAAAGTAGCGACGCCCCACCCCCTGCCCCGGGACCTTGTAGGCGCCCTGCAGAATCGGCGGAATGTCGAAGGCGCTCATGTCACCGCCGTACCCGGCCATCCGAAGCCCGGCCTCGAGCGTTCCAAGCAGGAGGAACGGAAACGAGACAGTGAGGATGACAAATGCAAGCTTCTTCGCCGGCGACAGCGGCTGTCGCCTGGCGGGTTTCGCTTTCTTCTTTTGCTCTGCCTTTGCCTTCCCCTCAGCCATCTAGAAGATCGTGTAGATGAACGGAGCCAGCGCGGAGCCCTGCGCGAATACCAGCAGCCCGCCGACGAGCAGGAGCAGCACGAGTATCGGCAGCAGCCACAGCTTTTTCCTCTCCTTCATGAACGCCCACAGCTCCGCGAGGAGCCCGGTAAATCCCATCGTCAGAATCTCCTAGAATTGTCTTTCCATGCGACGCCGGCTCGCCTCCGCGTCTCTTTGCGGCCGGGCCGCCCAGTACGTTCCGCTCTCGCCCGTATGCTCGATTGGATTCTTCCCGAACGTCCTCCTCGCCCAACCCGCCGGAGTCAGCACAACAAAGTACACGATGCCCATGAAAAGGGGCGTGGTGACACGGGAGATAGCCATCGCGAAGCCCATCCACGCACGCTCGACCGGCCCCAGCCGTGCCGGTACCGCAGCGCCGGCGACGACAAGCACTGCGGAGATGCCTCCGATCACGAGCGCAGGAGTGTCACGTCCACGCCATAGGACGATCGCGGCGATAAGCGCAAAGGCGGCCGCAAGCGTGAACGCGAATCTGCGACCGCGCTGCGATGTATACGGCGAATCAGTGACATTCATCAGTCGAGCGGGATCGGGCTCTGCCATGCGGCCTCGTCGAACGCGGGTTGATACTTCTTGTCGAGAAGGAATGATCCGATTGCAAGGTGGTCGAGGTGAGTGCGCATGAAGCAGCGGTATGCGTCTGTCGGAGTGCAGACGATCGGCTCTCCCCGAACATTGAACGACGTGTTCACCAGAAGCGGGCAGCCCGTGATGCGGTCGAACTCGCTGATCAGCGAGTGATACACCGGATCACGTGCCGCCGAGACTGTCTGGATTCTCGCTGAGTAGTCGAGGTGAGTGACAGCGGGGATGTCGGAGCGGGGCAGGTTGAGCACTTCAATTCCCCAGAGGTCGCCGTGCTGCTCAGGCATTGGCAGCCTCCGTTCCTGCCTGACCGGCGCGACGATAAGCATGTAAGGCGATTCGCCATCGAGGTCGAAGTATTCGTCCGTACGGTCCTCGAGCACGCTCGGCGCGAACGGACGAAAGCCCTCCCGGAATTTTATCTTCAGGTTTATCAGCGACTGCATGCGGGGCCTTCTCGGGTCTGCAAGGATGCTTCGTCCGCCCAGCGCGCGCGGGCCGAACTCCATCCTTCCCTGAAACCATCCGATCACCTTTTCCTCGGAGAGAAGCTCGGCAGCACTGGCGACAATCTCACCGGCACCGAGTTTCCGGAACACGGCGCCATTAGCCAGCAACTCTCTTTCTATCTCGTCATCGGAGTATGAGGGACCAAGCCGCGCCCCGTGCATCGAATCATCGGGTTTCGGTGCGCGAGGCCGTTTGAAGTAGCGATGCGAGGCCAGGAGTGCTGCGCCGAGTGCGCCGCCGGCGTCGCCTGCCGCCGGCTGAATCCATATCCTGTCAAAGGGCGCCTCCCGCATTACGCGGCCGTTTGCGACTGCATTGAGCGCTACGCCACCGGCCAGGCAGAGTGAGCGGGAGCCGGTTTCCCGGTGCGCAGTGCGGGCCATCCTCAGCACGACTTCCTCGCATACGTCCTGGACGCTTCGGGCGAGATCCATCTCACGCTGAGTCAGCGGCGACTCCGGTTCGCGAGGCGGGCCGCCGAACAGGTCATCGAACGCCGCGCTCGTCATCGTGAGGCCGCTCAGATAATTGAAGTAGCGCTGGTCGAGCCTGAACGAGCCGTCATCCTTCAGGTCGATGAGATCCCTGTAGATCGCGTCCACATACACCGGCCGGCCGTACGGAGCGAGGCCCATCACCTTGTACTCTCCGGAATTCACCTTGAATCCGGTGTGATAAGTGAATGCTGAATAAAGAAGCCCGAGAGAGTCCGGCCACTGGAGCTCCCTGATGAGCTCGATTGAGCTTCCCTCACCCCGTCCTATCGATGCTGTTGCCCATTCGCCGACGCCGTCGATAGTGAGAATCGCGGCTTCATCGAACGGTGAAGGGAAAAAAGCGCTAGCCGCGTGCGACTCGTGATGCTCGGCATAGAGAACCTTGCCGGTGAACTTTTCGAGAGCGTCGCGGATAGCCCTGTCGGTATAGAGCTTCTCCTTTATCCAGAGCGGACCGGCCTTGAGGAACGAGCTGAAGCCGCGTGGCGCAACGCTGAGGTATGTCTCGAGAATGCGTTCGAACTTGAGCAGCGGTTTGTCATAGAACACTACGGCATCGACGTCACCGATTGCGGCACCGGCTTCGCGCAGGCAGTACTCGACCGCCATCGACGGAAACGCGTCGTCCCCCTTTCTCCGGGTGAAACGTTCCTCCTGGGCCGCCGCGATGATCTCTCCGTCGCGGACAACACAGGCGGCGCTGTCGTGATAGAAGGCGGAGATCCCGAGGATGACTGACGGCATTCGACGAAAGCTGTGCGGCGGGAGGGGGGACGCAAGGCGGGCCCCTTACTGACTGCGGACTGCGGACGTACTGCGGACGCGGACTGAGACTACTGCGGACTGCGGACTGGGGACTGGGGACGCGGCGGCGCCGCTGTTGCCGGATCTGCACGGGCAGCGTTGCTTTCCGGCATGAGCGCGGCACCGGTCCAGCTTATCAAGATCTGCTGCATCGCCTCCCCGGACGAGATGCAGCTTGCGCTGCACAGCGGAGCCGATGCGCTCGGCTTCGTTTCGAAAATGCCGAGCGGGCCGGGTCCGATCGAGGAAAATCTCATCGCCTCGATCATTGGGCTCGTACCGGGGGGAACAGCGACCTTCCTCCTTACGTCGGAGACAGGTTCACAGGAGATCATTGCGCAACAGCGGCGGACGGGAGCTAACACTCTTCAACTCGTCGATGAGGTCGAGCCGGGAACCCACGCTGCAATCAGGGACTCGCTTCCAGGAATCCGCATCGTTCAGGTCATTCACGTTGCGGACGCCCGGTCAGTCGATGAAGCGCTGCAGGTCGCGCCGGATGTCGATGCACTCCTGCTCGACTCGGGGAACCCGCGGCTCGCAGTGAAGGAGCTCGGCGGCACGGGGCGCGTTCACGACTGGTCGTTGAGCAGGGAGATCCGCGAACGGTCAGGTCTTCCTGTGTACCTGGCGGGTGGTCTCGAGTCGACGAATGTCGCGGAGGCAATTGCCGCCGTGAGACCGGCTGGCGTCGACGTCTGCAGCGGAGTGCGCACGGGCGGAAAACTCGATCCGGTAAAGCTGCGGGCGTTCGTCGGCGCGGCTCGATCAGCCTGATTGCAGGAAGTCGGAAGTCCGCGCGAGTCGTGAGTTTCCAGTTCTGAGTTTTTCAGTTATCAGATTCGGGCGGAAAAACTGAGCAATTCCCTCCGAAACGACTGGCAACTGAGAAACTCACCACTGGAAACTCACGACTGGAAACTCACGACTGGAACTCACGCAGTGGTGAACTCCACGTCGACCGAGATCTTCACTTCGTCTCCAACACTGAATCCGCCGGCTTCCAGACCTGGCTCCAGACGAGGCCGAACTCGCGACGGTCCAGTTTTCCGTGCGCGCTGAAACCGATGCGGGAGTTTCGGTTGGGTCGATGGTTGTCAACCAGTCGGCTGTCAAGACCGCTTCCATTTGCCCTTCGAGGGCTTGGCATGCTTGAACTTGCCGGTCTTGCCTCCGCCGGGCGTCTTTCCCTTCCCGCCGTACGACTTGCCGGCCATCGGCCGCTTGAACCTTGCACCCTTCGAGTGGGCCGGGGCATCCGTCCGGGGCGGGGGCAAGGTGGTCAGGT
>JBPCJP010000115.1:0-4233 GCA_051005175.1 Gemmatimonadaceae bacterium | reverse complement strand
GCGATCGCGCAAACCCCCTGCCCTGTCTTTCGTAGCTGGGAGATCAGGTATCGTTCGGGTTCGGTGAGCTGATGGTGCGTCATGGCCGGGGCTCCTTTCTCGCCAGATCAGAGATCCGGCCAGTCTGCCAGCTCACCCCTTCCTTTCGGTGGGCCCGGTATGTCGCACTTAGTTTGGCAATCTCCGAGGTCTAACAATTCATTCAGGGCGAACCCGCTTCGCGGGTCGGCTTGATTCAGGCGTTAGGGCGCTACCCGACCACTTAGCACAATGGAGAACATCATGCGACCGTTTCTGACCCTTGTCACCGTGATCAGCCTGTTTGCCTGCGCGAGCCCTGAGTCGGCGATCCGACAGGCGTCGCTTGAACAATCGGGTGGGGTTGCCGTGTCGACCAACGTCGTGCCAGAGCGTGTGACGATTGATGGCACCGAACTTCACTATGTTTCGCAGGGCACCGGACAGCCGGTGGTACTGGTGCACGGCAGTCTCGCGGACTACACATACTGGCAGAAATCCAACCAAATCTCCCCGCTGGCCGAGTCCTACCGCGTGATCGCGTATAGCCGGCGCTACAACCACCCCAATCGTAATGAGCCGCGGACCGATCACTCCGCCATCGTCGAGGCGCAGGATCTGGCTCGATTCCTCGACCAACTCGGCACGGGCCCCGTCCACCTCGTAGGCCATTCGTACGGGGCGTATACGGCGCTGCTGTTCGCCCTGGAACACCCGCAGCGGGTGCGGAGCCTTGTGCTTGCGGAGCCGCCCATCCTCCCCTGGCTGCCCGGCATCCCCGGCGGTGAGGGGATACAGGAGGACTTCATGGCCAGCGTCTGGGAGCCGATGGGAGAGGCGTTCCGTGAGCGTGGCGACGAGGCCGGCCTGGACTTCACCGCGCGGTGGTACTTCGACGTTCCCTTTGCGGAGGTGGACCCGCAATGGCAGACGCTATTCCGCAACAACGTTCACGAGTGGCGCGCGCTGACAGTTTCCCCATTCGCCTTTCCGAGGGTGGACTATCATCGCGTGCGCGCGTTGGCGGTGCCGACGCTCCTGCTTTCGGGCGGCAAGAACGCGGGCGGGTTCAACGACCTTATCGACGGGCAGCTTCAGCGCCTGCTGCCCGACGTGGAGCGGGTGATCATCCCCGATGCGAGCCATGAGATGTTCCTCGACTTCCCGGAAACGACTGCCCGCAGCATGCTGGCGTTCTTCCGCCGGCACTGATCACAGCAGGTCTTCGCAAGGGGGCTTCAGGCATGGCTTCCAACTCCGTCTTCACCAGACCCGCTAGTCCATGCGCGGCCGCGCGCGACCTAACAACACGATGAAGCGGACGGGCTTCGCCCGCCGCTTATCGGTTGAGCGTTGGGCGCTATGCAACGTTGTGGAGACGTTCAGCGGCGTTCGGGTGTCCGCGTTCCATTGCGATTTCCGCAGGCAACTGTCCCGCTTCCGTGCGCCTGCGAAACCAGATGCGCTTGAGGACATTGGCGACCGGTCTACCGATGCACAGGTGCTTACACTCGATCGGAAAGGAGTGTCGTTAAACATTATTACCGCTGAAAGCAACGATAGACGCAGACTGGGTCTTCTCAGCTTTTGTGTTCTATTTTGTAATGTTCTTGATTTTTTCATGGTGTATCCTTTATATGATTAATTCTCTTCTCCGGTTTCCTGGTTTCTTTCTTCACCCTGGACCACATGCAACAGCAGGCTCGACGGGTACTCTGGCGAGCGGTGAATCGCGTTCTCGGCGATCCGCCACTCCGTCTCGGTAACGTTGTCGCCGCCGGTGTTCAGGTTTCGGTCAAAGCGGGGAAAGTTGCTGCTGGAGACTTCGACGCGTACGCGATGACCCGCCAGGAATCGGTGGGCGGTGACGTGCAGGTCCACCTTGACCTCGTAAACTTCGCCCGGCCGCATCCAGACGGTCCGGTCGAATCCTTCACGGTATCGGGCGCGGATGATCCCCTCCTGCACATTGAAGGCACGGCCATCCGGATGAACGTCCATCAGCTTCACGGTGAAATCGGTGTCGGGAGTGGAGGAAGAGACGTAGAGCGTGGTGTTCAACGGGCCGACCACGTCGAGCGAATTCTCGAGCGGTGGCGTAGAGTAGACGAGCACGTCGGCGCGCTGCTCGAGATCCGACTGGTCGTATGCACCGGGCTGATCCTCCGGATTGCCCGTGCAGCAAAGGGATCCGCCACGCGATGGCACTGGATCGGCCGGATCGTAGATGTAGCGGTCCGGTGGCTCAACCGCCATGGGCGGCTGATGCGAAAGCACGCCGTCGTCCATTCGTTCGCCGGCTGCCCCGGTGCTGCGCAGGTAGAAGCGGGTGGGACGCGCCTCCGGAACCGGCCACTGGTTCGCGCTGCGCCACTCGTTGGCGCCGGTGACATAATACTGCACCCGAGGCATATTGGTGACGTCGTTGTCGACATCCTTCAGCCAGTGGTCGAACCAGCGCAGATACGTTTCCCAGTAGGGGAAGCGGGCGTCCCCGACGTCAAGATTGCCAACACGCGTATTCTCCGACGCTCGTTCGGAATCGCAGTGCGTCATCGGCGAGATGATGACGTACTGATGCTCCCGCGTGCGCTCGTCGACCGCATTCTGCCGTATGAGGTTGAAGAGCTCAAGCGTTATGTCGGCGCCCCTGTCGTACCACGAGTTCACGTGCAGCCCCGGGGTGGCGAAGCTGTCGCTCTCGGCGATGTAGCTGCGCGTCTGCCACCATGGGTCATGGAACGGCTTCCTGAGCAGGTCCTCCCAGTCCGTCGGGCCGACGCCGTAGTGCCGCATGATGTCTATGGTTGGCAGGTGATAAAGCCCTTCCGGCAGCGGGATCCGGACCTGGCCGTCCGTGCGGTTCTTCGTGGCGGCGCTCGGGTACCAGCCCACCGCTATGGACAGCGGCAACGCGCCGCCCTCGCGGTCGGGGCCGACGGCTCCAGCCCCGGCCTGCGGGATCATCGCGACATGGGCGGGATGCCGCTCGGCCGAGAGCATGTACTGGTTAATGCCCAGACGGGAGCAGCCGTATGTGCCCAATCGGCCGTTCGACCAGGGCTGCGACACGATCCACTCCACGGTGTCGTAGCCGTCATTCCGGGCCGACTGTCCCCCGACGGCAGGGTACTCGCCTTCCGACGCCCACTTGCCGCGTTCGTCCTGCACCAAGACCACGTAGCCGCGCTCGGCGAACACCCAGGCGTCACTCGTCGCGGCGTTGCCCCGGGACTTGTTGTAGGGGGTCCGGATCAGCACGACGGGCATACGCTCTCCCGCACCGACCGGTCGGTGGATGTCGGTGGAGAGCCGCACACCGTCTCGCATGGGCACCATCACGTCCAGCTCGACCTCGACCTCATAACGGTCCTCCGAAGCCGCGGCCACGACCTCCGCGGGCGGCCGAACGGCCTCCGGCAACACCGGCTTGGTTGTCACCGACTCGAGCACCATCACGCGCTCACGCCCGTTAGCGGGCGTGCGGGTCAAGCGGTGCGGAAACAGCACGCCCTCGACCGGCCGCCAGTCGTCGTAGACAGTTCGGAGCCGGGTCGGTTGCCCGGCCACCAGCAGCTCGTCGCGCTCGACGGCGCGGAGCATCCCCGTTTCCTCGTCGTAGAATCGCGATTGCACCGAGCCCGCCGGACCCGTGGTGCGCACCTCCCAGGTCGATCGGCCTGCGATCTCCCGCCGGCCGATGGTGCGCGCAGAGCCGAGGTGCGTGGTGAGATCCGTCTCCGGGTGCAGCACGGCGCGGGATGCGGCCGCTTCCCTGTACTTCTCGTCGCGAACCGCGTCCGACGGCCTGTTTGGCCTGATCAGCCACGCGACACTTCGATTGAACCCATGTTCGATGCGTCCAAAGTCGTCGACATCCCAGCGCTTGCGCCACCCCTCGCCAGGCCGGACCCACTCTTCCACAGTCGCCCCGACGCCCTGGCCGACTCTTACTTCGGTGCCAGAGGCGTAGTAGCCCCGTACGGCCCCGACCGCCGTGCGGCCACCGATGGCCTCCACGTGCGCGGCGGCGAGTTCGAGCGGGTCCGGGTAGGTGCGCGGAAGTTCCTGAGCAAAAGCAGGAAAAGCTACTACCGGGAGCGAGAAACGTCTTTACGCGGCAGCGTAGCGCACATGTTTTTCGTGGAAGTAGCGGCGGACGATGTGCGGCTGGCGCTGCCGACGGCGCAGATAGCTGCGCACACTCTGCATGAG
>JBPCJP010000114.1:0-30460 GCA_051005175.1 Gemmatimonadaceae bacterium | reverse complement strand
GTAGTGAGATTCGAGGAGTACCCGAGAATGGATACTCTCGTCGAAATCGAGGGACCCCCTGAGGCAATCGAGAGGGCGATAGCTCTGACAGGGATCCCGCGTTCCGGCTTTACTCCGGGCCGCCTCCCTGACTTCACGGCTCGATTCGAGGCAAGGACGGGACAGAGGGCAGCCCTTTCGGCCCGCGAACTGGCGGGTGAATACGGCTTCAGCGCCGAGGACGCCTGATTCACGAGAAGCCGTAAGACGTTCACCCTGTGCAGGTTGCCAGTATCCTGATAGATTTACTCGGCAATGAAATCCGGGATTCGGACGGGCCTTCTAACCGTGACTCTCCTCACGGTCTTTTCTTCGGCCGCACGCGCGCAGGAGAACTCCGCCAAGCGGCTCTCCAGCATCGTCAGTGTTGCTGTCGACGAGTACACCAGGGCGGTCGATGCCACCGGAAAGCTCGTCTCCGAGGAAGAATACCGGGAGGCTACCTGCTTCCTCGGTGATGCAAAGGTCGTCGCGCAACGGCGGAAGGGCTACAATGCTCCCGCAACCCAGGCGATTCTCGACACCCTCGCGATGGCAGTCGACGCGCGGCGGCCGCCCGGGGATGTAAAAGTCATGCTCGCCCGCTTCAACGGGGCGCTAGGCGTGGCAGGCGCGCTCGACCTGCCGACAAAGCCGCTGGACCTGGCGAGAGGGAAGGTCCTCTATACGCGGAGCTGCGCATCGTGCCACGGCGATACGGGGCAGGGGGACGGTCCGGCGGCGGCTGGTTCGCCAATGCCCGTACCTCCCATCGGCTCCGCGGAACTCCTGCCCGATCTGACGCCGACGATGGCCTACAACGTCGTGACCGTCGGCGTCCGCAACACCCCGATGCCTGCGTTCGGCGACACGATGACACCGCAGGACCGGTGGAACGTCATCAACTACATATACCGGCTCCGGGGTGTGACGATGGAGCTTCCGCCAGCTCCGGCGGACGCCGCCGGCGTCGCCAATGAAGCAGCGGCAAACTCCGTCATCGCCCTTCTCGACAGCGCGCTGGAGTTCGCGAAAGCCGGCCGAATCGAGTCCGCCGGTGACCGCGCGATCGATGCGTACATCGCGTTCGAGCCGCTCGAGACGCGCGCAGGGGCCAAACAGCCGGGCCTCGTGGCGATGATGGAACGGCACTTCGCCGACTTCAAGGGAGCCGTCCGCGGACGCGACATAGTGCTGGCGCAGAACGCCCGCAACGCGATAGCGCTGAACCTTCCGCGAATCGTCGAGCTGACCCGCCCGACCGGAAGCGGCTGGGTCGCTTTCTCCCAGTCTTTCCTGATCATCTTCAGGGAAGGCCTCGAGGCGATCCTCGTCATCGGCGCTATCGTCGCGTTCCTGATCAAGACAGGCAACCGGGACAAGCTCCGGACGATATGGAGCGGAGTCGCCCTCGGCCTCGGCGCGAGTGCCGTAATGGCTGTCGTGCTCCAGACCGTCTTCCGTAGCCTGCCGACGAGTCGAGAGGTGATCGAGGGCATCACGATGCTCATCGCCGTCGCTGTCCTCTTCTCTGTCAGTTACTGGCTCATCTCGAAGGTGGAAGCCGCGAAGTGGCAGAAATTCATCCAGGAGAAGGTCGGCACCGCTCTCAACAAGGGGGGAGGGAAGGCGCTGGCGTTCGTCGCGTTTTTAGCCGTGTTCCGCGAGGGGGCGGAAACAGCCCTGTTTTACCAGGCCCTGTTTACCGATGGAAGCGCGATGACGCCGCTCGTGATGGGAATGGTCGCAGGTGGTGTCGCGCTCGCGGTGATCTTCACGCTCTTCTACCGCTTCGGGATGAGAATTCCGCTCCGGCCGTTCTTCACTGCAACGAGCATCCTGCTCTACTACATGGCCTTTGTTTTTCTTGGCAAGGGGATTCGCGAGCTCCAGGACGGCGACGCCGTTGGCATAACCCTCGCCAATGGCCTGCCAAGCGTTCCCTGGATGGGAGTCTTCCCGAGTCTCGAGACCGTGGTGCCACAGCTGGTGCTCCTCGTCCTGTTTCTGTTCATGATCGTGAAGACGTTCGTGCCCCGCCCGCGGATCATGCAGGCAAAGTCCCGGGCCGCAGACTCGAGCGCCTGAACGACACCCGACCTCATCCTGCACGGTCAAGGACTCCCGCGACGGCTCAGACTCCCGCTTTCACAACTGCGATACGTGATACTGCCGCGGCCGGCGCACGATCAGCTGAATGCTGGCCGCTACCGACTATGCGGGTCGTGGCGACTGGCGCGATGGCGAGCCCGGCTTCTCGTACCATCTCGTGTACATCCAGACAGCGCCGAAGAGCGCGAAGCCGATGGCGATCACCTGCGCCGCGGTCAGTCCCATCGCAAAGAACCTGTCGTCCTTCGCGCGGAAGATCTCGACGATGAACCGCTCGATACCGGCAAGGAGACAGTATGCTCCGAACAGCCATCCGGGCCCGTGCACGCGGTGACGCAGCTTCCATATGATGAAGAACATCACGGTGCCCATCGCCACCTCGTAAAGCTGGGTCGGATGAACCGCCACGACTTCGCTCGGCGACATACCCTCGGGAAAGCGAACGCCGAACATGCTCGACATGTTGCCGACTGTCGATGGCGGGGCGCCTTCGGGGAACACAGTAGCGAGCGGACCGTTCCACGGGCGGCCGTAGTCGTCGCCGACCGCCCAGCATCCCGTTCTGCCAACTGCATAGGCGGCAGGCAGCGCAACCGCCACAGAATCACTTACCCGCGCGACGCCGAGGCGCTTGCGCATCAGCACGAACGTCACGGCGATTATTCCACCTATGAGTCCGCCCCAGAACACGAAGCCGGCGCGGCTCCACAACGACGACATATCCTGCGTCAGGATGGCGTAGTAGATCTTGGCCCCAAGGAGGCCTCCGATCACCGCTGCGAAAACCATGTCGCCGGCCGCGTCCCCATCCTGTCCTCGCCGCTCCATCTCGTTCTGCGTGATGATCTGCCCGATCACGAAGGTGAGGAGCATCGCGAAACCGAATCCCGTGAACTGCAGCGGGCCCAGCTCGTAGGAAACCGGATGGTGGACTATCTGCGCGAAGATGAGTGGCATCGTATTGTCGATGAGGTCAGGCCGCGACCAGGCCGGGAATCGGCTGGCTCGCGAAAGCATTGAGGTCGAGCCCGGAGCGCTCTCCCCTCTCGAAACGAAAAAGTCCTGCACGGGCGATCATCGCGGCATTGTCTGTCGCGAGCCTTGGCGCCGGAGCATACACCGCAGACACGATTCCCCGCGCGCGCATCGCCTCGGCCAGAGTCCTGTTGCACGCGACTCCGCCGCCGAGCACTATCTTCTCGCGGGCGAATGCGGCAGCTGCACGCCTCGTCTTCTCGACGAGCGATCCAATGACCGCGTCCTGAAATCCGCGGGCGATGTCCGCCTTGTCCCGCTCGATGTCGTCACTTGCCCGTACCGCGTTCAGCACGGCGGTTTTGAGGCCGCTGAAGGAGAACTGATAATAGTCGTCGTCACCGGGTGAATCGTTACCGCGCACCATCGGCTTCGTGAACCTGAAGCGCGCTGGATCACCCTCGAGCGCCAGCGCCTCCACGTGTCGTCCGCCGGGATATGGCAGCCCAAGGAGCTTCGCCACCTTGTCGAAGGCCTCCCCCGCCGCGTCGTCGCGCGTTGCTCCAAGGAGGCGGTATCGGCCCCACTCTTCAACATCGAGAAGAAGAGTGTGGCCCCCCGAAACGAGTAGCGCGGTGAATGGCGGAACCGCATCAGGGTGGTCGAGTGACGTGGCGAAAAGGTGTCCTTCCATGTGATGCACCCCGACCACCGGAATACCTTGCGCGAAGGCCAGCGATTTCCCGTAGCATACACCGACGAGCAGGGCGCCGATGAGTCCCGGCGCCGACGTTACAGCTATCGCGTCGAGTGCCGGCAGTGAAAGCTTCGCATCATCGAGCGCCCGCAACACGACCGGCGCGATGCTCGTCAGGTGCGCGCGGGACGCAATCTCCGGAACTACTCCGCCGAAAACCTTGTGGACATCCTGCGAAAGGATGACGAGCGACTTCAGAGTGACATCGTCGCCGCTTCCCTCGAGCACTGCGGCAGAAGTCTCGTCGCACGATGTCTCGATCCCGAGAATCGTCGGCATGTTCAGCCCGCTCCCTGGGCCAGAAGCCGCTCGATCAGCGCCCGGTTCTCAGCGGAATTCCAGTCGTGGGCCCCGAGATGCTTCCGGCGTATCACGCCGTCGCGGCCGATTATCACGGTCTCAGGATAGCCCGATGTCTGGTAGTCACGAGCGACTTTTCCCATCTGGCCCCCGGGATCGTGGAGAATCTCGAACGTCAGGCCGAATTCCGTGGCGAAGCTGCGGATTGTCGGAGCCATTCCGGGATCGTCTACGCTCACGGCGACGACCTTGAGACCCTGCTGCGCATAAGCCCGGTGCAGCTGCTCGATGCTCGGCATCTCGACGCGGCATGGTGCGCACCACGTCGCCCACAGGTTGAGCAGCACAACACTCCCGCGATAGTCGGCAAGCGTCTTCTCCACCGGCGGCTCGTCGAGCGTCACGGCGGTAAAATCAGGCGCGGTGGCTCCGACTCCGACTGGCGAGATTTCGTTTCCCACCAGCGTCCTGAGCGCGCCGTATACCGCCGCGACAGCGGCGAGAAGCAGGAGCGCGACCGCAAGCTGCCTTCGGCCGCTCATGCCAGCTCCAGGCACTCGCGCCGAAGCGCGGCGATCTCAGCCCTCGGGTCGCCGGCAGTGAAGACCGCGTTGCCGGCGACGAAGGTATCAGCTCCCGCCCGCCACACCTGCTTTATTGTCTCGCGCGAGATTCCCCCGTCCACCTCGAGCGCTGCGCCGCTTCCAAGCTCGTCCAGCATCTGGCGGGCGCGCGCAACTTTGTCGATAGAAGAGGGAATGAACTCCTGTCCGCCGAAACCGGGGTTGACCGTCATCACAAGCAGCAGGTCGAGATCGCCGAGTGCTTCCCGGACCGCGACGAGCGACGTCGCGGGGTTGAGAGCCGCGCCGGCAAGGCAACCGAGCTCGCGGATCTTCGCAAGATGCCGCTGAAGATGCGGAGTCGCCTCGACGTGAATCGTGAGCCCGGTGGCTCCGGCAGCGGCGAAACTCTCGAGATAGCGCTCGGGTTTCTCGACCATCAGGTGAACGTCGAGCGGAAGCGGTGTCGCCTTCTGCGCTGTTCGAATCACCTTCTCGCCGAACGTGATGTTGGGAACGAAATGTCCGTCCATCACATCGAGATGAATGAGGTCTGCGCCCCCTTCCTGGCACATTGCGATCTCTTCCGCAATCCTGCCGAAGTCGGCGCTCAGAATTGACGGTGCGATGCGGGCTTTCATGAGGGCTGCCGCCGGATTGAGTCGACAGGGAGGACCGGCGCCGCAGGTGGTGGCGCCACTTGAACTGGCTGAGGGGGAGGGAACCGTGAAATCCGGAGGCTCACGCTCGCGCCCGATGAGACTGTCGCGCCCGATGACGGCACCTGGCCAAGAACCGTGTTTTCCGGCAGAAAGGAACTGGTGTCGGTGCTCGTGCCGCCGAGCCGCAGTCCGAGCTGCTCGATCGTCGAGCGTGCGTCGGCGAGCGTCCTTCCGGTCAGGTCGGGAATCTGCACTGTCGCCGGCCCCTGGCTGAGCGTGATGCTGACAGTGGCAGGCAACTCGAGCGTCGTCCCCGGCTCGGGGTCGCTCGAGATCACTGCACCGCGTGGCTCGGTGCTCATCTCCTGCGAGACGCTGCCGAACTGGAATCCGGCGGTCTCGATCGCGATGCGCGCCTGTTGTTGCGAGCTGCCCGTCACCTCAGGTACTGTTGCAGTTCTCTGGCCACCGCTCACCGCCAGCGTGACTTCCGCGCCGCGCTTCTGAAGACTCCCCGCCGGAGGATCCTGCTCGAGAACGACATCCGCAGGTGTCGTCTTGTGGAATCTTGTCTGTCCCCTGAGGGCGCTGAACCCTGCCTCGTCGAGAAGGGCTACTGCCTCGCTCCACGTCTTCCCAACAACCCGCGGAACGCGGCCGTCGTCGGGCAGCACGTCGGCCGGGAACGCAAAGAAAAACAGCAGCAGGTAGGCTATCAGGAATCCGCCAACCGAGACAAGGAAATATGGAAACGCGCGCCGCGAAAGCGCGCGAGCTTTCACCTACTGGCTCCTGCGAAGGCGGGCAGCGAACGCGCCGTCGCTGCCGTGGACCTGCGGTAGGACGCGAAGAAATCCGCGATCGATCGTCTCCGCGGGGACTGTGCCCTGGGGCGGCGGCTCGAGCGCCCAGCCCGGATTGCGTGCCACGAAATCCTCGACCTGCGCATCGTTCTCCTCGGGCTCGAGCGAGCAGGTGCTGTAGATGAGCAGGCCACCCGGCCTCACAACCTTCGCCGCTTCGCGAAGAATCGATGCCTGAAGCGAAGCCATCACAGGGATGTCGGAAATCCTGAGTCTCCACCTGGCGTCGGGGTGCCGGCGGAAGGTTCCGGTGCCGGTGCATGGCACGTCGATCAACACTGCATCGGCGTCGCGTATCGCCGGGCTTCGCGCATCTGCAACGGCAACGAGAAGATTCTCCGCTTCGAGACGCGCACGGTTCTCGAGCAGCCTGACGAGGCGCTGTGGCGACCAGTCAGACGCAATCACAAGACGCGCATTGCGGGTGAGCTCGAGCGACTTGCCGCCTGGGGCGGCGCATAAATCCGCCACGAGTGCTTCCGGCGGAATCGCCGCGTACTGAGTGACGAGCGTGGAGCCCGGATCCTGAACGAAGAACAGGCCGTGCTTGAAGGCGCCAAGCTCGGTCAGTGAAATCCCGCCCGAGATCTGGATGCTGTCACGCGCCAGCGGCGCGTCCTCGACATCTACGCCCGATGCCTCGAGCATCGCCTCGAGTTGCTCGCGAACTATGCCGTATGGCCTCAGCACCACTGGCGCCTCGGCGTTGTTCTTCATCAGCAGGATCGCGGTTTCCTCCTCGCCCCAGCGCGACAGCCAGCGGCCCACGAGCCATCGCGGGTGCGAGTACTTCTGCGCGAGAGCGTCCAGGCTGTCCTCTGGTGCAGGAACGAAAAGATCTCCGCGCTCCCTGTCTATCCGGCGCAGCACGGCGTTGACGAGCTTGCTCGCTCCGATCCCGTGTCTCACCTTCGCGAGCTCCACAGTCTGCGCGATCGCCGCATACGCCGGCACGCTGCCCATGTTGATCAGCTGGTAGACGCCGAGGCGCATGAGATCGACGAGATCGTCGTCGACCCGGCTCAACCCGCCGCGGACGCGCTCCTCGAGGATCGCGTCGATTACGCCCCGCTGGCGCAGCATTCCATAAACGAGCTCGCGCAGCCATCGCCGATCTCGTGCGTCGAGCCCTGATGTCCGTCGCTCGAACGAGCTGTCGAGCATCTCGCCCGAGCGGAGGTCCGCGCAGATCCCCGCGGCAGCTACACGCGCCTGAGTGACCCCGCCAACGACAACCTGAACCCCTCCGTCGTGCGAGTTCATGACTCGAGCATGCCTTCAACCGGGGACGAAGGCACTGCGACCTCGCGCCTCGGCATCCTTCCCGCCAGGTACGCATGCCGCCCCGCATCGACAGCCAGGCGCATGGCCGTAGCCATCCTGACAGGGTCCGAGGCAGCAGCGATGCCAGTATTCATGAGAATGCCGTCAACGCCCTGCTCCATGACGATGCATGCATCGGACGCAGTGCCGACGCCTGCATCCACGATGACCGGTACGCTGAGCCGCTTCTTGATTGTCCTTATCGCATGAGGATTGAGCATGCCGAGGCCGGACCCGATCGGCGATGCGAGGGGCATTACGGCGACCGCGCCGGCTTCCTCGAGCCGAAGTGCAGTGATCAGGTCGTCGTTCGTATATGCCATCACCTTGAAACCCTCAGCTACGAGCGTCCCTGTCGCCTCGAGCAACCCCGCAGTGTCCGGAAGGAGAGTTTCCTCGTCGCCGATCACCTCGAGCTTCACCCATTCGTTGAACCCGGCAGCACGGGCAAGACGCGCGTAGCGAATCGCCTCGTCAGCCGTGTAACACCCGGCCGTATTCGAGAGGAGGAAAAATCTGGACGGGTCGAGGTGATGAAGGATGCTCTCCTCCCTCGCGCGGTCGAGGTCAACGCGGCGCACCGCGACGGTCACGACTTCGGCGCCCGATGCATCGATCGCGCGCATCATCTCCGCGCTGGACGAATATTTCCCGGTTCCGACCATCAGGCGCGAGCGAAACTCGCGGTCGCCGATCACCAGCGGCGCAAAGTCGAGCCCGGGTTCGACGGCGACCCCCATCAGCCACCCCCGACGAAATGAACAATCTCGACTACGTCGCCATTGCTGAGTCCGCGGCCGGGATACTCGTCACGGTCGCGGAGGATCGACCGGTTGTGCTCGACGACGACCAGCCGGGGGTCGATCTCGAGCGAGCCGAGGAGGCTCGCAATAGTGCTATTCCGCGCCAGCTCCCGGGGAGCGCCGTTGACCGTCAGCGTTATCATTCCGCTCGCTTCCGGACTCTGAATCATAAGCTGAAATATAGCGCGTGACGGGCTCCGGAAACGCTGTTGCGGCAGCGGGTGAGAGGCGCGTTCCCACCTCATCCGAGCTGCCCTGAAGGACCTTCTGAGACCTGTCCCAGTCGGCTCCGCGAATCGTTGCCACTCCATGCGCGCCCGCGCGGAGGAGCGACGGCACATCCTCCGGCTTGACCCCGCCGATGGCGATTACCGGAAGGCTGACCGCTGATGCAACCCGCTCGATGAACTCGATCCGCGCAGGTTCGCGGCCGCCATGGCTCGGAGTCTCGAAGACGGTCCCGGCAACGCACCACGCGGCACCTGCAGCTTCTGCCTCCAGCGCTTCCTCCACGCTGTGGATGCTCGTCCCCACCGGCATGTCGCCGGAAACGAGAAGTGCGTCGGCAACCTCGAGCGAGTGGGAGGCGAGCTGGGCGCCCCACGCGCCGACAGAGCGGGCGACGTCGACCCGATCGTTGACGATCAGCCAGCATCCCGATTCCTCCTGCATCACCGCAAGCTCCCGGGCGATGTCGTGGAACCGTTTCCCATCGAGCCGGGAAGACCTTAGGTGCACAGCGCCCCGCGGACCTAGAGCGCGCATAATTGACGCGGCGCGCGACACAAAATCCTTCTGGAGCACCGCTCTCGAATCGGTGACCGCGTGAACGACGGGGAAGTCGCGCAGCACGCGGCGATCCCTCATGTGCCCAGGGTATCCCCGGTCGTGATGCCCCGTCCGCGCGACCATTCACCGCCGGTCATGCGGCCCTTGCCCGCGGGCTTCACGTCGCGAACCGAGAGGAGCCCGTCCCCGCAGGCGACCATCAGTCCCTGCCGGACGCCCACCACCCGGCCCGGCTCGGCCGCGCCCGGCTCGCCGTGCTCGCCGTGCTCGGGACGCGCGCCGAAAAGCTTTAGGTCGAGGCCGCCAAGCGTCGTGAAGGCGCCCGGCTTGGGGTCGTACGCCCTGATGATCCGTGAGACTTCCGCCGCACTGAGAGTCCAGTCGACCCGCGCATCCTCCCGCGTAACCTTCGGCGCATAAGTGGCGAGCGAGGAATCCTGCGGTGTTTCGGTAGCTTCGCCGACCGAGATCAGCGCGAGAGCTTCGACAAGAGTCAGCGCTCCCAGCTCGGAGAGTCTCATCTGGAGCTCGCCGTACGTCTCGTCGTCGAGGATCGGTACCGTGGCGGTAAGCATGATCGGTCCCGCGTCGAGAGCCGGAATCATCCGCATTATCGTGACGCCGGTCTGCGTGAATCCCTGCCTGATCGCTGCCTGAATCGGCGCCGCCCCGCGCAGGAGCGGGAGCAGGGATGCGTGGATGTTGAGTGTCCCGAGCCGCGGCAGGTCTATCATCGCCTTCGGCATGATGTGTCCGTATGCGACGACGATTGAGATGTCGGGCTTCATCAATTCGATCATCCCGATGAACTCGGGATCCTTCGGGCTCGCGGGCTGGAAGCAGGGAAGCTGCTCCTCCAGCGCGATCTGCTTCACCGGCGGCGCGGCGAGCGCGCGCGATCTTCCCTGCGGCTTGTCGGGCTGGGTCACTACGCCGACAACTTCGAATCCCTCGCCGAGCAGTGCCCGCAGGGGAGCGGCGGCGAACTCGGGCGTCCCCCAGAAGAGGACGCGCATCTACAGCTCGCCTTCGCTGTGGTGAGGGCCTTTCTTCTCGGCGGCTACGCGCCGGATGAATCCCGGATAATCACCCTTCCGTCTTTCCCAGTCCGACATCACCGCCCGTCGCTTCAACACGCTCAGGTAGTCGATGAAGAGCTTGCCGTGAAGATGATCTATCTCGTGCTGGAGGCAGCGGCCAAGCAGCTCATCGGCCGTTACTTCGTAGGTTTCGCCGAGCTCGTTCGTCGCCCGCACCGTCACCCGGTTGGCGCGGGTAACATCGCCATATACGTCGGGGATCGAGAGGCAGCCTTCTTCGGCTCGCGCAGTTCCTTCGTCGTCGATGATCTCGGGATTTATCAGCGCGTATTTGGCGCCTTCGACGTCGACGACCGCGATGCGCTCGCTCCGTCCAACCTGGGGCGCGGCGAGGCCGATGCCTTCGGCAGCATACATCGTGTCGAACATCTCGCCGATGAACGTCCGGAGTTCATCGGTGATTTCGGCGACCGGCGTAGTGTCCTTTCTGAGCGCCGGGTCGCCAAGGACCCGGATGTCGAGGATCTTCACCCTTCCGAGGCGGGCGCGCCGGCAACGCGGCTCACGCGCGCGATTCGGCCCCGCTCGATCACGAGACGCGATTCACCGCTCTTGATCGTGAGCCGATCCTCGTTCGGGATGCGCGTGTCGGATTTTTCCGAAGTCGCTTCCTTGATGTGAATCACCTCTCCAACGATCCCGCCGGCAGTGACGATCTCGTCGCCCCGCTTCACCTGCTTGATCATCGCCTCCTGCGCCTTCCGCTGTCTCTGGCCCGGCCGGATGAGGATGAAATAGAAGATGGCGAAGATGGCGCCATACATGAAAATCGGACCGAGCAGAGGGTTGCTCGCGAGCTGAAGCAGAAGTAGAGCGGGATAAACGGGGGTCATGGACCTAGGCGTTGCGGGAGTGGTATGTGGTCAGCCAGTCACTGCTCCACGTTGCGAGTGTCCCGGCCACGATTGCCGCGCGCGCGGAGCGGGCCAGCGCGAGCAGGAAATGTACATTGTGCAGCGACAGGAGGCGCAGCCCGAGGATCTCGTCAGAGGTGAAAAGATGCCGTAGGTACGCCCGCGAGAAACGCCTGCAGGCGGAGCAGGCGCACTCCTCGTCCAGGGGGCGGGCGTCGTTCCTGAATTCCGCGCGCTTGATGTTGATCCGGCCGCCACTTGTGAAGGCGGTTCCGTTGCGGCCCATGCGGGTCGGCGCCACGCAGTCGAACAGGTCGACGCCGCGGAGAACCGCCTCGACTATGTCCTCGGGAAACCCGACCCCCATGAGGTAGCGCGGGCGATTGCGAGCGAGTGCTTCGTCGACCACCTCCAGCATCTCGTACATCGCGGGCTTCGCCTCGCCTACCGAGAGCCCGCCGATCCCGAATCCCGCCCAGTCGTGCATCGACCCGATAGCCGTCGCCGCCTCCTGCCTCAGCTGGCTGTGAATCCCGCCCTGCACGATCGGGAACAGCGCCTGGCTCGAGCCGCTGCCGGTGAACGCGTCGAGGCACCGGCGGAGCCAGCGAAGGCTCCGCTCGCTCGCATCCCTGGCTGACGCCGCGTCAGACTGCCCGGGGATGACATGATCGAACTGCATTATCACGTCGGCGCCGAGGTTGCGCTCGATCTGCATGACGCTTTCGGGAGTGAAGAAGCGGCTTGAACCGTCGATGTGGCTCTGAAACTCGACACCCTCCTCGCTGACCTTGCGGAGCTTGGCGAGCGAGAAGACCTGAAACCCTCCCGAATCCGTGAGGATCGGGCCGTCCCAGGCCATGAAGCGATGAAGTCCCCCGAGCTCCTTCACCAGCTCATCACCCGGCCTGAGGTGAAGGTGATATGCGTTGGAGAGGATCATCGACGCGCCCATCGCCGTGAGGTCCTCCGGATCGAGGGACTTCACCGTTGCGAGCGTTCCCACCGGCATGAACGCGGGCGTCTCCACAGGTCCGTGAGGGGTCGTGAAAGTCCCGGCCCTCGCCGCACCGGATTCGGCTTCTATCGAAAAGGAGAAATACATGAGGCCAGTAAACTAGATGATCACCATCGCGTCTCCGTACGAATAGAACCTGTATCCGGCAGCTTTCGCTTCGGCATACGCCCTCATCGTCAGCTCGTATCCTGCAAACGCGGCCACGAGCATGAGCAGGGTCGACCGGGGAAGATGGAAGTTCGTGATGAGATGGTCCACCGCGCGAAACTGCCAGGGAGGACGGATGAAGATCCTCGTATCTCCGGCTCGCTCGACAAAGACACCGTCGGGCGGAAGCGCGCTCTCGAGCGTACGGACGGAGGTTGTCCCGACAGCCCAGACCTTGCCGCCGCGGGCGCGAACGGAGTTGAGAGTCGACGCCGCTTCGCCAGGCAGCCAGTATGACTCCTCGTGCATCACATGCTGCGCCGGATCCTCGACCTCCACCGGCTTGAACGTGCCGGCTCCAACGTGGAGAACGACATCGGCGCGGTCGACATTTCGGGATGCCAGCGACTCGAGGAGACCGGCAGTGAAGTGCAGCCCCGCGGTGGGCGCCGCCACGGAGCCAGGTTCGCGGGCGTAGACAGTCTGGTATCTCTCTTCATCCGCGGGCTCGTCCCCGCGCGATATGTATGGCGGAAGAGGCACATGACCGAAGCGCGCGATCGCATCCTCGAGGGGCAAGGGCGACACGAGTCGAACGATTCGGGTGCGGCGCTCGGTGGTCTCGAGGATCTCGACCTCGAGATCCGGACTTATGAACACGCGCCGGCCCGGCTTGAGCTTTCCGCCAGGGTGCACCATCGCCTCGTACCTGTCATCCCCGAGATGCTTCAGCAGTAGAAGCTCGGCAGGCGCTCCCGAATCGCGCGTTCCGAGGAGCCTGGCGCGGAACACCCGCGTCGTATTCACCACTATGACGTCTCCCGGAGGAATCATGGAGACTATGTCGCGGAACTTCAGGTGCCCGATCTCCCCCGATTCGCGGTTCACGACCATGAGCCGGCTCTCGTCCCGCCGGCCGGCGGGATTCTGCGCTATCCGGTCCGGCGGAAGATCGAAATCGTAATCGCTCGTGAGCCTTCCATCAGTCATCACCCGGGTAGTCGCGGCAGGCCGCTGGCGAAATCCTGTCAGGCCTGAAACAGTGAAGGATGTGCCGGGTTTCCGCCGGGCATCGTGAACCCGAAATGCCTGTATGCCTGCGCCGTCGCCATGCGGCCGCGCGGAGTGCGCTGGAGGAATCCGTTCTGCACGAGGAATGGCTCGTAGACCTCCTCGATCGTGCCCGCGTCCTCGCCAACCGCCGCGGCTATTGTGGAGACGCCCACCGGCCCGCCGTCGAACTTCTCGATTATAGTCTTGAGAATACGGCTGTCCATGTCGTCGAGCCCGAACTGGTCGACATCCAGGAGCTGAAGCGCATCCTTGGCGATGTCGCGCGTGATGCGCCCGCCCGATTTTACCTGCGCGTAATCCCTGATGCGGCGAAGCAGCCGGTTCGCGACACGAGGGGTTCCCCGCGAGCGGCAGGCAATCTCTTCAGCCCCGCCGTCGTCGATGTCGACTTTTATCACTTCCGCGGTTCGCCTGACGATCGTCTCGAGGTCGCTCGCCGGGTAGAAGTTGAGCCTCTGCTCGATTCCGAAGCGGGCCCGCATGGGAGGTGTCAGCATCCCGAGCCGCGTGGTGGCGCCGACAAGAGTGAACTTCTCGATCGGCATGGTGATCGTCTGCGCCTTCGGTCCCTCCGACAGCCTGATATCGATTCGGTAGTCCTCCATCGCCGGGTAGAGGAATTCCTCTATCACGGGGCGGAGGCGGTGGATCTCATCGATGAAGAGAATGTCGCCTTCGCGAAGGTTCGTGAGCGTCCCGACGAGGTCGCCTGGTTTCTCGAGAGCAGGGCCCGATGTCGTGCGGATATTCACGCCCATCTCTCGCGCGATGAGCTCGGCCAGTGTCGTCTTTCCAAGCCCGGCCGGTCCGAAGAAGAGAGTGTGATCGAGCGGATCGCGACGGGAAAGGGCGGCATCTATGTAGATGCGCATGCTCTCCTTCACCTTCGGCTGCCCGATGAACTCGGCAAGGCGTTGGGGTCGGAGCGACAGCTCGACGACAGACTCGTCATCGAGAATTTCCGGGGTCGTGATCTCAGCGCGGGTCATCTACCAAATATATCCCGAAGCGTGGCGCCGGCATCGGCCAGGCAGGCCGTGACGTCCGCCGGAACGATGGGGCAAAAGCGCGATATGCGAAAGGAGAGAATCCCGCGGCTTGCGCATGCGCGAATGCTGGCGAATCTTGCTCCAGTGGAAACCGCCGTTCAGCCGGACACAGATTTCCGGAATCAGCTCGCCTCAGGTCTCGACGACGAGCCGGGGCCGGACGCCATGCGGATGGCGGACGAGCTCGCCGAAATGTTCGGCCCTGCCGCGATGGCGGTCATTCACTATGGATCGCGCGCCCGTGGGGATGCCCGGGCTGACAGCGCCTACGACTTCTTTGTAATCGTCGACAGCTACCGGGCCGCGTACGATGCCGTCACGCAGTCGGTCCAGCTGCGTGTGAGCGCGCGAACCGCAACGGGACTCGCGCGGGTCCTTGCGCCGAACGTACACGCGCTGCCCCCGGTTCCTGACGGTGGTCGCCGAAACAAGTGCTGTGTCCTCACGGTGCGCGAGCTGCGGCAGGCAGCGCGGCTCGAGGCATCCGACCATTTCGTGATAGGCCGGCTCTTCCAGCAGCTGCAGCTTCTCTGGACGCGGGATGCGGCAAGCGCCGCCGCCGTGCGCGACTCCCTGGTGGAGATACGCGCAGGCACATTCGAGTGGGGAAGGTGCTACCTGCCCGCGACGTTCGACGTCGGCACCTACTGCCGGACTCTCCTCGAGACTTCGTTCGCGGGAGAGATTCGACCTGAGGGAGGGGAGCGCGCCACCGACCTGCTTCGCGCGCAGCACGACTTCCTGCTCGAGGTTTACGGTGCGTTGCTCGACAACCTCGTGACGACCGGCGTGCTCGAGCATGACGGCAGCGTGTACCGCCAGGTCGTTCCCCCGACTCCGCGCATGCGCCGTCGCTGGGACCGCTACTTCAAGGTTTCAAAGGCGCGCGGGACACTGAGGTGGGGGAAGGCGGTCGTGCAGTACGATGGATGGCTCGACTACATAGTCCAGAAGATCACGCGCCACAACGATGTCAACGTCGAGCTCACCGAGCGGGAGAAAAAGTATCCGTTCATCTTCCTCTGGCCGAAGATCTTCCTGTTCTTTCGTGAACGGTCACGGTGGGAAACAAGGCGATGAGTCCCGTTGAGACGGTCGCGCTCGCGCTTGTCGCAGTCCTGCTCATCACGATGCCGGTGTACGGCTTCGTCTCCCGCGGACGAGCCATCGACGCCGACGTTGCGCGACGGCCAACTACCATCCTGCTCGGCTACTGGGTGCGCGACTGGCTGATGTGGTTGATTCGCCCACTCGAGTCGGGAATGGTGCGTGCGGGAGTTTCGCCTGACGCGCTGAACGTGGCCGGTGCGGCGTTCGGTGCAGGCGCAGGGGTCGCTTTCGCATTTGGCGAGCTCGCACTCGGTGGATGGCTTGTGCTTTTCGGCGGCGCGGCCGATATCTTCGACGGCAGGATAGCCCGCGCGAGAGGTATTGCAACGGAGCGCGGGGCGTTTCTCGATTCGACACTCGACAGGTTCGCGGAGACGTTCGCATTCGTCGGGCTCGTCGCGTTCTTCGTCGGGACTCCATGGGCCGCCGCAACCGCCGCGCTAGCGCTGGGCGCCTCGATGCTGGTGAGCTACGCGCGCGCCCGTGGTGAAGGTCTCGGGATCGACTGTCGCGGTGGAATAATGCAGCGCGCAGAGCGACTCGTGCTGCTCGGCCTCGCTGGAATATTCGATGCTCCGATCGCTGCCTGGGGAGGATGGAGCCCGGGATATCCGATCGCTCTCGCCGTTGCTGCAATCGCGGCGGGGGCGCTCGGGACAGCCGTGTATCGGACTGTCGTCATCGCGCGCGAACTCGGGGAGCGCAGCGGGTCATGACGTTCGGGGGGCGGCAGGTTCTCGTAACAGGGGCCAGCGGCTTCGTCGGTTCGGCGCTCGCTTCGCGCCTGGTGGCGGAGGGTGCGCGGGTATTCGGGCTGAGCCGGCACGGTGTCGGGCCGAAAGCCGGAATCGAATGGCTAACTGGCGAGCTCGAGGATGCCGAGCGGCTCACGGATGTCACGCGAGGAGTCGATACAGTCTTCCATGTCGGGGGAATGGTCGGGCACTTCGGCGACCGCGATCGGTACATGCAGGTGAACGTCGGAGGAACGCGAAACATCATCGAGGCGTGCAGGCGCAACGGCGTGAAAACGCTCGTGTTCACCAGCACTCCGTCGGTTATCGCCGACGGCTCCGGCCACTTCGGCGTCGATGAGACTCATCCCTACTCGACGAGGTTCGAGTCCCCCTATTCCGAGTCGAAGGCAGCCGCCGAGAAGATCGTGAGGGAATCGAACACGGCAGCACTGAGGACAGTCTGCATCAGGCCCCACATGATCTGGGGACCCGGCCCCAGCCACTGGGTGGGAGGGCTGAGAAAGCTTTCACGCCGTCGAACCCTGTATCAGATCGGAAGCGGTACAAACCGCGTCGGAATGACCTACATGGATGACTGCGTCAGCGCTCACATCGCGGCATGGCGCGCCGTCGAGGCGGATGCCGCAGTCGGCGGACAGGCTTTTTTCATTCACAGCGGCAGTCCTGTCCTGCTCTGGGAGTGGGTGCGCGACCTCGCGCGCGCACTGGGCCTCGATCCGGTGCGTGGGAAAATTCCGGCCCGGCCAGCGGCTGCCGCCGCGCGCGTATGCGACATGCTCGGCCGCATGAGCGGGGGGTCGCTGCACTTCCCGGTATCGAGGTATCTGATCACCGAGCTTACGACCGACCATTACAGTCGCATCGACAAGGCCCGGGCAATGCTCGGGTACGAGCCGAAGGTGAGTGTTGAGGAGGGAATCGCGCGAATGGGCGAAGCAGAACGGCTTTCGCGACTTTCTTCTCAGCCGATAGTGGAGGCGTCGCTAAGCACATGACGGCTTCAACGGCGCGGGCTTCGCTAAGCACCTTACGGCCCTACGGCGTTTTCGCCGTTTCGCGAAGCCGGATCTCTCTCTCCTCTACCGAAGCCGCCAGTATGGCCGACATGAGCCGTCGCCCGATCGCGCGATAAACCTCAGGCGATGCAGGCAGGGCCCGTTCCGCCGAGAAGTCGAGCGGCTCACCCATCACCGCGTGAACCATCGGCGCCGTCGAAGCACTTTTCCTGTAATTCGCGCTGATGAACGCTTTCGGAGAGGGGGGAAACCCCTGGAGAAAAACAGGGAAAACCCTCGCCTTCGATTGATGGATGATCTTCCCGAGCCCCGGCTTTGCGGGCATCAGGTCGTAGGGGTCGCTTCCCTTGTTCCGCCCGCCCTCGGGATGAATGAAAACTGCAATGCGCCCCCTGAGGAGAAGATCGGTGATGAGCTGTATGACGCGCTTTCCCCACATCGCCCCACGCGAGCTTCGCACGACCGGCGGATACATGTTCATGAACGTGAGGAAAAAATTCAGGAAGATTCCCCACGGCTTGTCAAAGAGTCCCTCTGTGCGCGCCGGCGCGACAAGTCGTACGTCGCGCGGAATGTGTTTCATCGAGCGGATGGCGATCGCGAAGTTGTCTATATATGAGCGGTGGTTAGCGCAGACGAGAATGCTGTTGTCGTAGTCGGCGTCGCGCAGGCGCTCGAAGTTGTGTTCCCGGAGGAGGTTGCCGAGCACGAGCTCGAACTGGCGGCGCCCGACATTGCGTACGAGCCAGATGCTGATCGAGGAAAGCGCGGGAACCGTGTGCCAGAGCTCGACGAGTCGCACGTTGAAGCTCTCGACTCGCGAGAGTCCGCGGCCCGTGCGGGCGGGAGGAGAGTTTGGCTCCGTCATCTGGCGGCGGGTGAGTGGCTGCCGGCGATCAAACCCGCGCGGCGAGATTCGCGAGGCGCTCACCGGCTTTCTCTAGTGTTTCGGGCTTCTTGCAGAACGCGAAGCGGGTCACCGTGTCACCCATCGACGGTTCGTGATAGAAGCTGGTGCCGGGGACTGTCGCAACACCGATTTCCTTCGCAAGCCACATCGCGAACTCCGCTCCGCGGAGATCGCTGATCCCGGTGAAGTCGGCGAGAATGTAGTAGGCGCCTTCGGGTGCGGAGAACCTGAAACCGGCTTCAGTCAGAGAGCTCACCATCAGGTCGCGGCGCTCGCGATATTCCAGGGCCATGTGATTGTAGTAGTCTGGTCCGAATGCCATCCCGATGGCTCCGGCCGTCTGGAGCGGTGCTGGCGCACCCACGGTGAGGAAGTCGTGCACTTTCCTGATCGGCGACGTCATCTCGAACGGAGCGACAGCGTAACCGAGCCTCCATCCGGTGCAGCTGAAAGTTTTCGAGAGTCCGGAGATGGTCACGGTGCGCTCGCGCATTCCTGGCCAGGTAGCCAGGACGTGATGACCCCCGGCATAGCGGATGTGCTCGTAGATCTCGTCGGTTATCGCAATCACATCGTGCTGCTGGCAGAGCTCGGCGATCAGTGAGATCTCTTCGCGTGTGAAGACCCGGCCAGTCGGATTGTGCGGCGTGTTCACTACGATCGCGCGGGTCTTATCGGTGAATGCGGCGCGCAGCTTGTCGGGATCGAGCTTCCAGTCGAGGCCCTCGAGTGGAACGAATACCGGCTTTGCCCCGGCGAGAATCGCGTCGGGTCCGTAGTTCTCATAGAATGGCTCGAAGATCACCACCTCGTCGCCCGGGTCGACGAGCGCGAGGAATACCGCCGCCATCGCCTCGGTCGCCCCGCACGTTACCGTGATCTCGCGGTCGGGATCCACATCCATCTCGTACCACCGCCGGTACTTCTCGGCGATGGCCAGCCGCAGCGCCGGAGTTCCCCACGTTATCGCGTACTGGTTTATGTCGCCGTGAATCGCCGCGCACGCAGCGTCCTTCATCGGGTCGGGCATCGGGAAATCGGGGAATCCCTGGGCGAGGTTTATCGCGCCATGCTGATTGGCGACGCGAGTCATCTCGCGGATGACGGATTCGTTGAACGTCGAGGCGCGGTGAGCGGTTTTGATCATTCTCTGCATGAATGGGTGCGGCTAAAGCTACCGGGCGGTTCCAGCTTGCGGAAACTCTGACGGAAAAGACTTGCGTGACCCTGAGCGGAGACCTATATTACGGTATATATCACGCGGGCGAGGATTGGGTGGACGGTGATTTCAGGAAGGCGAGCCTGTTCATGAATGGGCGCAGCCAGGCTGTTCGGATTCCAAAGGAATTTCGTTTCGAGGGCACTCACGTGTATGCAAGAAAAGAAGGAAACAGAGTGATCCTTACTCCCATCGACGACAGGTGGGAGCGTTTTCTCGCGGCGTTCGGATCAGCGCCGGACTTCCCCGACAGGGATGAGCCCCCGATGCAGGATCGCCCGGAGCTCGACGCGTGGGCGGATGCATCTGATTGATACCTGCATCTGCATAGACATCCTGCGGGGATCCTCGCCGCAAGTGCCGGCACGGTTTCGCGCGGCGATGGATTCCGGTGTGGCAGTTTCCTCGATTACCGCCGCCGAGCTTCACCATGGGCTGGCGAGAGGCAATCGGAGTGAGCGCAACCGCCGGGGGCTCGAGAATTTCCTGGGATCCGTCAGGGTTCTACCCTTCGGGGAGAAAGCCGCCGAAGCATATGGGATAGTCAGGTATTATCTCGAGCATCGTGGCAACGTGATCGGCCCTTACGACTTGCTGATCGCTGCCCATGCAATTGCCGAAAATGCAGTCCTCGTAACGAGCAACACGCGCGAGTTCAAGCGCGTGCCGACGCTCGAGCTCTCAGACTGGCGCTGACAGGCGGTTCAGCGACCGCCGAGCTTTGCCAGTGCTGCCCTGATCAGCTCTGCTGCCGAGAGCCCGCTTCCTCCTGCATCGAGCGCGGCGCGAACGCCTTTTTCAGCATCAGCATTCGTGTAGCCGAGTGACACGAGAGCGCGCAGGGCATCTTCCGCCGCGCCACCTGCGGGTTTCGGTGTGCCTGGCTCGTCTCCGCCAATTGTGTCGAGCTTATCAGCGAGGTCGAGGATCAGCCGCTCCGCTTTCTTGCGACCTACCCGCGGAACGCCCTGAAGTGTCGGGATGTCCTTTTCACGGATCGCGCGCACGAGCCGTTGCGCTGACAATGCCGACATCATTCCGAGCGCCAGCGCAGGTCCCACGCCGTTTGCAGTGAGGAGCTTCTGAAAGAGCCGTCGCTCGAAGACGCTGGAGAACCCGAACAGCTGCCATGAATCCTCCTTCACCACGAGATACGTGTGAAGGGAGATCTGATCTCCCTGTTTCGGCAGGGTCTCGAAGACACCGAGCGGAATCTGGAGCTCGTATCCGACTCCCCCGTCCGTCATTATGTCGACCCTGTCGATGTCCTTCGATGCCAGCGTACCGACGATTCGCGAGATCAACTTCGACTCCGGACTGCGGACTTATCAGGCGTCCGGACTGCGGACTTAACAGGCCTCCGGACTGCGGACTTGAGCAGCGCGGATTGAGCGAGCGTTGACTCCAGAGTCGAGTCGAGGGTGGAGTCGAAGCCGGGCGTGATCGTGGGAACTCTCGCCCCGAGGATGTGCGCGATCGCAGCAGCGACGCCGTCAGATGCGTCGGCTGGCTGGGGGGGTGTTTTCAGGCGAAGGAGTCGCATCACCATGAACTGAACCTGCTCCTTCGTCGCCGCCCCGTTTCCGACCACCGCTTTTTTTATTTCCGCCGGGGGATATTCTGCGATGGCGATTCCGGCATTCGCGCCGGCAAGAAGTATCACGCCGCGGGCGTGGCCGAGCACGATTGTCGTTCTAACGTTACGCGCGTAGAAGACATCCTCGATCGACAGCGCGTCGGGCCGGTGGCGCTGGATCAGCTCGACTATCCCGGCGTGAATTTCCTGAAGGCGCGCCGGAAGCGGATCCCGTGGTTTCGTGCGGATTACGCCGCACTCGATGAGCCGCGGCTGCGCCATGCGCTCTCCGGTTACCACGCCGTACCCGGTAATCGCGGTTCCGGGATCGATCCCGAGAACTATCAAGTTTCTATTTCACAATTCGCGGCGACTTTCTGCACGTCGTCGAGATCTTCGAGCTCCTCGAGCAGCTTCACCAGCGAATCGGCGGCTGGCCCGCTCACGCTCACGAGGTTCTTCGGGATGTGCGCGATCTCGGCTTCCCGTACCTCGATGTTTTTCGCCTCGAGAGCGCTTCTGACTGCGTGCATCTCCACCGGATCTGTCGTGATCTCGTACTGATCGTCCTCGAGCCTGAAGTCCTCGGCGCCGGCGTCGAGCGCTGCTTCGAGCGCTTCTTCTTCCGGATACTTCTCGGACTCGAGATAGAGAACCCCCTTTCTCTCGAACATCCATGAGACAGAATTGGCCGCGCCAAGATTGCCGCCGCCGCGCGAAAGCTTGTGGCGGACTTCGGCCACTGTGCGATTGGGGTTGTCCGTCATCGCGAAGATGAGGATCGCCACGCCGCCGGGGCCGTAGCCCTCATAGGTGATCTCCTGGTATTCGACGCCCTCGAGCTCACCGGTGCCTTTCTTCACCGCGCGCTCGATGTTGTCCTTCGGCATCGAGGCGGCCTTGGCGGTCTCGATCGCGGTACGGAGGCGGGGATTCCCGGCGGGATCGCCGCCACCCAGCTTCGCCGCCATCGTTATCTCGCGGATGAGCTTTGTGAAGTGCGCACCGCGCTTGGCGTCAGCCGCGGCCTTGTAGTGCTTTATCTGCTTCCACTTGCTGTGACCAGCCATCTCTTCGCTTTGTTAGGGAGAACCTGTGACGCCGGCCGCCTTCATTTCGCCGCTGCCGCCGTGCAGCTCGTCCGCGAGATCTTCGAGCTCTGCGAGTGACGGCGAATCGAGCTGGGGACCTGCGACATCTCTCAGCACCCTGAGTGATTCTGCCGCGCCCCTTCGATTGCCGCGCGCTATCGCGTCTATCGTGGCCGCCGCTGCTGCCCGGGGGGATGCCGGCATCGTGAGTGAGGCAAGCCAGTGCCGGGCGGCATTCGCGCGCGTCACCGCGTCTCCCGGCGCCAACATCACCGGTGGCAGGAGCCCGGCGGCGAGTCTGGCGACAGCAAAGCAGGCGAGCGCGATCTCCCGGTCGCCGCCGAGGGTTGCGCGGCCGGCGTGCGATGCAAGAGCGCGAAAGCGGAAAACTGGGGTCGCCAGCGCATAGGGAGGTAGCTGCCCGATCACGTTCTCAATCTAGGCATGGTCGGGACACCCGGCTACATTCACGAAACCAATGGCACAGACCCCCAAATCCATCCTCTGGGTCGACGACGAAGGCGAGCTCCTCGAGTCCCACCGAATCTTCCTGCGCTCCAAGGGCTATGAAGTGGAGTGGGCGAGCAATGCTGACGATGCGGTGGAGATGCTCAGGCGCAGGCCCTTCGACATCATGCTTCTCGACGAGCAGATGCCGGGGAAGCGCGGGCTCGAGACGTATCGCGACGTCCGGGAGATAGCGCCGAACCTCCCGGTCGTGATGGTGACGAAGAGTGAGGAGGACGCGACGCTCAAGGAGGC
This sequence comes from Gemmatimonadaceae bacterium, assembly GCA_051005175.1. Classification (GTDB taxonomy): domain Bacteria; phylum Gemmatimonadota; class Gemmatimonadetes; order Gemmatimonadales; family Gemmatimonadaceae; genus UBA4720. Next base: position 7,611 of record JBPCJP010000114.1, on the reverse strand, counting down.
GATCGGCGCCAACATCCGCGACTACCTGGTGAAGCCGATAAACCCGCGCCAGGTGCTCAGCATCATCACGCAGATTCTCGAGGGTCCGCGCATCAGGCAGCAGGCGATCGCCCGCGGGTTCGTCGAGCGCTTCCGCGCAATCGAACTCGAGCGCGACACGAATCTCGACTGGCGCGGATGGATCGACCGGTTCGACGAGCTCATGCGCTGGGATGTTGATCTCGCCGCGGCAGGGGAGATGGGGCTCTACGACTCGCTTCGCGGGCTTTATCCCGCGATGCACCGCGAGTTTTCCGCGTACATGAAGACCGAGTATCCCGCCTGGCTGAGGAATCTCGAGGGCAACCGGCCTCCTCTCTCCATCGACGTCGTCGGTGAGTTTCTCCTGCCGATCCTCCAGCGCGACAGGGCGGCGGTCTTCGTCGTCGTCGACTGCCTTCGCCTCGACCAGTGGCGGGTTCTCGAGCCACTGCTTGCCCCGTTCTTCGACGTCGAGACGACTCACTACTTTGCGGTTCTTCCCACCGCTACGCCATACTCACGCAACTCGCTCTTCAGCGGCCTCTTCCCCGGCGAGATCGCCGCCCGGCTGCCCGACTGGTGGGGCAACGCGGACCGCGAGGACGAATCCCTCAACGCCCATGAGCGCGAGCTGCTCGAGATGCACCTCGAGGAGCTGAACGGGCCGACGCCCGTTCGCTACCAGAAGATTTCGACTTCCGCGAACTCCGACGACCTCGAGCGCCACCTTGGCACCGCGATCGGGCAGGAGGGAGTGAGCGCGTTCGTGTTCAACTTCGTCGACCTCCTGACGCACGGGCGAAGCGAGTCCCAGATCCTCTATGAGGTGGCCCGGGATGAGATTGCCCTCAGGCAGATAACCCGTCAATGGTTCCAGCGATCAGCGCTTCTGTCAGTTCTGAAGGAGGCCTCGCGCAGGAAGATCTCGGTGCTTCTCACCACCGATCACGGGTCTATCCACTGCAACACCCCCGCGACGGTCTTCGCGAAGAGGGACGCTTCGGCGAACCTGAGGTACAAGTTCGGCGAGGACCTGCGCGCGGAGCGTCCCGAGCAGGCGCTGCTCTTCAAGAACGAGGACGATCTTCGGCTACCGCGTCGCGGGACCGGAGCGAACACGCTTCTCGCGACGAACGACTGCTTTTTCGTCTATCCGACGAAGCTCCGCGAGTATCAGAGCCGCTATCGCGGGTCGTTCCTCCACGGCGGCGTGACCCCGGAGGAAGTAATTCTCCCCCTCGCTCTGCTGACTCCCAGACGGTAGATGTCCGTCTACGGGCGGCTCTATCCATACCTCAAGCCGCACCGCGGCAGGATGGCGGGCGCCATCGGCGCGAACATGGTCGCGGCGGTGCTCGACGGTTTCACGCTCGCGCTCCTGATTCCGTTCCTCAACACGCTCTTCGACCAGGCGCCCCTCCCCCTCGGTGGCAGCGGCCTGTCCGACCTCCTTCGACGCACTGTCGGGCTCCTCCTCGATCCCGACGACAAGATGGGATCGCTCCGCAACGTGATTCTCATCGTGATCGCGCTGCTGCTCCTCAAGAACTTTCTCTCGTGGTTCGCTGCGCAGCTCGGGGCGAGCCTGCAGGAGTACGTGACGCGCGACCTGCGCCAGTCCGTCTACGCACACATCGTCCACCTCCCGCTCGACTACTTCCAGCGCACGAAAACCGGCCAGATCCTTTCGCGGGTGATCGCCGATACAGCCGAGACGCGGCTCGTGCTGACGCAGATCGTCACGTCTTCACTGCAGAATCTCACGCTCGTCATCAGCTATTTCTTCTTTCTTTTCCTCATCTCGTGGGAAATGACGCTGATGGCATTCGTGATCGTCCCCGTCATGGGCGTCGCGCTGGCGCCGCTCCTGCGCAAGTTGCGCAAGGGAAACCGCCGCAAGGGCACGCAGCAGGGCGAGATGACAAGCGTGGTCCAGGAGACGGTGAGCGGCATCCGTCTCGTGAAATCCTTCGGCGCGGAGAAGGTGGAGGTTGCCCGGTTTGCGGAGGCGAGCGACAGGTACGCGAAGCTCTCCGTCCGGCTGACGAGAATGGCCCAGCTCGCCTCTCCCGTAACCGAGGTCATTGGCACCACGGTCGCGACACTCCTGTTGTGGCTTGGAGCGCGGGAAGTGCTGGTGGAACGCGAGATGAGCGGCGCCGACCTTATCGCGTTCCTGCTTTACGCCCTGCGAATGCTCCAGCCGATCAAGCAGTTGTCGCAGCTTCCAACGAACGCGCAATCGTCGCTAGCGGCGGCGGAGCGGCTCTTCGCCGTCCTCGATGCCCCGTCGGAGTCGCAGACAGACACAGGGAAAATCGCGACTGCATCTTTCAGGAGCGAGATCAGGTTCGAGAACGTTTCCTTCGCTTACCAGGAGACGCCGGTTCTCACCGATGTGTCGTTCAGCGCGTCAAAGGGGGAGGTCGTCGCGCTCGTCGGCCCCAGCGGGGCAGGGAAGACGACTCTCGTCGACCTCATTCCGCGCTTTTATCCCGTGACATCGGGCAGGATCACGATAGACGGGGTCGACACGCGGGACCTGACGCTGCCGGCGCTCCGCAGCCTCACGGGCATCGTCAGCCAGGATACGGTTCTGTTCAACGATACCGTAAGAAACAACATTGCTTACGGGGCGGACCGCGCCTGCAGCGACGCCGAGGTTGAGGCGGCGGCGATGGCGGCAAACGCCCATCATTTCATCGCCGAGCTGCCGGAGGGCTACGACACCCTCCTTGGCGAAAGGGGCACCCGCCTGTCGGGCGGGCAGCGCCAGCGGCTCGCAATTGCACGGGCCTTGCTCAGGGATCCACCGATCCTGATCCTGGATGAAGCGACTTCAGCCCTCGATACAGAATCAGAGCGGCTCGTGCAGGAGGCAGTGGACCGGCTGCTCGAGGGGCGAACCGTTTTCGTGATAGCCCACCGTCTTTCAACCGTTGTCCACGCGAACCAGATTCTCGTCCTGGGTCGCGGCGCTATTATCGAGAGGGGGACGCATGCCGCGCTGCTTGCGGCTGGTGGTGCATATCATCGTCTTTATTCACTGCAGTTCGGACAAAAGGCAAACGTGAGTGACACAATGATTCCGGCGGTCTAGGTGAGGATTCTCTTTCTGCACGGCGCCCGTGAGTGGTCGGGAACCGCGCGTGCATTCGCCGTGGCTGCGCGCGGCCTCGCGGCACGGGGGCATAACGTCACCTTCCTGGCGGAGCCTCACAGCAACGCCGAGCAGTCTGCTTCGCGCATGGCGAACGTCGCTTCCAGAATCGCCGGTGGCGATCCTGCCGCACCGCGCGATATCGCCCCGTTCGAAGTGAGCCCGTTCAGCTGCGATGGCTTCTGGTTCGCATGTGCGTGGAGGATGCGGCGAATGTTCCGCCAGTGGGATGCCGACGCGGTGTTCGTTCATACTGAACGCGAGCACCTGATCGCCGCCGCCGCATGCTGGCTCGGAAGGGGAGGCAAGGTTGTACGACGGACACCGTCGGGCTGCGTGCTCGTTCGCCACGCGAAGGGAAAGCTCGCAAACTGGCTCACGCCCACTACATATCTCTTCTCCGACGAAGCTGACAAGCGTCCCGCAAGGCTGCCGGGAAACGGCGCGAGAACGGCGATCGCGCGACTCGGTGTCGACCTGTCGAGGTATCCCGACCGGGCCATGGCTCAGGAGCCACGTCCGGATGATATCCGCTACATCATCTGCGTCTACGACCCCACCTCACGCGGCCGCGCTGCGACCGCGATCAGGACTGTAGCGATGCTTGCCCCCAGACATCCCTACCTCCGCCTGATCATCTTCGGGCCCGGCTCTGACAGCGAGGACCTTCGCATGCAGGCAGCCGCGCTCGACGTGATGAATCTCGTGAGCTTTCTTGGTGAACGCGACGACCACCTCGCTCTCATGCGCGACGCCGAACTGGGCTGGGTAGTCGCCGAGGCCGACACTGCCGCGTACGGCATTCTCGACCTCATGGCGCTGGGTGTGCCGGTGATCGCAGCCGAAGGCGGCGTCGCCGGGACGTACGTCGCGAACCTCATCAGCGGAAGCCTCATACCGCCCGAAGATGCAGCGTCAACTGCGGCAACTGTCGTCACGCTTCTTTCGAGCGAAGAGCAGCGCCACGCGATGGGCTCCGCGGCTCGCGCGAGAGTCGCGCGGGAGTTCCCCGAATCAGCGATGATAGACGGGTTCGAGGCAGCAATCTCGAGAAGCTGAGTATGACCGGACTGCCATCCGGGCGGACGGTGCCGGTGACAGTCGTGATCGCCGCGCGCGACGAAGCAGCGAACATCGCCGCGTGCATCGCGAGCGTGAAGTGGGCGCGGGAGGTGATCGTCGTCGAGAACGATTCGGCCGACGATACAGCCGATATCGCTGTCAGGGCGGGCGCCGAGGTACTCCGTAACCGGTTCGTCACTATTGGCGGCCAGCGAAACGCCGGAGTCGAGCGCGCCTCGTCAGAGTGGATCCTCGTCGTCGATGCTGATGAGCGCGGCTCGGCGGAGCTTGGCGAGGAGGTGCTCTCGATCGTCTCGCGGTCGGCGTCAGAAGCTCCCGAGTCATGCAGGATTCCGCGCCGGAATTTTTTTCTGGGAAGTGAGATCCGGCACGGGGGGTGGGAGCGTGACGCTCCGGTGCGGCTCTTCCGGTCGACGCTCAGGTACAGCCCGAACAGAGTCCATGAGCACGTGGAGACCCGGGCGACGCCGGGAGTGCTTCGCTCGGCTCTTCTTCACGCCCCATATGCGACGATCGGCCAGTACTTCGAGAAGCTCGACAGGTACAGCAGGTGGTGGGCCGAGGACAGGTCCGAGCAGGGGGGAAGGGCTGGTGCGGGCAGCGTCGTGTTTCGACCGCCCCTGAGATTCCTCAGTATGTATGTGCTCAAGCGCGGATGTCTCGACGGCGGTCCCGGCGCGGTGCTGGCGTGTCTGGCGGCGACAAGTGTAATGGCGAAGTACGCGCGACTATGGGCCATGGGACGCGGGCGACCAAAGTAGATGCGGATCCTGCTTATCGGCAGCGACAATCCCTGGCGGATGGAAGCCGCTGTCGAGAGAGCCATGAGGCGGGCCGGTCACGTCACGATGCTGATCGACGACCGGAGAACGAAGCGGCTGATCGGATGGAGGTTGACTCAGCTCTGGGCGCGAATGCAGGCGAGGCGCTTCAGGCCTGATTTTGTGTTTCTTTCGAAATGTCTCGCGCTGGATCCCGGCACTGTCGCTTCCATAATCGCCGGGACCCCGAACGCGATGTGGTACCACGACCCTCAATGGCATCGAGATCTCAACCGTCAGGACATCGCGCACATCGCTGCCATCGGGAGGCTCGCGCAGACTTTCTTCGTGACGGGATTCGATGCAGAGTGGCGGGCGCACGGCCTCAACGCGCTTTTTCTTCCGGCTGCCGGCGATGCGGGCATCATGCCTGTTGCACGGGATGAGCGGTTCGCGTCCGACATCGCTTTTATCGGGACCGGATACGACCCCGACCGTGCCAGTCTCCTTCTCGAGGTCGCCTCGAGATTCGACCTGCGCGTGTGGGGACCGGGATGGGACGAATGGCGGGATGGGCTCAGGTGGAACGGCCGTTCAGTAGAAGGACGTGACTTCGCCGCGGTCTGCTCCACCGCCAGAATCACGCTGGGAATCAACCCCACGCGGGCAGCAGGGGGCGTTTCGTACACATCCGACCGGACGTGGATGGTCATGCTCGCTGGTGGATTCTATCTGGCGCAGCGGACCCCCGGTCTCGCCGCGATGCTGCGTGACGGTGAGCACTGCGCATTCTACGATAATGCGGATTCGTGTATCGAAAAGTGCGGCGAGTACCTCGAGCACGAGGGCGAGCGCGAGCAGATCCGCCGCGGGGGCGAGAAGTTTGTCCGGAGCCATCACACATACGATCAGCGGGTGCCCAACCTCCTGGCGGGCACCCCCTTCGTAAATCCGCTCGGGATATGAAGCACCTCTTCGTGACACAGGATTTCGGCCCCGATCGCGGAGGAATGGCGCGCCGGCACGTCGAGCTGTGCAGGCGGTTTGGCGATGGTGAGAACTCCATGGCAGTCTCGACGGTTGCGATCAGCGGGGCGGAGGCGGTCGACAGCGGCGAAGGTTACGAGATCAAACGCCAGCAGTTCCACTTCCGGCATGCAAACCGTTTTACGAATCAGGTGAGATGGGCGCGCTGGCTTTCGAATGCGGCCGCAGGCGACGTCGATGTATTTCACTGCGGCAACATCCGGCCGGCGGGTTATGCAGTGGCCTGGGCCGCAATGAGGCGCGGGATTCCCTACATGGTATACGTAAACGGCGGCGATCTTCTGAGGGAGCGAGCGAAAGCCGGTACAAGCAGGCTGAAGCGCCTGACTGCGCGACGGATTCTTGGCGGCGCCGCGGGAATCGTTGCCACCTCCACGTGGGTCGCGGACCTGTCACGGGAAGTAATGGCTACTGTCGGCATAGTCACGATTCCACCGGTCGGAGCGTTCGACCTCGGCACCGATCCCGAAACTTTCTCGCCACGGCGGGACACCGGCCGGCTCCGCCGGGAGTGGGGAATCGGCGACGAGCAGATGCTGCTCACTGTCGCGCGCCTTGTTCCGCACAAGGGCCAGGACATGGGGGTAAGAGCACTCTCGGCTCTTTCCGCAGAGTTTCCGCGGTTGCGTTACGTTCTCGTGGGGGAGGGTCATCATGAGGACGCGCTTCGAACTCTCGCCGCGACCCTGGGCGTGAGCGACCGCGTGATATTCGCCGGTGCAATCTCCGATTCGCGACTTGCCGAGGCGTACGCAACGTCGACTGTCTACGTTGGCGCTTCGCGTGTCGACAAGGAGATAAACGTCGAGGGGTTCGGAATCTCCTTCCTCGAGGCTTCGGCGTCGGGATTGCCGGTCGTTGCAGGCGATTCCGGTGGAGTGCGTTCCGCGGTGCGCGATGGCGAGACCGGTGTCGTCGTCCCGCCCGAAGACGTTGACGCAATTGCCGCAGCCATTTCGCGGTACCTCCGTGATGATGAAGCCCGCACCCGCGATGGTGCGAACGGCAGGCGCGCGGTCGAGGCGCATTTCAACTGGGACCGGGTGGCCAGGGACACGCGCGAGTTCACGCTCATGGTTGCCGGGAGACGCGCCGTTCAATGAGCGATAGTTCGAAGAAGCCGACAATCTCTCATCGCGCGGAGTACTACTCGCTGCGCGCGATGATGAAGCTGCTCGAGCGACTGCCGTGGAGCGTTGCATGCTCGATCGGGGAGCGAATGGGCAGGCTTGGATACTGGCCGCTCGGAATCAGAAGGGACGTAGTTGAGAAGCAGATTGCCGCGGCATTCCCCGAATGGCCGCGATCCCGCGTTCGCCGTACGGCTCGCGATTCGTACGCGCATCTTGGACGGACGTCGGTCGAAGCGGCGCTGCTGCCGTCGCTCGGTGAAAAGGGTGTGCTCGGTCTCGTCGAGCAGGTCGATGGCTGGGAGCATCTCGAGAATGCTCTCGCAGGCGGACAGGGGGCCCTTGCTGCCGCCGCGCACCATGGCAACTGGGAACTGCTTGGGGCGTATCTCTCGGCACGCGGCGTGAA
>JBPCJP010000113.1:0-6816 GCA_051005175.1 Gemmatimonadaceae bacterium | reverse complement strand
TATGTGCCGCCGGTGTCGGGCACGAGGCCGATCTTCGCGAACGACTGGATGAACGAGGCGCTCTCCGCCGCTATTACGATATCGCATGCAATCGCCAGGTTTGCCCCTGCGCCTGCCGCAACACCATTTACCGCGCACACCACAGGCATTGGAATCTTCCGGAGAAGCTCGATCAGCGGATTGTATGTCTGCCTGACGATCGTTCCGAGATCCATTCGTCCGCCTTCGGAAACCGGAACGTCGGAGAGATCCTGGCCCGCGCAGAAGGCCCGTCCGGCTCCAGTCAGGAGAACAGCGCGCACCGACTTCTCGCCGCGGCCTGTTTCGAGGGCCTGCTTCAGCTCGCGGGACATTGCCAGCGTGAAGCTGTTGAGTACATCCGGCCGATTCAGCGTGATCTTCATCACGCCGGAATCGACATCTACGAGTATGAACTGGTATGGCACTTTCTCTTCCTCTCGGTGCGCCTGCGCGGCATGCGCGGCCTCTGGTCAGGAAGATGCACTCTCGCGGTTTTTGCGGATAGGCGGCCCGCCGCGGACTCGCGTTGTCTTGCCAGTCTCGGAAGTCTTCGCTCGGCAATCGGCCATGGCGTGCGGAGCCGGTGACACCGATTATTACGGAGCCCTTACAGGAGACCGGGAAAGCATGGCAGTACAGGCGCCGGCGTTCATGTCATCTCCCGCCTCCCGCATGGTGGCGAGAGTCGTCGTCTATTACGCGGTGCTCATCGCGGCGGGATTCATTGCGCGCAGTTACCTGCCCGGGGCGGCTCCGCTCACCGGTGAATCATTCTCGACGCTGTTGTCAGGGGGGCCCTTCGGCGAATCGACGGGCACTGCCGCCGACACCGACCGCACACTCAGCGTCGTAGTCGCAATGGTCTCGGCGATCCTGCTGTCGCTTCCAGTCGCGTGGGTTTACCAGCTGACGCGCGCAAAGCGCGGATATCAGCAGTCTGTCGTGCAGCTGCTGATAATCCTTCCGCTCGTCGTGGCGGGAATCGTCGTCCTGGTGAAATACAGTCTTGCGCTAGCGTTCAGCCTCGCCGGCATTGTCGCCGCGGTGAGATTCAGGAACACGCTCGACGACAGCAAGGACGCGGTCTACGTATTTCTCGCCACTGGCATCGGACTCTCGGCAGCGGTCGACATTCCAGTCGCCGCGGCGCTGTCGATTCTTTTCAACACGACGATTCTCGCACTCTGGTACACCGACTTCGGCAACTCCCCCATGGAGCTGGAGGGCAAGATTGCGGCGCGCCGCCTGAAGCGCGCGAAGGAGCTCGCGAGAACCGGTACCTTCGTCGCGCAGATCGACAACGAAGTCCTGCGCAACATGACGAAGGAACAGCTCGAGGGCGTCGCGCAGCGCGCGCTCAAGAGAGCGCACGACGATGGATCGAAAGGCGCGGCTGTCCCCTCGATGGAGACCTGCCTGCGAATCAGGAGCCGCGACATGGATGCGACCCGCCGGCGGTTCGAGATGGTCATGAGCGACTTCGCGAAACAATGGCGGGCCGGGAGCCCTGTCCCCGGCGAGGATGGAGTACAGACGCTCGACTACTATATACAACCGAAGAAGACGATTCAGCCCGACGAGCTCATCGCGATTGTAAAGACGGCCGCAGGAGCCGAACTTGTAGACGCCGAGATACGATAAACCGACTTGACGCACCCGCCGCTATTTTTCCGCTTCGAGATACGCTCGGCGCGCCACCTCGAAGAGCTCGCAAAGCTGCCTCTTCCGCTCGGTCTTGGTGACGGGGCACCGAAGGCATCGCGCCACCGCGATCTCTACCTCGATACGCCGGAGGATCATCTCCGGAGAAGGAACGTCACGTGCCGGCTCCGGCTCTGCGCTGACGATACGCGCCTGCTGTCGGTGCGGATCGGAGCCGGTGCCGGGGGAAGCGAAGAGCGGTTCGATTCAGCGGTGAAGTCTGCTGAGGTTCAGGCAGCACTCGCCGAGAACACGGCGACCGGGCGGCGGCTCCGGGCGCTCGTCGATCCGGGCCTCCTCGTTGTGAGGCTCGAGATCCAGACCGAGCGAACGACGCGGAAAGCCGACCGCGACTGGCTCGGGCGGCACCGGCTCGAGGTTCACTACGACAGGTCCACCGGAAAGAGAGACGGGCGATCCAGCACGTTCTATCATGTATGTCTCCACGCATCGCGCTGCGACGGCGCTACTGCCGCGCGGCTGGCGGAAGCTTTCGAGACCGCCCACACGCTCAGGCGCAGCGCGATGACTCCGCGCGAGGAGGCGGAGCTGCTCCTCCGGTGGAAGAAGGGACCATCTGATGCCGCCGCTCCCGCGGCCATGCAGGGAATCGAGCCGGCTGCCGCCGCAGGCTTTCGTGCGCAGTTCCTGAATCCCGAGCTTAGCCTGCTCGCATTTCAGAGCCGCGTGCTGGCTCTCGCCGAGGATCCCGGGACTCCGCTGAGAGAGCGGCTCCGCTTTCTCGGCATCGTAAGCTCGAACATCGACGAGTTCTTCATGATCCGGGTCGCGGGGCTGAGACAGATGGCCCAGGAACAGAGTGATGAGCAGTGCGACGACGGGCTCTCGCGAGGTGAGCAGCTTCGGCTGATTTCGGGCGCGGTTGAAGACCTCGCGCGCCGCCAGTCGGCCTGCGCGCGCGAATGCCTCACCGCGCTCGAGGAGGCGGAGGTGAGAATCTTCGCCTGGGGCGACCTGAATCCGGCTCAGCGTCAGGACCTGCGTCAGCAGTGCATCGACCAGATCCACCCCGATCTAACCCCGATGGCGATGACGCTGAGCCCGGGGCATCCGCTGCCGCACCTCCCTCACCTGACGCTTGCTCTCGCGATTGCGCGGAGGGATCCGCACACCCGTCGTCTCCATCTTGCCGAGCTCGAGCTTCCTTCCGACGCACCGAGGTTTTTCAGGGTTCCCGGTGAAACGAGCGGATTCATAACGCTCGAGGAGATAGTGAGGTCTAACATCGACCTCGTGCACCCTCTGGGAGGAACGGAGGGCGTCTATGCATTCAGGGTCACGCGCGGCGGTGAGCTGACCCTCGACGAGGAAGCTGCGGACGACCTGATCGAAGCAGTGGCTCATGCAAGCGGGCGCCGGACAGCAAATCCCGCCGTCCGTATCGAGGTCGAGCATGGTATGCCCGGATACGTTCGCGATCTGCTTCTCGAGAACCTGAAGCGGGAGGACCCGTCGATCCAGCTCGATTCCGCGGACATCCAGGATGTCGACGGGCTTCTCGATCTCGCCTGCCTGTCGCGGCTGGAGATCCCGGATACTGCGGGAGCGGGTTACCCTCGATTTGATCCTGCCGAGCCGGCACTGAGTGGCGAGTCGATGTTCGATGCGATGAGGGAGGGAGATCTCCTGTTTCATCACCCGTTCGACTCCTTCGCCGCTACCGTCACCGGATTCCTTCGCGAGGCATCCGAAGACCCCGATGTCACGACGATAAGGATCACTCTCTACCGGCTCGGTTCCTCATCCGACATAGCTGATGCACTGATTCGCGCCGCGAAGAACGGGAAGAAGGTAGTCGCCTTCGTCGAGCTCAAGGCACGGTTCGACGAGGACCAGAATGTCGGCTGGGCGCGAAAGCTCGAGAAGGCCGGCGGGCATGTCGTGTCGGGACTCGTTGGATACAAGAATCACGCGAAGGTCGCGATGGTTGTGCGGCGGGAAGGCGAGCGGCTGAGGAGCTACGTGCATGTCGGGACTGGCAACTACAACGCCCGCTCCGGTCGCGAGTACACCGACTTCAGCCTTTTCTCGGCACGGGACGATCTCGTGCAGGATGCGACTGACTTGTTCAATGCGCTGACGGGCGGGACGCTTCCTCCGCGCGGGTTATCGCGAGGGTCGCTCGTCGCGCCGCACCAGATGGCCGATTCGCTGATCGGGTTCATCGACCGTGAAGCCGCGAATGCGCGTGCCGGCCTCCCATCGGGAATAATCCTGAAGGTGAACGGGTTGTCGGACTCGGATGTGATCCTTGCGCTGCTGCGCGCGGCGGGGGACGGGGTGAGGGTGGATATCATCTGTCGCGGGATCTGTACGTTGAGACCCGGGATCGCCGGAGTGTCAGCCAACGTTCGGGTAGTTTCGAATGTCGGGAGATTTCTTGAACACTCGCGGGCGTATCGGTTCGAGAATGGCGGCGATCCCGTTCACTTCATCGGCTCGGCAGATCTGCGGCAGAGGAATCTCCGGCGCAGAGTCGAGTTGCTCGTACCCATCACGCGCCCCGAGCAGAAGGCGGAGATCGACAGGATTCTCAGGGCGTACCTGGATGATCGGGCAGCGTGGGAGCTGCGCGAGGATGGATCGTATGTGCAGCGGAGGGGGGGGCCGTCAGACGCGCAGATGCTGATGATGGGTTAGGGTGCGGGGGAACGCCGCGCTTGCGCGCTGCCGGCGATTACCTCACTTCATATCGGGTTCGTTATTCGGCGCCGGCGGTAACCCACGGATCGCTCTCCATCCACTCCTCGTTCGGCGCGAACAGGAAAACCATTGCGCCGTTGGCAAGAGCCGGGAGAAGCGTGCGCGCGCGCGACTGCTCAATCGCAGGACATCCCTCACTGCGGCCCGCGCGGCTCGGCGTCACATACGGCGCGCCATGCGCTACGACCTTCCGCGCGCGAGCATTATCATTGAAGCCTTCTGACACGCCTTCGAGCTTGAGCCCGATCGAGCGATACGTCTTCCCTGCCGCCTTTCCGTTGAAACCGTATGTCTCCTGCGCGAGGTAGAGGCCGAGCGACGTCGCGTAGCTGTTGGGGACGTTGGAGAAGCGTGTCGGGATTGCTTCCCTCGGGCTCGCCGATCCGCGACCGTGCGCGACCGTAAACGGACCATCCACGACCTTCAGCGAATCCATATCGAACACATAGCCGCGGGGCTCCGTGCTCGGCAGTCCATAGTCGACGAAGTAGAGCAGCGGCTTTCTGACCTGCTCGGGATTTGCAGCCTTATAAGCGAAATAGCTGTTGAACGCATCGCTCAGTGCACGCGGATGGCTGAGGGGCTGCACGGCGCCCTGGAACGCGCCAAGGGCTGTCGTGACCTTCGACGGCGCGGCAGAATCCGCCTTCGATGAATCAGCGGCGGTTTTCCCGCTTACCATTGCCATCCATGATTTCATAATCGGGCCGTGCTCGCGCGCGCCAGGGACAACCTGGGCGGTGCCGAATACGATCGCGATCGCTCCCATGACTGCGTTCTGCAGGATATTTCGCTGGTTCATTCCTCTCCTCAGCCGTCTGCCTGTTTCGTCGGCGGGTTAGCATATGGACGCAGATTCTCCACGGAGATGACTGATGGCCGCTCCGCGAGAGGTCTCTGAATTTTGGGGGGATACATAAGTTTAACACATTGTTGCCGTGATGTAAACCCTTAGTGCATCAAGGTTTATGGCTCCTGCGAACACGGCTCCCGAAGCTCCGAGTTGCTGTCTCAATCACTTGGGCGCCTCTATCGCCGCCGAGCATGCCGTAGCTGAGGACGGTCTTCTTCACGCTGCGCGCAAGGCGGCTACGGCTCGTCGTCGCTGGGCCCGTATATCTGCGGGACCTTCGATCCCATCGGCCGAAGGTATGTGGTGATCTGTCCCCGGTGATGGACTATATCGAAGAGGAAGCTCCACGCCATCGGCGACGCGGGGCGCTCGCCGCCGAAGAACTCGAGCGTGCCATCCCATCGTTCCGCGGGCAGGTCCTTCCAGCGGCCGGGCATTCCCGCGCTCTGACTCTCATATGCGTCGAGCACTCCCTTCATCGTTGCAGGCATCTCGGGCGGCGCCCATTCGGCCTTTCCGTTCTCGAGCGCCTCGATGATCATCTGAATATCCCGCCATCCACGGAGGGTCGCCTTTGCCTGTTATGGCTCGAGCGTCTTGTCGATCCTCACAAGGGCGTCCTCGAGATGGATCCGCGTGTTGCGGTCGAGCACTCCGCGCGCCAGCGTCGCCCGCAGCTCGCCGCGCAGCAGCTTGAGCTGGTCGCGGATGAGCGGACGAATATCCGACTGGGCGATCTTCAGCTCGCCGTTGAGCGTCGGGTCGGTGTCGCTGCCAACGCGAAGGTCGCCTGACCGCGGCGGGCTCCAGCCCGCGTTGTCGGCGACGTTCAGCAGCTGGTGCGCCTGAGCCAGATAGGCCCGCTGGAGATTACGCCGGTATGTATTCAGCGTGCGGCCCGCGCGAGCATCGCGCCATACCGCAGCACGCGTGTCGTCGAGCATCTGCGCCGGCCGGTATGTATTCGAACCGTGAAACGCCTCATGCTCGATCATTCGCGCAATCCGCGCGTGGTTCAGCAGCCGTTGCACCGCGAGCTCCTGATATGCGCGAACTCGCTCGACCGCTCCTGCATGCTCCAGACGGCGCAGCACGTTGACGTTGAGCGCCCACGCCGGCGTGGCAAGCACCTGCTCATCGATGAACCTCATCGCCTTGCGCTGGTAAGCTGAATCGACTGGCGTATAGACAAGACCCGGCTCGCCGTAGCGCTTGTGATGCGTCCACGACCCACCCACCGCTGCGGCCGCATGCTCCGCATATCGGTTCCATTGGGTCAGCGCCTGGAGATAATGCGTCTCGAGTTCGTAGTAGTCGTCTCCCTCGCGAAGCAGCCACGGGAGAAGACTGTCAACCATCACCTTCAGGTTCTTCATCCCGAGAGATGCCGCCTCGACCGGGTCGGCGCTTATGCCCTCTGTCATCCGGTACGGATCCCACTCTTCATCCATGCCGAACTGCGCACCGGCATACCTGAACCACGGCTTGTCGGCGCGCTCCCTGATCCACCGGTGAAG
>JBPCJP010000112.1:0-15632 GCA_051005175.1 Gemmatimonadaceae bacterium | reverse complement strand
TCGACGGGCGACAAGGCCACTTGAACGGCGGGTACCGGAATCGGGGCCGTCGGCGCCGCAGCCGGGCGGCATCCAGCAGCTGCGAGGAGCAGAAGGAGCGAGTTGCGGAGTTTTTGCATGGCGGGGCCGAGGAATCTGACGTTTAAACATCACCCCTGACGCGCCCGCCGGCTACCTCGCCCCGCAGCTGAGAGCGATAGATTCCCGCCGATGAAATCTCCGCTCAGCATCATTTCGCTGTCGCTGCTGGCAGGCGCCTGCACGACCGCCCCCGTTGTGCCGGCCCCGCAACCTGCGACGGGAACTGTCACAGTGGGAGCCGACAGGCTCCTCCCCGAATACGCTCAGCTGATCCGCGGGAAAAAACTGGCGCTCGTCTCGAACCACAGCGGGCGGCTATCCGACGGCACCCATCTCGCCGACGCCCTCAAGGGATACGCGGATGCGGACCTCAGAGTCCTGTTTGGAATGGAGTACAACATCCGCTCGAACGATTATTCGGTCGCGCGCGACCCAGAATCAGCAACGGATCCCGAAACGGGGCTCACGAAGCACAACCTCTACGGCGAGCATCACAAGCCAACGCCGGAAATGCTTGCTGGAATCGACGCGGTCGTCTTCGACATCCAGGAAGTCGGCGCGCGATTCTACGAGCACATCAACATTCTCGGCTTCGTCATGGAGGCCGCCGCGGAAAAGGGCATCGAGGTTATCGTACTCGACCGCCCGAATCCGATCACCGGCGGGAAGGTCGACGGCTTCATCACGGATGAGAGCGCACGCTTCAGATTCGGGTCATACGCACGAGTGCCGGTAGTGCACGGCATGACGATGGGCGAGCTGGCCCGATTCTACAACGATGAGGGAGAGCTGCGTGGGAGAGTCCGCGCAAAGCTGAGCATCGTCCCGATGAAGGGCTGGACGCGATCGATGTGGTACGACCAAACGGGCCTGGCGTGGAGCAAGCCGTCTCCAAACCTGCTCACCTTCCAGTCGTTGCTGGCATATGTGGGCACATGCCTCATCGAGGCGACAAACCTCTCGGAGGGGCGAGGCAGCGACAAGCCGTTCGAGTACATCGGCGCAGCATGGCTAGACAACGACAGCGCAGTGAAGCTGCTGAACGGCCTGCACCTGCCCGGAGTCGAATTCGAGCGGGTCAGTTTCACGCCTGAGCAGAAGTCGTTTCACGGTCGGCCGCCAAAACTCACCGGAGTCCCGCTCAAAGGGATCGACGTTCGCGTAACGGATCGCGATGCACTCGAGCCGTACCGCGCCGGCATCGCGATCCTCTGGGCGGTGCACAAGCTGCACCCCGACCGACTCGTCTGGAACGACGCGGCACTCGACCGGCTGGCTGCCACGCCACGGCTCAAATCAATGATCGTCGCAGGCAATACGCCGGTCCAGATCTTCAACGCGTGGGCAGCGGAGGTGAAGGCGTTCGAGGCGAAGCGGGCGCCGTACCTGCTCTATCACTAGCGGGCATTCCCGCGCCGCCATCAGCTATCTTTTAGGAATGTCAGCGCCGCCCCCTCCTGAGGCCTCACCCCTGAGGTCAGCTCTTGCTGCCGGCCTGCGCGCGAACCGGGAAGTGATTGTGCAACGCTGGCTCGAGCGGATCAGCGCCCGTGTTACGCTCACGGACAATGAGATCTTCCCGACCGGCGACCTGCTGAACCACGTCCCTCTCCTGCTCGATGGAATTGCCGACTACCTCGGCAGTCCGGGAGATTACATCGAGGGCGGCCCTGTCACCGCAAAGGCGATGGAGCTTGGCGCTCTCCGGCATTCCCAGGGATTCGACGCATACCAGATCCTCAAGGAACACGAAATACTCGGCCGCATCATCTATTCGACGCTTCGGCCGATAGCCGAAGAGGCCGCGGCGAACACCGGACCCGCCGACGCGCTGGAATGCTGGGAGCAGATCGGCCAGGCCGTAGAGCTGATAATGCAGGCGACAATCACTCATTTCCTGCGCCTTGCGGCTGAGGGAGTTTCAGAGCGGGAGGGTCGCCTTCGCCGCTTCAACCGTCTTGTCGCACACGAGTTGAAGAACCGGATCGGCGCTGTTCGCGGCGGGGCAAACATGCTCGAGGAAACCTGGCTCAGCGATGCCGAGCGGGCGCGATTTCAGCGGATGATCGTGGAGAATGCGGAAGGGCTTCAGCAGGTGTTGATGAACCTCGAGGCGATTTCACGCCTCGATGTCGACGCCCGCCAGAGCAGGAACGTGCTACTGCCCCAGGCCGCCGCCGAGGCGGTGAGGCAGCTTCGCGATTCAGCGCAGAGCGAGGGCGTATCAGTAAGACTGGCCGAGCTTCCTCCGGTCGAGGTCGATGCCGCCGCCGTGGAGCTCTGCCTGACGAACTTTATCTCCAACGCCATCAAATACTCTGACGCCGGCAAGTCCGACCGGTGGGTGAACATCACCGGAGAGCTCTTCTACTCGGAGGAGGGAACGGGGGAGCTGATCGTGCGCGTGACGGACAACGGGATAGGAATTCCGGTCGAGCGCCGTGACCGCCTGTTTCAGCAGTTCTACCGCGCTCACTCCGAGACAGTTACAGCCGAGGGGACCGGCCTCGGGCTGAGCATCGCGCGGGAAACGGCGGAATCTCTTGGCGGACGTGCCTGGGCGGAGTTTCCTGAAGAGGGCGGAAGCGTGTTCGCGTTCTCCTTCCCGTCCCGCCGGGTTGATGACAGCGCAGCCGCGGGGACGCGGCGCTCCGAGGCCGCCGTGCTCGACGCCGTCCGCGATGAACTGGGACGGCGTCCGGCAGATTAGTCGGGCGGAGGCGGCTCGACCGGCCGCCTTCGGTCGGCCATGTCACCCTCGAGCCGGGACCATGCACGCTCGAGGTCCGAAGGCGAAACATGCACCGGCGCGCCCGCGAGAATTCCCGTCACGTTCCCAAAAGGCCGGCCCATACTCATTCCGCCCTTCCCGATCGTGAACTCCCGGATCGCCTTGTCGTGCCACGACCCCCTCATCTTGAGGACAGTCAGCCCGCGCTTCATCTCGCCGAACATCTCTACGTAGCGAAGCAGGATTATCGAATCGGTGAGCGTCGAGATATGGCTCTCGGTGATCGAGTCGCCGCCCATCAGGCTGCCGGTAGTCGAAGTGAAAAGGCCGGTGATCTCCTGGTGTTTTATGAAGGATGTCAGCCCTATCACGAATTCCCGGAATGCCTTCGAGCTTCCGACATGCTCGAGGGCGGAGAGACTGTCGAGCGCGACGCGATGCGGCTTGAAGTCATTGATTGTCGCCTGAATTGTCACAAGCCAGTCCTCCAGGCCTGACACGTCGGGGTAATCGCACACGACTCGGAGCAGCCCGTCGCTCTCCATCTGCTCGAAGTCGAATCCCCATCCGGTCGCATTGCGAAAGAGCTGGTCGCGACTTTCCTCGAATGCGAGAAGCAGGCATCGCTCGCCGTCTCTCGCCCCGCCGTGGAGAAACTGGGCGACTGTGAGGGTCTTTCCGGTACCGGTTGCACCCGATACGAGAGTCACCGAGTCGCGGAACAGCCCACCTCCGCACATTTCGTCGAGGGACGAATTCCCCGATGAGATTCTCACATTCGATGATTTCATGCTGAGCTGCATTGCCGACAGCGGAATCACGATGACTCCGCTGTCCGGCACGATCGTGAACGGATACTCGCCTTTCTGGTGATCACAGCCGCGGAACTTGAGAATCTCTATCGTGCGACGGCGGTTCTCGTCCTCGAGCACGTTGCGCAGGATCATCACATTGTCAGCGATGAACTCCTCCACTCCGAATCGTGCGATGTGGCCATAATCGTCGACACGCTCTGCCGTCAGCACGGCAGTCACACCCATCGACTTGAGCGCCGACGCGATCCTGAACAGCTCGCTACGCACTATCGACTGGTCGGAGAACTGGGAAAACACTGCACCGAGCGAATCGACGGCGACGCGTTCCGCCTTCACCTTGCGGACGGCGTTCTGGACCCGCGCGAGAAGGGCGCCGAGGTCGAACGCTCCCGCCTCGACTGTTTCAACGCTCGGGTCGGGGGAAGCGTCTACGAACGCAAGCTTCCCCTCTTTCTCCCACTTCGTGAGGTCCCATCCAAAGCTCAGCATGTTCTTCCGGATGTCTTCAGCCGATTCCTCGAAGGTCACGAACACCCCGGGTACACCCGCAGCGATTCCGGCGGCGAGAAACTGAACCGCGAATATCGTCTTGCCGCTGCCCGCAGTCCCCGATATGAGCGTTGTCCGGTTCCGGGGAAGGCCGCCCTTGGCGATGATGTCGAAGCTCGAGATCCCTGTCGGGATCTTCTCGACCGCCTGCTGGGTTTCCGTCGCAGTCATTTCTTCACCTCATCCGTCCCGGTCGCGCCCGGTTTTGGCTGCACCTGAAGCCCGAGCAGCACCTTTTCCTTGTCGGAGAGATCTCCGATGACCCGCCTCAGCGGCGGAGGCAGGGACTTGATGAGCGTCGGGGTCGCGAGGATCTTCGCATCCTCAGCGAGCTCCGGAAACTCGAGGACGTCTATGATCTCGAGGTCGTAGGCACCAGCAAGGTCCTGCTCGCAGATACGGCGCAGGTTTGCTATCGCCGTTCCTGACCGCGCGCTCTCACCCGTCACGAAGAGTCTAAGCAGATACTTGGACAGATCGCCTCCTGAGGCAGTTCCCGTACTTGTCCCGCCGGCCGGCTGGCCGGCTGGCACGCCTTTTTTGCGGCCGATTGCCGGCCCCGCTAGGCCCAACCGTTGCATTAGATGAGCCACTGGAGGGCAGGAAGCGATTTCTGTTCCTTGCCCGCCACATCCCGATTCCGCTGACCGACCCAAAGCTGGCACGAATGACCGAGACCGAGAACGAATCAGCTCAAAAGGAAAGCGTCGCTGCCCCGGAAAACCGGAGTTCGTGGGAGCGGTTGCGCGCGATAATAGACAGCCTTGCCGACGGCATCGTCATCGTCGACCAGGGGGGAGACATACGGTTTGCAAATCCCGCCGCGGCCCGCCTTTTCAACAGGGCTGCGGAGGACCTGATCGGCACCGCGTTCGGGTCTCCACTCCTCGCGGGCGAAACGACTGAAATGGAAATTGTGAGGCGAGGCGGCGGCGATGTCGTGTACGCCGAGTTGCGGGTCGTCGACACCGAATGGGAAGGAGATACGGCGGATCTCGTATCGCTTCGCGACGTAACAGACCGGCGTCAGGCCGAGGAGCGAACGCGCCAGCTGGCCCACGAGCGTGAGGCGCGCCTCGAGGCCGAGGCGTCGAGTCAGGCAAAGTCGGATTTCCTGGCGATAATGTCCCACGAGCTGCGCACTCCATTGAATGCCATCCTGGGTTACTCGGAACTGATGGAGCTCGGCATTTCGGGCGATCTCACTGACCAGATGCGGAAGCAGGTGGGCAGGATCCGCGTGAGCGCAAAACACCTGCTGGGTCTCGTGAACGACATCCTCGATCTCGCCAAGGTCGAGGCGGGAAGGCTCTCGGTCGCAAACGCGTCTGCGAGCGTCGAGGAAGCGATAACCTCCGCGATGACTCTCACACAGCCGCAGGCAGAGGCCCGGAATCTCGAGCTTGTCGTAATTCCGGGAGGACGGCCACTGCCGTCGTACGTCGGGGATGATGAGCGGGTTCGCCAGATCCTCGTGAACCTTCTGTCGAATGCCATCAAGTGCACGGAGCCAGGCGGAACCATCACAATCGAATCGAGCCAGACGGCGAAACCCGACGACGGAGCACGCCTCCAGCCGCGAACCAGTTATTTACGCGTCAAGGTGGCGGACACAGGGCAGGGAATTCCCGAAGAGAAGCTCGGCGCGATTTTCGAGCCATTCGTGCAGGGTGATACGGGCCCAACGCGCTCGCAGGAAGGGACCGGACTCGGGCTTACGATCGGGCGCCGGCTCGCACGGCTGATGGGCGGAGACCTGACCGTGAAGAGCGAAGTCGGCGAGGGATCGACGTTTGCGCTCTGGCTTCCCGTCGACTGTGCCGCACTTGAGGCCGCCGCCGAGGAGTCGGAAACGGAGGCTCAGGGCCCATCCGATGCACGGCAGATCAGCGCCGATGTGATCGAGCGCCAGCTCGAGGGACTCTCCGAAGTCGGCACGAGCATCCTGGCGCAGCTCGAGCCCACTGTGGCGACGATAGTCGGTCGTATTCGCTCTGATCCGGCAATCCGAATGGCGGCTGGGCTTCGTTCTTCACAGGTCGCCGACCACCTGTCGACTTTTCTCGCCGACATCGCCAGCGCTCTCGCTGTTGTTGAGGAGTCCTCGGGCAAGCCGTCCCCTCTCCTGGCGGACACCATGGAAATTCAGCGCCTCGTATCTGAGCGGCATGGGGCGCAGCGCGGACGCCTTGGATGGACCGAGGCGGCAATCCGGCGCGAGTTCATGATCATCCGCGAGGAGATAGAAGGTGTAGTGCGGAAGGCAGTTCCTGCCGGAGGCGCGCTTGCCGCCAGCGATGCGATCGCCACAGTGAACCGGTTCCTTGATCAGGCGGAGTACGTGACGGTAAGGGCTCTCGAGAGAGAGATCCAGGAGTGAAGTGCAGCCTCTGCCGTCGTGCAGAGGTTGCCGCCTCGCCCGTCGCGAGTGAAGTTAGGCGCTCGGTCGTCAGCCACTCCCTTCAGGATATCACCGTGATGATCAAGCGCGTCTTCCCGCTTATGTTGCTCGCGGCGTGCACTTCAACGCCGCCCGCCACCACGCCGGTTCCGGAAGTGCGGCTTGCCGTGCACAGCGTGATCCCGTTGCCGGTTTCGGTCCAGCTGGACACGACGGCGCCGTTCAGCGTCGACTCACTGACCGCGATCTACATCGACGAAGGCGCTGACGCGTTGGTGGAAAATGTCGCCGGACACCTTCGGGCGATGTTGGCGCCTCCAGTAAGAGCAGCCGTCAGGCGCTTGGCGCCGGGTGCCCCTCTTCCGGCAGGATCGTTCAGGTTGCGTCTCGACCCTGATGCCGCGCGAGGACCTGAAGCATATGAACTCGACATCACTTCGGCATCAGTCACCATTACGGCGCGGACTCCGGCGGGGCTGTTCTACGGTGTACAGACCGTTCGCCAGCTTCTGCCTTCGTCGGTGGAGCATCCGTTCGCCCTGAGCCGTCCCCTCACGATTCCCGCCGGCAAGGTCGTTGACAGCCCGCGCTTCGAATGGCGCGGCATGATGCTCGACGTCTCCCGCCACTTCCTCGGGGTTCGCGACGTGAAGCGGTTCGTCGATCTCATGTCGCTGTACAAGCTGAACCGACTTCACCTCCATCTTTCGGATGACCAGGGCTGGAGAGTGGAGATCAAGTCACGGCCGAACCTCGCCGCTTTCGGCGGAAGGACGCAGGTGGGTGGCGGTGCCGGCGGCTTCTACACCCAGGACGAGTACACGGACATTGTCGCGTACGCAGCGAGCAGGTTCATAACCATCGTACCCGAGATCGACATGCCGGGCCACACGAATGCGGCGCTGGCTTCGATCCCGGAGCTGAACTGCGACGGCGTTTCACCTCCGCCGTACTTCGGAATCCGGGTTGGATTCAGCGCGCTTTGCGTTGACAGCGCGCGGATATACCCGATACTCGACGACATCGTTCGCGAGATATCCGCCATGACTCCCGGCGCGTATTTCCACATTGGCGGGGACGAGGTGGAGAAGCTGAGTCACGAGCAGTACGTCACATTCATCGAGCGGATGGAGCAGATCGTCAGCTCTCATGGCAAGCGGATGATCGGCTGGGGAGAGATCGCGCCCGCGCAGCTTTCGCCATCGACGATTGTGCAGCATTGGAAAAAGGATTCGTCGTTCGTCCACGCTGCGCGGGGCGGAAAGGTGATAATGTCGCCGTCGAGCAAGGTGTACCTCGACATGAAATACGACAGCACGACAGTACTCGGCCTGCGATGGGCGGGCCTCGTTTCCGTCAGGACCGCTTACGACTGGGATCCCGCCACTTTCTTTCCCGGTGTTGGCGAGAACGCGGTTCTCGGAGTGGAGGCACCACTCTGGTCTGAAACGCTGCTCAAGGTGCAGGATTTCGAGTACCTGGCATTTCCGCGACTGATTGCGGTGGCCGAAGTGGGGTGGACCAGACCGGCGGCCATGGGTTGGGACGGATTCAGCCGGCGCCTCGATATGCAGTCGCCCCGACTCGACGCGCTGGGCGTGAATCGACCCCGCTGAATGTCGACAACTTTCCTGCGCCGGGCTCCCTAGTTGGCGCGGGACAATTTCTGGCGAAGCTCCTCGGCCCAGTTCGTGATGACGACTATCTGTGACGGCTTGCCGGGGACAGTGTTTATGAAATAGAAATGCTGGCCGTCAGCACTCACCGAGTACGCCCGATGCCGTGTATCGGATATGTAGTCGCGCGTGCGGAACAGCTGACGCTCGGACATGACACGGAAAGCCGGATTTGCGTCGACCTGTGCTGCGATGAGGTAACCCTGCGGGCTTCGGAAGAATAGTTCCCTTCCGTCGCGCGACCAGAGCGGTTCCGTTCCCCCCGACCGTGAAACCTGCCAGCGGGCGCGACCGACATCGGGGAAGGGCCTGACATAAACTTCGGATCGTTGCGACTCATAGGCGGAGTAGGCAAGCCACCGGCCGTCGGGTGAAAGAGTTGGGGCAAATTCCTCCGCCTCCGCGTTGACCAGCGGTCTCGCTGTCGTATCGCCAGTAGTCGCCGCGATATAAATATCGCGGGACCCACCCGACCCGACGCGGTGAACAAGCCACCTCCCGTCCCTCGAAAGCTCTCCCTCATCCACACCTCGGGAGTTCTCCTTGACTATGCGCGGTGGGCTTCCACCATCGGCAGGCACTGAATAAAGTGCGGGCTTGCCGGTCCGGTCAGATATGAACAGCACCCGCTCACCGTCAGGCGACCATGAAGGCCGATAGCTGTAGGTCCCTTCGGGTGCGAGGCGCGTGAGCGTGCCCGACACGAGATCCTTCGACCAGACATCGGTCCTCGCATTCTTCTCGATAGCCACGGCAAGCCGGCTTCCGTCAGGCGAAAGCACGGCGTAGGAGAAGGCCCCCGTCCAGCCGGGATCTACGGCCTCGACCGCGCCGGCACGATTGATTCTGACAATCTGATTTCTTGGCTCGTATGCTTCGTATAACAGCGACCCTGAACGGGAAAGCGCAATCATTATGCGCCCCTGGCCGCCGGTTCTGACGCCGGAAAGGACCGTCACGGGTTGTCCCTGGGTCGTCAACTTTCGAGGGTCGAAGCGAATGGCATTCACTACACCGTCGGGCTGAACCACGATCAGGGTTTTGTTTCCGGCGTACATCGCGCGAACACCGCTCCCGAGCGGGTGAATCGTGCGGGTCGCGATATCGATCGCCGCGACATCTGCAGCCCCCCGGCGGCGCCACAGAGTCACGAGAACGGCCCGACCACCAGGAAGAGCTTCGGGCCAATAGAAGAACAGCTCGTTCTTCGCGGAATCCGGCCTGGCAATCAGCTCCGGCTTGTCTCCCGAAGGCCGGACCCTCATGAGTGACTGCACGCCATCGGATGAGCCGAGAAAATAGAGCCAGCCGTCGTCGCTCCAGGTGCCGCCCTGCGCGTACGCAGAGTCCGGAAACACCGACCGTGCCGGACCGCCTCTCACCGGGACCGTCATGAGTCCACCCGGAAATCCGGTGATGAATGCAAGCGTCTCACCGTCGGGCGAGAAGAACGGGGACCATCCATTCTCAGCGCCCGGTATTCCGGCAGCCTCGAGCTCGTTCCGATCGCGCATGAGCAGCCCGCCTTCCTCGCTGGAATACACGTACTTCGATCCATCCGGCGAGACTGCCGGCGCGTCGCTTCCCTGACTGATGTAATTCCGGTCGAGGTCCACGCTGTAGCGGGCCACCGGCTCGACCGGCGCAGGGCGCGTCGACTGCCAGCCAATCATTCCGGCCATCAGGATCGCCGCGCCTGCAAGCGCGATTGCGGCAACCTGCCACCGCTTGTCGGCTTGCGACGGGACCGGGCGGTCATGCCGCGTTACCCGCGCTGTCTCGAATCCCGTGTCCACCAGGGCTTTCGAAAACTCCGCCGCGGATGAGAAACGGTCAGCAGGCATCTTCTCGAGCGCCTTCATCACCGCCGCCTCGACATTCGCCGGAATCGACTTCCGCTGTGCCGCGAGCCGTTGCGGCTCCGTGGTTATCACCTTCGCGACTATCGCCTGCGCAGTGGGCCCGGTGAAAGGCGGCTCCCCAGTCAGCAACTCATATGTGACTGCACCGAGCGAGTAGATGTCGCTGCGTGCATCAATGTCGCGTTCACCGGTCGCCTGCTCGGGACTCATGTACTGCGGTGTGCCGAGTGACAATCCTGTCTGGGTGAGCCGGCCGCCTCCAGCGTTGGTGACCGCGAGGGCGATTCCAAAATCCGCAACGACTGCCTGTCCGTCATGCAGAAGGATGTTCTCGGGCTTTATGTCACGGTGGATGACACCGTGGCGATGCGCGTAGTCGAGCGCGCTCGAGACCTCGCGCGTTAGCCGCACTGCCTCGTCTATCGGAAGCTGGCGCTCCCTGTGCAGGCGGCTGCGAAGCGATTCGCCCTCGACATACGGCATCACGTAGAAGAGCTGGCCGTCTGCCTGGCCTGAATCGAACAGCGGCAGGATGTGCGGATGCTGCAGCGCCGCCGTCACGTGAATCTCTGCAAGAAAGCGCTCGGCGCCGAGCACCGCGGCGAGCTCGGGATGCACGACCTTCACGGCGACCTTCCGGCGGTGGCGCACGTCCTCGGCGAGGAAGACTGTGGCCATCCCGCCCTGCCCAAGTTCCCGCTCTATGACGTAGCGGTCAGCGAGAGCCGTAGCAAGACGCGATGCGGCTTCAGTCATTCGGTGAACCCGTGAGAGGAGCGGAGCCTGCGCCGTTCAGTGGGCACCAATGTGCCATTGGTCACGAAACCGCGCCAGCATCGCGACCCTGCCTCAGGTTACGGCGGGGACGGAAGGAGGGAGAAGCCCGCAACGATGAAATGGTTGTCGAGCCCGAGAGCTTCGCGAATGTTGCGATCCGACATCACGGCAAAGCTTACAGCATCGGTGAACGAGAAGTCGTGATCGGTATACCGGCTGAGCCAGTCCGCCTCCGCGGTCGCTTCGTATTCCGGAGTGCTTGAAATCACGATGTTCGGAGCCCTCGACACTTCACGCAGGAATGCGATTGCCGCCGTCCGGTGGATCCGGCGCATTATCAGCGCATGCGTCTCGGCGATCACGAGATTCGTGGTGACGATGCGTCTCTTCTTCTGGACAGAATTGCGAAGCGCCTGAGCGACGCGGTCGTGAGCGGGGTTCTCGTTGTCGACGAGCGGAAACCACCCGCTGGTATCCACGAACAGCTCAGCGGGCACGTCTTGCCGGTTTCCTTGCGCCCCAAGATGCGACCTCGCTATTGGCGAGAAACTCGTCATGTCCCACGGCGGCATCGAAGGCGGGGTCCATGCGGCGCTCGTGCCCCGCAGCGATTCCGATCACTCGCAATGCAGGATGCGACGCCGGATCTGTCAACTGCTGCTCCAGCGCCGAGAGCGCGCGACGCAGCACGTCAGACTTTGTCGCGTCAAGCTGCAGAACCAGGCGCTCGAGCCTCGCCTTGTCCGCTTTATCCAGATAGACCTGAACGGGCTCCGCAACCCTTTGCGCGGCCTTATCATGACCTGGTTTCATGATCTCATGATACAGGTAATTAGGCGGGGAATCAAGCCGCCGGTTGGGCTCCCCCGGAGCTCAGCCGCACTGCCGCGGCGACTGCCTCCTCGAAC
The DNA here is from genome assembly GCA_051005175.1 of Gemmatimonadaceae bacterium. Taxonomy (GTDB): domain Bacteria; phylum Gemmatimonadota; class Gemmatimonadetes; order Gemmatimonadales; family Gemmatimonadaceae; genus UBA4720. Next base: position 3,832 of record JBPCJP010000112.1, on the reverse strand, counting down.
CCCAGGCTGGCTCCCTCTGCTGAGGCAGGTTGGACATTGCCCTCGTCGAGCGAGGGGTTTCCGATATAACGGTCGAGAAGAACATTCCAGAAAGTTCCCTGCACCTCCACGCCGATTCGCTGCCATTCGGATTTCGCCGCAGCAACGAGAGGCAGAGAATCAGGATTGTAACCAAGCCCGGCCAACGACATCCCGACTCCCTGAACATCGAAACTCATCTCCAGCCTGTCGCCGAGTGCCTGTGCGAGCACGAGGCTTTTCCCATACAAGCCGAGGCTCTTCGCGCAATCACCCTCGATGAGCGCGCAGTCCGCGAGGAAATGCCATCCGAAATGTTCGCTCCTCAGGTCGCTGTGCGCGCTGGCGAAAGCCAGAATTTCCCTGGAAAGGCGACGGGCTTCGCCAACCTTGGACAGGGCGACCTTCACCTGCGCGAGCGCTACCTTTGCGCGTGCGATCATGGCCGGATCCTTCTGCTCCTCCTGAGTGCGCAGGCATTCAGTGAGAGTGACTTCGGCTGCATCGTAATCGTTCGCCAGGAATTGCGCCCAGCCAATCCCTTCGAGCGCGAGCGAAACTTCCCCGAGATCGCCGGCCGAGCTCCACATCTCGACCGCCTCGCGCATGAATCTCAGCGAGCCGGCTCCGTCTCCCTGCCATCCAACCATCAATGCCATTCCCCATAGTGCGCGGGCGCGCGCGCGCGATGGAGGACCCGGCTCAGCCAGCGCCGCCGTCATGTGCTCACGGCCTTCTACCAGATGAGAGCGTGCCCACCAGAACCATCCGAGAGCCCCGGCCAGCCTGAGGTGTGCTTCGGGCCCGGCATCCCGTGCGGAATCAAGCGCGTTCCGCAGGTTGTCATGATCCGCCTCGAGTTTCGGAGCCCAGAAACTCTCTCGCGTATTCCGCTCAGCATACGCCGCCTCAGCGAGCGCGGTGAAAACTGCGAGATGCCTGGCGCGCGCATTCTCCAGCTCCCCGGCCTCGATGAGACGCTCGCGCCCATATTGACTCACCGTCTCGAGCATCCCGTAGCGGGTTTCGTCCGACCCTTCCTCAGGCTGGACGATAACGAGTGACTTGTCGACAAGTCGTCCGATCGTCTCGAGGACGGCAAACTCGTCGGCGACCGGTTCGCACATGCCCATCGCCGCCGAGAGAGTCCAGCCCCCGGCGAAGATCGAGAAGAACCTGAAAAGGCGCCGCTCGTCTTCGGGTAGCTGTTCGTAGCTCCACTGGATTGTCGCGGTAAGCGTCTGGTGCCGCGGCAGCACGCCGCGGCTGGAGCCGGAGAGGAGCCGGAACCGGTCGTCGAGACGCGCCCTGATCTGTTCGGCGCTGAGCACTCTAGTGCGCGCGGCAGCAAGCTCGATCGCCAGGGGAATTCCATCCAGCCGCCTGCAGATCTCCGCGATCGCCCCCGCGTTTGCTTCCGTTACCGAGAACCCGGGGGAGGCAATCACTGCGCGGTCCGTGAAGAGCCTGACGGATTCAACGTTCGACAGTTGTGCCGCATCGATAGCCTTCCCGCGCGGCGGGAGCGCAAGCGGCTTCACCGCCACTATCCGCTCGCCACTTATTCCGAGCCCTTCGCGACTTGTCGCAAGGATGGCCAGCGATGCGGACGAGGCGAGAAGCATGTCCGCGACATCAGCGCACGCATCGATCAGATGCTCACAGTTGTCGAGCACGAGGAGTGTCTTTCTTCCAGCGAGATGCTCGCGTACGACATCGAGAGACTCCTTGCCCGGAGTTTCGGGCAGCCGGAGCGTCGATGCGATCGTTCCGGGCAGAAGCGCGGCTTCGCTCAACGGGGCGAGATCGACCACCCATGCACCGTCGGGGAAATCAGGAAGCAGGCTTTGCGCGATTGCGAGGCCGAGCCGGGTTTTACCTGAGCCACCGATGCCCGTAAGGGTGAGCATGCGCGTCTCGCGCAGTATGTCGCCGCACTCCTGAATCTCCTTCTCCCGACCGATGAAACGTGTTCGCTGGTGAGGGATGTTGTTCGGCGACCGGCCGACCATGGCCAGCGACTCGGGCATAGTTGAATAACGTGCAGTGGCCGCCGCCGACAATGCTTCGGCGAATCGCACTGCTGTCGCGTAACGATCGTCCGGGTTCTTCGAGAGCGCTCTCGCGATAGTGTCTGAAACCGCTCCGGGGACCGACGGAGTGAGGTCCGTGATGGCGGGAGCTGGCGTTGCGACGTGCGCAGCGAGGACCGTAATAGCCTGGGTTCCGGGAAACGGTGGCCTTCCGGCGAGCATCTCGAAGAGGACGCAAGCCAGGGAATAGATGTCCGAGCGACCGTCTACCGTGTCTCCCGTCGCCTGCTCCGGGCTCATGTAGTGCGGGGTTCCGACGACGAGTCCCGATTTTGTGAAGCCGGCTGCCTCGGGCTCTGCTGCCGCTGTCATCGCCCTGGCGATTCCGAAATCGGCGACGACGGCGATGCCGTCGGCGAGAAGGATGTTCTCCGGCTTTATGTCGCGGTGGACGATTCCGTTCCGGTGAGCGTGCGCCAGTGCGCTGGCGATCTCCCGCGTGAGTCGCAGCGCTTCGTCGAGCGGAAGGGTTCTCAACCGGTTGAGGTGCGCCCGGAGTGACTCGCCCTTGATGCATGGCATCACGTAGAAGAGCGTATCGTTCTCGACACCCGAGTCGAACAGCGCGACGATGTGCGGGTGGTTCAGTTGTGCCGCGATCTCGATCTCGAGCAGGAAGCGGTCGTGGGCGATCGCGGCAGCGACGTCGGGTTTGAGGACCTTTATTGCGACATCGCGCCGGTGCTTGAGGTCCGTCGCCAGGTAGACCGTGGCCATGCCGCCGCGCCCGAGCTCGCTTTCGATCCGGTAGCGGTCGGCGAGGAGGCTTGCGAGTCTGTCTGGAGTTGCTTGAGACAAGGTTGGTGTGGTCAGGGAATCGGGCTGGTCAATTTGCGGCGAGGTTTCCCGGGAAGCCAGCCGCCGGGTGCGCGATTCCTTGTTTTTCGCCTATGCCCGTGGTTGCGAGTTTCGTCGTGACCTGAAGTAGAGGGCGTAGGCGGCGACGTTGATGAGAAGTGCGAAGATGCCGAGCGCGTACTGCGTATTGCGGGTGAGCCCGATCGGGTAGAGGATCGGCATGATGTAGTTGTCGATGAACCCGCCTTCGTATCCCGCCTGACCACCGCGGTGGCGGAGTGAGTTCTCGAGTGGAGTCAGCGGGCATATCCAGCCGGCGAATTCGATGAGGACTCCCCAGATCGCCACGGGGACGTGGGCGTAAATGAGCTTCGGCCACCGACGGAGGAGGAAACCGCCCAGCACGACAAAGGCGACGAATGCCAGGTGGAGAACGAGAACTGCGTCAGCGAGGATGCGGTAGATCATGGCGACCTTTCGGTCAGGGAAGCAGCCGGAACGCTCCCGCATGGCGGGGGCGCACTGCCGGGAAATGCCTGCGATCGGTGGTAAGGATTTGCGTCACGTCCAGTCGCTCCGCGGTGGCAATTACGGTGGCGTCAACAAATCCAAGTCCCAGATCCGCGTACTTCCTGAGGAGAGCGTCAGCGCGTGCGACGTCCTCAGGCTCCAGAGGCTCGACTGTGAACTCGCCTGTCGCAACCGCATGGACGAATGCGGACTCTGCCTCAGCCGATATGCGCGTGTGCAGGAGGTAGCAGACTTCCGGAAGAACCGTAACTGGAACGACGATGGCTTCACGATTTGATGCCCACCAGCCCGCGATGCGCTCGTGCCATGAATCGTGCGAATCGACGAGAGCGTAGAGTGGACCTGTGTCGGCGATCACGGTCACACGTGGGGTTCCCGCCAGAGAAATTCAT
>JBPCJP010000111.1:0-4322 GCA_051005175.1 Gemmatimonadaceae bacterium | reverse complement strand
TCGCCACTCGTCCCGGAGACGTGGACGGCGCGCCTCCTCTGAGGTGCTAACTGAGCAGATGATCCTGAGAGCCAGCCGGGCCGGCTTCAGCAGACTCGCGTTGCTTCCTCTGGCGGCGTTGGTGCTCGCCGGATGCGATAGCGCGAACCCGGTTGACCTGCCTCCGGCAGTTCATGACCCGATCATCTTCGTCCATGGATTCAACGGCTCGGACAAGGACTTTGACGAGATGCGCGCCCGGTTCGAGGCAGACGGGTGGCGAGACGGCATCGAGCTGTTCGCATTCAGGTACAGCTCGACTGTCACGAACGCTGCGAATGCGCAGGCGGTACGCAATCACGTGAACCACGTGCTCTCGATAACGGGCGCACGCAAAGTCGACATAGTTTCCCACGAAATGGGCAGCTTGTCGTCGCGGTTCTACATAAGGCATTTCGGTGGAATCCCGCACGTCGACGCCTGGGTGTCACTCGGCGGTCCGAACCACGGGACAACGGAGGCGCTGAAGAGATGCACCTTCATCCCGTGCCAGGAGATGGATGTCGAGTCGGCGTTCATCACGGCCCTCAACGCCGAGGTAGAGGGTCCGCCGCCGGTGCGTTATGCGACCTGGCGGAGTCCGTGCGACGAAGTGGTTGTCCCGCGGGAGAGCGTCGCGGTATGGGACGCTGAGAACTACATCACGGCCTGCATGCCGAACGCGGCGCTCGTCAGGAATCCTGCGATCTACACGCAGGTGAGGGAATTCGTGCGGAAGCCGCACCGGATCCCGTAGGAACGGCGCCACCAGGCCAGCCGGCGTTCCCAATGCGTGAACTTCCCTCCGGGCCAGGCAAGCTGCGCATCGGCATGCTCGGTCTCTACGGCATGACGATGCCGAATCTCCACTTCACCGGTTTCGAGACGGGATTCGGGGAGATCGCACCGCGCCTTGCGGCGATGGGGCATGACGTCGTCATGTATTGTCGCAAGGGATCGTTCCCCGAGCATATGAGGGTTCCCGAGTACAAGGGCGTGCGTCTCATCTACGTGCCTTCTCCGGGGGGCAAGAATTTCTCGGGCGTGATCTCGACTTTCTTCGCTGTCCTGCATGCCATTGTGCGAGGGGGGTACGACGTAACGTTCTTCGTGAACGTCGGGATGGGACATCACGCAGCGCTGTGCCGTCTGTTCGGCCACAAGGTGGTAATGAACGTCAACGGACTCGACTGGACGCGCGCAAAGTGGGGGCCCGTCGCGCGATGGTATTTCCGCTCAGCCGCTCATTCGGCGGTCCGATTCTGCACCGGGCTCGTCACCGACGCCGATGCGATGCGCGAGTTCTACCTCCGGGAGTTCTCGAAAGAGACGACGATGATCGCCTACGGCGCATACGTCGAAGGATCTCAGGACAGGTCGTTGATCGAGCAGTTCGGAGTCGAGCCTGATGGGTACTATCTCATCGCAAGCCGGCTGATCCCCGAGAACCACGCCGACCTGATAGCGGAGGCGTTCCTCGCGTCGGGCTCATCAAGGAAACTGCTGATAGTCGGCGGAGCGAACTACGACAGCCCGTTTCATGCGCGCCTCCGCGAGCTTTCCGGCGAGAAGGTCCTGCTGGCCGGGCATATCGACAATCAGGAAGTGATACGCGAGCTTCACTGCAACTGCTTCGCCTATCTTCACGGGCATTCCGTGGGGGGTACGAATCCGTCGCTGCTGAAAGCCATGGGCTATGGGAACTGCATCCTCGCGCTCGACACGGTATTCAACCGTGAAGTGCTCGCTGACGGCGGGGAGTTGTTCCCTGCCGACGCGGCAGTGCTCGCAGGGATGCTGCGACGGATCGAATCTGATCCCGCGCGGGTGGATGAGCTGCGCCGGATGGGACCCGAGCGTATCATCGCGAACTACACGTGGGAAAAAATTGCCGGGCAGTACGACGACCTGTTCCGCCAGGTAGCCGCGCGATGAAGGACAGCTAGCGCTTGGCGCAGACGTGGCGCATCACTCGTGGCAAGGTCGCCACGTTTCGCATGATCGACGCGCTGCTGTGGCCCGCCGGCAAGCTTCTTTCCCTGCGTCGGTCGAAGGCTGCCAGCATCTCCAATGTGCTGGTGCTGGAACCGTGGTACATCGGCGACGTAGTGCTCGCCACTCCCATCCTGCGCGCGATTCGCCGGCAATACCCCGAGGCGCGCTTAACGCTGCTTGGCGCAGCCCACGCCGAGGAGCTGCTCCGCCACAGCGGTCTGGCGGACGAGGTAATGATTGCAGACCTGCCGTGGACCGCGAAAAGCGCAAAATACGACCCGCGGCGATACGATTGGCGAGTCATGCGGGATCTCATCGCGAAACTGAGGCACCGTCGCTTCGACCTCACTATCGACGCGCGAATGGATCTTCGCAGCAATCTCATGACATTCCTCACCGGGGCGCCGCGCCGCGTGGGATACGATTTCGGCGGTGGCGCGTTCCTGCTGACCGACGCTGTCGCCGCCGACCCTGACAGGAGACACAGGGTCGACGACTGGCTCGAGCTGATGCGTCCGCTCGAAGCGCACGCAGGCTCGATCAGCACATCCGGAAGTGAGGGACTCGAGCCATACCTTGCGGTTTCCGAAGCCGAGCGTGACGAGGCCGCTGCGCGGCTTCGCGAGGCCGGGATCAATCCCGGTGAACCCGTTATTGCCGTTCACGGCGGAGCCGGGGACGCGCGGCGCAGATGGCCAAGGCCGAGCTTCGAGAAGGTGGCCGAGCGGCTCGCGGCGGATCATGGCGCCAGGGTTATCTGGTTTCTCGAGCCCGAAGCTGACGAGACGGCAATTCCGGTCGCGACTGCCGCGTTCAGGACGTCGCTTCGCGAGATGATGGCGCTCCTCACTCATTGTAATCTCTTTCTCTGCAACGACAGCGGCCCAATGCATATTGCGGATGCGCTCGGTGTCCCTGTCGTCGCCGTGTTCCTGACCGGCAATCCGGTCTGGCACCGGCCATATAGGAAGAATCAGCTGGTGGTAGGGGCGGGAACAGGGCACGACTTTCTGGTCGCGCCAGCCGAGGCAGAGGTTCTCGCTGCTGCAGTGAGGCGCCTGAGCGAGTCGATGCAGGAAGCAGGATGATCAGCCGCCTCGGAAGGTCCGGGTCGATAGCCCGGAATTCGGCGCTGAATCTCGTTGGCTTCGCGGTGCCGCTGGTGGTCGGCCTTCTGGCCGTTCCGGTGATAACCCGGGAACTCGGCGCCGCGCGATTTGGTCTTCTCGCGCTTGCCTTCGCCATCCTCGAGTACTCGAGCCTGTTCGATCTCGGGCTCGGCGCCGCGACGACCCGCGAAGTCTCCGGTGCGCTCGCGCGCAAGGACAAGGGCCTGGGCTCGCTGATCGCCGGGTCGGTTCTCAGCCAGGCGCTGCTCGGCACAATCGGCGCGGTGATTCTTTTCAGCGTATCGACGGTTCTCGTCGATAACGTCTTCGTGATCCCGGAGGAGTTCAGGCGCGAGGCGATCGCGGTTTTCCGGATTCTCGCCCTTATGATTCCGGCGACCGTGGTGCTGCTGAGCCTGAGGGGAATTCTCGAGGCAGCGGGCCGGTTCGACCTGAGCGTCGGCATACGGATCCCGAGCAGTCTGGCGACGTTCCTCATTCCGGCTATTGCGGCCAGCCTGGGTTATGGCCTTGCCGCAATCCTCGTGATGCTGCTCGCCACGCGAATCCTGATCTGCCTCGTCATGGCATTCGCGATAAAGCAGATACTTCCGGGGCAGTCGTGGAACTTCAAGGCACGATGGGAGACCATGCGGCCGCTGTTCGTGTTCGGCGGCTGGATGTCCCTGTCCAACGCGCTAAGCCCGATTCTCATCTATCTCGACCGCTTCATGCTCGCGGCCATCGTCGGAGTGGCGGCAGTCGGGTACTACACGGCGCCATTCGACGCAGTGATGCGCCTCCTGATAATTCCGGCTGCCCTGATGGGTGCGGTGTATCCGTCGGTGGCTGGCATGGCCGCGATCGGCGATGACGGATCAGTAAGGCGTGTGTACCGGCAGGCGATAAGCAAGACGCTTCTGATGCTGGCGGCACCGGCGCTCCTCATCGGTATCTTCGGACCGTGGCTGCTCGAGCTGTGGCTCGGTCCGACGTTCGCTGCTGAGGCCCTAGATGCCGTGCGAATACTGGCAGTCGGCGTATTCTTCCACGCGATTTCCCGTGTTCCATCCGGCTTCGTAAATGCCCTCGGGCGCCCCGACATCATCGCGAAGATCAGCCTGCTCGAGATGGCGGCTCACGTTCCTCTCGCGTGGATGCTCATCAACCGCTATGGGCTCAACGGCGCAGCTCTCGCAT
>JBPCJP010000110.1:0-13217 GCA_051005175.1 Gemmatimonadaceae bacterium | reverse complement strand
GCCGCCGGCATTTTCGGCAACATTGCCACCGATTGTGCACGCCGCTTCGCTCGAGGGATCCGGTGCGTAAAGCAGGCCGAGTGGTGCAACCATTCGGTTGAGGCGGAGGTTCACTACGCCCGGCTCGACAGTGGCGCGAAGGTTTTCCTGATCGATGGAGATCACCCGCTTCAGCCGATGGAGACCGAGAAGCACGACGCCATCGGCGAGCGCCCCGCCTGAGAGTCCAGTCCCGGCGCCGCGGGGCACGAACGCAGTGCCGTTCGAGGCGAGCGCCCGCACTACGTCGATCGTCTCCTCGCGGGTGCCCGGAAACACAGCGAGGCGCGGCATCCTCCGATAGCCGGGAAGGCCGTCTGAGTTATAGACAAGCAGGTCGCTCTCGCGCCGGAGCACGAACCTCTCGCCTACGATTGTCTCGAGCATGTCTGATAAAGCGTTGTCGTTCATCGCTGCCTTCAGTCGGGCTTCGCGTCGTCTCCGCGCCCCCCGGTGTTTGCCGGATTCTCCGCCACAATGCGGAGTATATCCTTTTCGATACGATACTCCAGCGGCGTCGCCATGTGGAGCTCCTCGCCGTCGACAGCGATGGTGACGTTGTGGCGCCTCGTCGAAATCGTGCAGCTGTCGACCATGAAGGTGTCGAGCTCCGGCATCCGGGCAGCGCTGTCAACTCCGCGGCGCACTGCCTCCCACGCAAGGGAAAGAAGCCGCGCCTTTGCCCGGCTGCCGACAATCATGACGTGAAGGCAGCGCCTGCCACCCTCGACTCTGTTGCCAAGCGTAGGCATCTGAAGCTCGCGCTCATCAACCCCGATAAACACCATAGGCGTGCGGTATGTCTGCTTCGTTCCCTCAACCTCGAGGTCGACGGTCATCGTCCTCATGTAGAAGAAAGTCCTGATCGAGGCGATCGTGCTCGCAAGGCGATATCCGAAACGGGGCTCGAGCCGCTCGCGGATTCGCATGAACGACACATAGGCGCCGATCGAGCTCGTATTGAGAAATATCTCGTCGCCGACGTACCCGGCATCGGCAGTCTCCACCGTGTCGCCGGCGGCTACTCTCGCCGCCTCCTCAAAATCGGTGGGAATCCCGTGGTCACGCGCAAAATGGTTGAGAGTTCCCGCAGGAAGAACTGCGAGCTCGACCCCGGTTCCGGCGACGGCGGCGGCCCCGGACCTTATGCTCCCGTCGCCCCCGGAAACGAGCACCCGGCGGGCACCTCCATCCACCGCTTTCCGGACTTCATCTCTCAGCGTCGCCGGGTCGATCTCCCGGATGTCGAAGAGGCCCGCAACGCTCAATGCGTCACGAGCCCCTTCCGCGGTGCCGGATTCCGGATTGACGAACGCCGGGATGCGCTGAGCGTTCGACACCGGGGTACGACCTTCTTTAGTCGGCCGTCTTCCAGAACCCTGATAGCGCCGCGCCATCCGGCGATTCGCGCAGCTTCTCGAACGCGCGCTCCCGGATCTGACGGATACGCTCGCGGGTCACGCCCATGAGCGCACCAATCTTCTCCAGGGTCATCGCGTCAGATCCCTGCTCGAGTCCGTAATACAGGTGCAGAATCTTTCTCTCGCGGGGCGTCAGATACTTCCTGAACACCTTGTCGATGAACTCCTTCATGAGGTGGAAATCAGTCACCTCTTCGATCTCGTCGCCGCTGACCCCCGCGAACCTCTCGCCCAGAGTGCAGGCCTCACGGTCGGAGCGGTCGATCGGGGCGTCGAGCGAGATCTCGGTGGCGGACATCTGCTTCGCCGAACGCACGGCCTCCGGAGTTTCCTCGAGGAGCCTGCCGATCTCGTTGTCAGTGGGGTCGCGCCTGAGAACCTGGGAGAGAACTGTCTGGGCGCGGGCGAGCTTGATCAGCTGCGAATTCTGGTTTAGCGGGATTCTTACCGAGCGGGTCTGTTCTGCGAGGGCCTTGAGAACGGCCTGCCTGACCCACCAGACGGCGTATGAGATAAACTTCACGCCCTGCTCCGGATCGAACTTCCGGACCGCCTTGAGAAGCCCTTCGTTGCCGATGGCGACGAGCTCGGAAAGATCGAGACCGTGGCCCTGATACTTCTTCACGTACGAAATCACGAATCTCAGATTGGCGGTGACCAGTCGTTCTGCCGCCTTTTCGTCTCCACCCTGTGCGCGACGCGCAAGCCGCCGCTCTTCTTCAGCGTCGGTGATCAGGGGGAGCTTCTGGATGTCCTGGAGGTACTGGTCGAATGCGGTGGAGGGGGACGAACGGAAAAAGCCCTTAGACTTGCTTTCGGTCGAAGTCTGCATTCCCGGCCCGGTTGGGTTGTTTGCGCAAGCTCATCATTGCTCGCAGTCACCTTTATGGGCCGCAGGATAATTACGGGCTGTTAATCGGTCAACAGCCATGTTTCGTGCCAGAACGATTTGTGATGTGGAAGTTCGCCTCAGGGCGCGGTCGGCGGATCTTTGGTCTTCGTTCGGCTCGTGGCGGAGAGAATCCCTATGCCGATCATCACAATCACGCCTACGGCGATCCACATCGCCGGGGCGCCGACAAGATACGCCGCGACCGCTAGTCCGATGATCAGTACGATGAAACCGATCAGGTATGTGCTGAACGACGACATTGCCTAACCCCCTTGTGGTTAACCGCCAATGGGCAATTCCAGGGCCACCGGAAGCCAGCTCCTCCCCCGGGATGCCGCAGGCCTACTTTCTGGCGAGACTGTCGAAAAGGGACCCGATCGCCCGCAGGTCAGGGATCAGATGGAGCTCTGTAAGCGTTGCGGGAAGGATGTGCTCCTCATCTCTCGCTACGAGCACGGCCTTGCCATGCTGCCTGCCGAAGCGCGTCGCCTGCCGGCACGAGGGAGTCCAGATGTCGAGCGTCGCACCGATCACGTTACCACCGGTATCGTCGACAAGGAAACGCCCGAGATACCGCTTGCCCATGAACACCTCCACATAACGGGCGAGTGGAAAGATTCTCGGGTCCGCGGCGACGATTCCGGGCCTCACGAATCGGCCGCGCCTGGTTGTCCCCTTGAGGCAATACTGCGTAAGACTGACCGGAACTTCCTCACCAGGCTGCGCCCGCGCGAACCTGGTCGGATCAGGAATGATTCCAGCGGCCCGCATCCGGATCGCCTCGGAGGCGCTCGCCCGGCGGAACTGCCCGCGCTCCTTCACGATCTTCTTCGCCGTCACGACCAGCGGGTCCAGCAGCGGCTCGGCGTAAACCATAATCGGTGCGTGGCGTATGGCTGCCTTTCCAATCGGGAGACTTGCCGCGCCTGTTTGGATGAAAGCTGTGGCGATGACCACGGCCAGCATCAGGGTCAGCGCGTCTATCCGCTTCAAGCAAGGACCTCGCGAACCATCGCATCGTCTACCGGAACGGTCCAGCCGGATTCGGATCCGGCCATCTCGCCGATCGAGCGGGGCAGGGCATAGCGCACCGACCCCGCGAGCGCTTTCTTGTCCGAGCGCATCGCCTCGAGGATCCTCTCGGCACCCATTCCATCCGGCAGCGACACGGGAAGCCCTGCAGCAAGCAGGGCCTGGCGAATTTCGCCCGCAGTACCGCGTACGGCTATCGCCGCCCGTTCAGCGAGCTTCGACTCGACGGTCATGCCGATTGCCACTGCTTCACCGTGCGCCAGTGTGTAGTCACTCAGCACCTCGACCGCGTGGGCGACGGTGTGCCCGAAATTAAGCGTCTTTCTCAGGCCACCTTCGCGTTCGTCCCTGCCTACGATCCCCGATTTGATCTCTACGCTACCGACGATGATCCCCGTGAGTGAGTCACCTGATGCGGCGCCTCCATAAAGAACCCCCGGGATGGCGCTGACGACGGCATCAAAGTAGCTCCGGCTTGCGATTACGCCATGCTTGAGCGCTTCGGCAAATCCCGTTCTCAGCTCGCTAAGTGGCAGAGTTTCAAGAAGTTGCGGGTCTATCAGGACGCCGCCTGGCTGATGAAATGCCCCGACGAGATTCTTCCCGGAGTGCGTGTCGACCCCCGTCTTGCCCCCAATCGAGGCGTCTATCATTCCAAGCAGCGTCGTCGGCACGTGGATGATCGGCAGCCCCCTCATATAGGTTGCGGCCACAAACCCGGCGAGGTCGAGAACAACGCCACCACCCAGCGCTATCAGCGCCGAGTCCCTGCCGAATCCGCGGGTTATCAGTTCGTCGGTGGCCCAGCCCCAGGTGCCTCGCGTCTTGCTCGATTCGCCTGCGGGAATGACGAGGACATCGGACTGGTCGATGCCCAGGGATTCCGCCGCCGCCCTGCCATAAAACGGGCCGACGTTGGTGTCGGTGATTACTGCGTACTTGTGCGCCGGCGCAAACTCCCGGGCGAACGCTCCGAGGCCGGCAAGAGATCCGGGTACGACTTTGATCGGGTACGGGAGACTAAAAGGCACGCGAAGCCCCGATAATCACCAGGTGACTTCTCCGGCGCCGCCCCTCGCATTGGCAACCCTCGCCAACGAAAAGAGGAGGTCCGACAACCGGTTGAGGTAGACGACGACAATGCCCGGAATCTCAACATCCCGCTGCAGGGATATCACCCTTCTCTCGGCGCGCCGGCATACCGTGCGGGCAATGTGGAGCGCTGATGCCTTCTGCGTCCCGCCGGGAACGATGAATGCGCGCAACGGCTCCAGCTCATTGTCGCAGTCGTCGATCGCGTGCTCGAGGTCCCTGATGCGCGAATCATCGATCTGCGCCTTTGCGAGATGGTCGTGCATCTTTTGAAGGTCGGGTGTGGCGAGCAGCGATCCGATGCTGAAGAGATCCCGCTGGATTGGCACGAGCACCTCGTCGATCCTTTGCATGACTTCGACGGCCCGCGCCATCCCGAGGAACGCGTTGAGCTCGTCGACGTCGCCGTATGCTTCGACGCGTGGGTCGTCCTTGGACACGCGCCCGCCACCGAACAGGCCGGTCTGTCCGGCGTCTCCTGTCTTCGTATAGATCTTCATACCTGAAATCTGGGGGGTCGAGGCCGATCCCGGCTATATTCTGCACATGCACGACATAACCGACATCACAATCATCGGTGGCGGGCCGACAGGACTTTTTGCCTCGTTCTATGCGGGGATGCGCGGCGCCACGGCGCGGATCGTCGACACGCTCCCTCAACTCGGGGGACAGCTCACGGCGCTCTACCCCGAGAAATACATCTTCGACGTCGCGGGATTCCCGAAGGTCCTGGCAAAGGATCTCGTCCGCGATCTCGCCGAGCAGGCGGCCCAGTTCGGGTTCCCGTCGTATCTCGGCCAGCATGTGATCGGTCTGGAGGAGGAGGACGGCCATCTTGTTCTGATTACCGAGACCGATCGCTTCCCGACGAGAGCGGTGATCATTGCCGCCGGGATCGGCGCTTTCTCCCCCCGCCGGCTGCCACAGCAATGCGCCGAGGCGTGGTACGGGCGTGGGATTTTCGACAACGTGGTCGATCCCGAGCAGTACCGCGGCCAGAGGATCGTGATAATCGGCGGCGGCGACTCGGCGTTCGACTGGTGCCATCAGCTCCGCGATCGCGCTGCGTCGGTCACGCTGATCCACAGGAGCGACAAGTACCGCGCGCACGGTGCGACGGTCACCGAGGTTCAGGCTGCCGTTGAAGCGGGCAAGACGGTGCTTCTCCCGTTCCACGAGCTTCACGATGTGCTATCGGAAGGCGAGCGTCTCTCGGGGATCGTCATTCGCGAAGTAAAGACGAAAGAGACGAAGACGCTCGAGGCCGACGTAGTCCTCCCGATGCTAGGATTCATCAGCGACATCGGCGCTCTGGCCGATTGGGGGCTGACGCTTGAGAAGAACGAGATAATCGTCAACTCGATGATGGAAACCGGGCGGCCCGGAATCTATGCGGCCGGCGACATCACTTCATATCCGGGCAAGCTCAAGCTCATCGCGACGGGGTTTGCGGAAGCCGCGACGGCAGTGAACCAGGCATTTCACTGGATCTACCCGGACAAGAAGGTGAACCCGGGGCATTCGTCGAATCTCGCCGTGTTCGGCCAGAAGGACGACTAGCTGTTGTAGGCCACTCGCGGATCTGCCTTCGCGTATGCGAGGTCGGTGATGAGGTTCACCATCACGAAGACCATCGAGCGAAACAGCACCGTGCCGTTGATCGCCGGAAGATCTCGTCTGGCTATCGCGTTCACGACGTAGCGACCGATTCCCGGCCACGAAAAGATCGTTTCGGTGAGGATCGACCCGGTGAGGTAATAACCGAAGTCGAGTCCAAGCACGGTGATGATCGGGATCAGGGCGTTCCGCAAGGCGTGACGTCCGATGACCACCCGCTCCCGGAGCCCTTTCGCTCTCGCGGTCCTGACGAAATCGCCGCCAAGCACTTCGAGCATCGAAGACCTTGTGACGCGCGCGAGAAATGCGATCGAGCGCGACCCGAGGGCGAGCGCAGGCAGGATGAGATATTCGATCCCTCCGTAACCCGACGGGGGTAGCCACTTCAGGTTCACGGCGAAAACCAGGATGAGTATCAGGCCGACCCAGTAGACCGGAAACGAGATCCCGAGGTAAGCGAGCCCGAGCCCCAGGCGGTCGAACCATCCGCCGGGATTCCGGGCCGAAAGGACTCCGATCGTGATTCCGAGCACTGACGCGAGAAGCATTGCGCTGCCCGCAAGAAGGAGCGTTTTCGGGAACCGCTCCCTGATGTCCTGTGCTATTGGCCGCTGCGTGATGTAGGAGTTTCCAAGGTCGCCCCTGAGAACCCCGCCGGCGTAGAGCACGAACTGCTTCGCCACCGGCTCGTCGAGGTTCAGGTCCTTCCTGAGCCGCGCAATCGTTTCGGCGTCGGCGCGCTCTCCAACCATATCCTGGACTGGATCGCCCGGCGCGACGTAGAGAAGCAGGAAGACGACGATCATCACGCCGAAGAGCGTGGGGATCGCGAGTATCAACCGCCTGACGATGAACGCGAACATCTTCTATGGCCGGCTTATCTGCACATCTGTCCAGCGCTGCCCCGTGAAGATTGTCGGAACCTTGAAACCCCGGATCCACGGCTGGACCGCGTATAGCTCCTTGTAGAAGAAGAGATAGATCATCGGCGCGTCGCTGAATGCAATCTGGTCGGCCTGCTTGTAGAGCTCGTTGCGCCTCGATTCATCCTGCTCACGCCGCGACTGGTTCACGACCTGGTCGAACCGGGGATTCGAGTAGAACGAAACGTTTCCGCCGACTCCGCGGTTTGCGGTGTGAAGCAGGGGATAGAGAAAATTCTCCGCATCCGGATAGTCGGCGAACCAGTCCTTCAGCGCCATGTCCGTCTGCCCGGCGCGTGACGCCTCGCGCATTGAGGAGGCATCGCGCTGCACGAGCGTCACCCGGATTCCGGCCTCTCTCAGGTTTGCCTGGATAGCCTGCGCGATTCGCGGGAAAGGCGGAGTCTGCGAAGACCATAACTCGACGTCGATTCCCTTCGGGAATCCCGCCTGGGCCAGAAGCTGTTTCGCTTTGTTGAGATCGCGCGCGTACGGAGCGCGGGACTCGTCAGCGCCGGCAAGTGTTGGTGGGATTACTCCCGCGGCGAGGGTTCCCCGGCCGCTAACTATTCCGTTCAGGATTGCCCGCGAGTCAGTTGCGTGGTTGAGAGCCTGCCTCACCCGTGCGTCCGCGAGAGGGCCGCGGGTGGTGTTTATCGCAACGTAGAAGATGCGCAGTGCGGGCGCCGACTCGAGCATCGCCTTCTTCTCGTCTGTTTCCTCCCAGTTCCGCGTTTCGCCCTCGGGAACGTAGAGCACGTCGACATTGCCGTTCTCGAACTCGGCGACAGCGGTACTTGGTTCGGGGATGATGCGCGCCATGAGGCTGTCGGCCTGGGGCGGCGTATCAAAATACTCGTCGTTGCGCGCGAACCTGATGTAGTCATCGTGACGCCATTCGACGAACTTCCACGGCCCGGTGCCGACCGGGTGCTCTCCGAAGTTTGACGGAACAGAATCGGGCACGATATGCGCGACAGGCATCGCGAGAAGTTTCGGGAAGATCGCCAGCGGTTCCTTGAGGCGAATGACAACTGTGGTGTCGTCGGGCGCTGAAAGGCCTGCGATGCTGCTCCCTCCGCGGCCCGCCGCGTAGTCCTCGGCGCCGGCAATCGGGAAGAGAGGCCATCCCCGTCCGCCCTTTGTCCGCGGGTCGAGTACGCGCTGGAACGAGTTGACGACATTGCGCGAGACGAACGGCCGGCCGTCATGGAACTTTACGCCGTTTCGAAGGTGAAACGTATAGGTCATTCCATCCGCGGAAATGTCCCATGAGTGCGCCAGGCCGGGCACGACCTGGGCGTCCGGAGTGAATCGGACTAGGCCGTCGAAGAGGTATCCGACAGCCCTTCCGGTCGGCACATCAGTCGAAAGCGCTGGGTCGAGCGAGCGGGGATCGTACGTGTCGCGCGAGTCGATCAGCGTCTGGCGGGCGGGCGAGGATTCGCCGCCCGTGCATGCTGTTGCCGCCAAAAGAGTTAGAAGGAGCTTGAGCGGAATCTTCATGATCGTACCGTTGACATTGTAGGGGCGGACGCGAGAACTTATCGGGCCCTCGAGAGGGCGTCAAACATGAGCGAAGACTACTATTATAGGCGCCAGCTCGGAGCCTCCGACCTCCTGCCCGCAATCGGAGCCGGGATCGCCGCCGGTCTGGCGGGATTCTATCTGGTGCAACTCTTAATCCAGCGGACTCCGCTGGTACCGTCCTCCGCGACTGTCCGCGAGCCTCCACTTCCCGACAGGAAAAGCGGGCCGGCGGGGCCGTGGGATCGAAAGCGCGGCGGCTGATGCGCCGCGGGTACGCGCTCGCCATTCTGATCTCCGGCAGCGCGGCTCTTCTCCCACTGATCGCGAGACCAGCTTCGGCACAGGGAGTAAACTGCGACCCGGGTGATCAGGAGGTAACAGGCCTCGAGTTCACCGGGAACACTGCGTTCACTGACGCGGAGCTTTCGCAGGTCATCGTGACGACGCCGTCTCCGTTTGCGCGGACAGTCCTGCGACTGCCGCTCACCGGCCGCCGGTGTCTCGACAGGGCCGAGCTGCCGAAGGACCGCGCGCGTCTCGTGATCTTCTATCGCCGAAGCGGCTTCGCGGACGCAGTCGTCGACACGCTGCTTCGCCCCACCAGGGGCGGCGTCGAAGTCAACTTCATGATAACAGAAGGCCAGCCGACAATCCTCGGATCGTTCGTTATCCGGGGACTGGACTCAGTCCGGAACCAGGGCGAGACGGTGCGCAATCTTCCAGTTCGTGCAGGCGGAAGATTCGACCGCATGGCACTCGAGGCGGCGCGCGACACGATCGCCCGGCGGCTCAGGAACAGCGGCTATCCACGCGCCGAGGTTGACAACAGCTTCGACATCGAGGAGGAGCAGCGGATCGCCCACGACACGATAACCGTGCGTACTGGTCCCTTTACGAGGATCGGGCAGGTCGAGCTTCAGGTAATTCCCTTCGAGTCAAAGGGGAGGCAGATACCTGACGACATCGTGCGGAGCATCATCGGGCTGAAGCCGGGCGACGTCTATCGCGAAGACCGGCTGCTCGAGGCCCAGCGCTCGCTTTACCGCACCGAGGCGTATCTGCACGTATCGCTCGTGCACGACAGTGTGAGCTCGGCGGACTCCGTTCTCAACATTCGCGCGCTGCTGGCGGAGAATACGACGCGTTCCGCGCGTCTGGGGGCGGGCTACGGCACTCTCGACTGCCTCCGCCTCACCGCCGAGATGTCGAACTACAATTTCCTGCATACGCTGAGGCGGCTCGATCTCACGACACGCTTGTCGAAGATCGGTGCGGGAGACCCCTTCTCCGGCCTCAGCGCGCTCTGCCCGCAGGCCAGGCGCGACCCGTTCAGCAGCAGGCTCAACTATTACGTCGGAGCGACGCTGAGGCAGCCGGCCTTCCCGGGTCTCCGCGCGATCCCCACGATCACGTTGTTCAGCGAGCGCGTCTCCGAATACAACGCGTACCTCCGCACTACCGTGATCGGAGGAGTGGCCTCCCTCGAGTATCGCCGATGGCCCCGCACGCCGGTAACGCTGGCATACTCGGTTGACCTCGGTCGCACCGAAGCGCAGCCCGCGCTTTTCTGCGCAGTCTTCAATCTCTGCGACAGGGAGGACAGGCGGCGGGTGCAGCAGACTCAGCGTCTTGCCGTCGTCAGCGCGGCCGTGTCACGCGACAGGACCAACAATCTCCTGTCGCCTTCACGCGGGTATCAGTTCAGGATAGAAGGGCGTCACGCATCGTCGCTCATCTTTTCCGACACCGCGCTGCAGTTCAACAAGCTGCTGGCCGAGCGGTCCCAGTACTGGGGCCAGCCCGGTGGAACCGTCCTGGCGTTCAGGCTTCGGGGAGCAGCTGTATTCGGCCGTAATTTCGGAAACGTGACAGGCTTCATCCCTCCGCAGGAACGGCTCTACGCCGGCGGTCCGAACTCGATGCGTGGATTTCCGCAGAACGAGCTGGGAGCCGCTGTGTACATCGCCGAGAACTACGAGCTTCAGGTTCTGCCGAACGGGGTCGATAGCGTATTCCGGGTGCCGGACTCGGCACAGGACATCCGTCGCGCAGTCCCGACCGGCGGTAACTCACTCGTCCTCGGCAATCTCGAGCTGCGAATGCCAAGTCCGTTCCTGCCGGATCTCCTGCAGTGGACGCTCTTCGCAGATGCTGGTGACGTCTGGAATCGCGGGACGAGAGACCGCTTCCGGAATTTTTCAATCAAGGTCACCCCCGGAGTTCAGCTTACGGCGTTCTCGCCGGTCGGGCCGGTGCGTTTTGTAGCCGGCTACAATCCGTACAGCCGTCCGGCCGGGCCGCTGTATTACGAGGTTCCAAGCGGAAACCCTGTGGACGAGCTCGGCTCGCCCGCCGGCTCGCTCCCATGTGTAAGCCCGGGGAACACGCTTGGAGTGCACCTGGCGGATGATGGAACGCTGAGGCAGAACGAAGGAATCTGCCGGGCGACGTTCACTCCGCGGACGAGTGGGAGCTTCGGAAGTCGACTCACCTTCAGCCTGGCCATCGGCCAGGCGTTCTGACGATAGTGTCGCGCCGCAAACTCATCGTCGCCTGGAGTGCGATAGCGCTGCTCGTGGTGCTGCTCGTGCTCGCCGCCGGAATCTTCTCCCTGACTCAGACGAACTACGGGCAGGATCAGGTTCGGAAATACGTCCAGTCGTGGATCAACGGAAAGGCTCACGGGACTTTCTATGTCGTGCGGATCACCGGTGGCCTGTTCACAGGTGTTACGATCGATTCGCTGGAGATACGCGACGAAAGGGATTCACTGTTCATCACCACGGGGCCCATCAAGGTCAAGTACGACATGCGGGACATCTTTGACCGGCGGATTCTGCTCAGCCACGTCGATGTCACCCGGCCTGTTGTGAGGCTTCACGAGCACCTGGATGGAAAGTGGAACTATCAGCGGATCTTTCCTTCCGGCCCGAAGAGACCACCTGGCACACAGCGCGGGTTTGGTGACTTCATAGTCATCGATTCGGCCGATGTTCGCGACGGCAAGGTCGCTGTCGGGCTTAAGTGGAGTCCGGCGGATTCTCTCTCCGGACGCAAGCGCGACAGCGTGATCGCGTACGCTCTCGGTTCGATGACGCGAGTGACGAAAGGCAATCAGTGGCGGAGTGAGGTGCATCGCACCGATGAGGGTTTTTCAAAGATTTATCGGTTCACTGACCTGAACGCGGCAGTCGCCTACGCGCGGATCGCTGATCCCGATACCGTCGGGCGACTCTTCAGGGTCGCGCGAGCGAGCGTCAACTCATCCGACCCGCCACTTCAGGTAAGGCGGGTTGCCATCGACATCCGCCACCTCGGTGATTCCGTCTGGCTCCAGTCACCGGGTTTCGAGCTCGCTGCGTCGCGCGGCAGCCTTCCGTCGGGGAAGCTCGTATGGGGCGGTGGGATCCCGATGCGATACGACATTCATATCACGGGAGACAGCGTCTCGCTGAGTGATGTCGCCTGGGTTTATCCCACTCTGCCAGCTACCGGCGGGGGAAAACTCGATCTGCACATCCACAACGTCGATCATCCCCGCGTGGTGGATTATGCCATTCGCAACATGGATGTTCGCACGACGCAGTCCCGGCTGATCGGGAACATGACGTATGGCGTGGGAGGTCCTGTCCTCGTTCTCAAGGACGTCGAGCTGCGCGCGGCTCCTCTCGATTTTGCCTTGATCCGGGTTTTCAACGGCGAGCCCCTGCCCCTCCCGTGGAAGGGACAATTGAATGGAACTGTTCGCGCCCGGGGCGGACCGGTGAACCGGTTCAGGGTCGATGAGTCGAGGCTCACGTTCAACGACGGCAACGTCCCCGGCGCGGTGTCGCGATTCACAGGGAGAGGCATGCTCGACATCTTCACTCCCGCCCTTACGGTGTTTCACGGCTTCGACGTCGCAATCGAGACGCTCGACCTGCGCACACTGCGCTATCTCAGCCCGGCATTCCTTGAGCTGCAGGGGACGGTCTCGGGAACGACAAGGCTGGACTCGCTCTGGCTCGACGTGCGTTTCTCCAATGCCGACATCCTTCATCATCACGGCGCTCTCCCGGTTTCCAGGATAACCGGGCGGGGAAGGATGACCGACAACGACACTTACATGTCGTACGACATGGAGCTCGAGGCCGCGCCCGTGAACATGTCAACTCTAGCCGTGTCGTACCCCGACATTCCGCTGCGCGGGAATTTCACCGGCCCGGTAAGGATTGTCGGGCAGCCGAAGGAGCTGTCAGTCGAAGCCAGCCTGACGGGAGCTGCGGGGACGATCACGTACGCCGGTACCGTTGACGCGAATCTCCCGACATACGGTGCTGACGGAACCGGGACGTTCGCGAACATCAACCTGCGCACTCTCGTTGAGAACCCCGACGCGCCTGTCACCCGTGTATCAGGTGATTACTCGATTGACTTCGTCGGCGACTCGCTGGTTGTCGGGACCGGAACGCTCGCGGGAACGATGAGCGGTACCGTCGACCGCCTCGCCATCTCGTCATCGCGGGCCAGTGTCAGGCTCGACAACGGCATCGCGCGCATAGACACGCTCATTGTGCAGAGCGATGTCGCGCACGCGACCGCGTCGGGAAGCGTGGGCCTGATCGAGGGGATGGAAGGGAACCTCAGGTTTACTTTGCCAGTCGACTCGCTCGCCGACGTGAAGCGCTACAT
>JBPCJP010000109.1:0-9411 GCA_051005175.1 Gemmatimonadaceae bacterium | reverse complement strand
CGGGAACCGCGCGATCTGACGTGCGCACCCGCGCCCGCCCGCCGGGGGTGGACGCAGGCATCGGCTGAATCAGGTCACGCTGGTCGATCGGCGAGTGACTCATGTCTGTCGCGCACACTATTAGCTAAAGGCGGCCGTCGCAAGCGCCGCTGTCGCCATCCGCCGGACGGCGCGGACGGGTGTTTCAGATATCCAGATTGCTCACGAACTTCGCGTTCTGCTCGATGAAGAGCCTTCGCGGCTCGACCTCGTCACCCATCAACGTCTGGAATGTCTGGTCGGCGAGCACCGCATCCTCCAAGGTTACCTTGAGGATCGTCCGCGTTTCAGGGTCCATCGTGGTTGCCCAGAGCTGGCCCGGATTCATCTCTCCCAGGCCTTTGTAGCGCTGGATATTGACGGTTGATTTCCCCTCGCCGTTGCCGAGGCGCGTCACATAGTCGTCGCGTTCCTTGTCGTCGTAGGCGTAGTACTCTTCCTTGCCCTTCGCAACGCGGTAGAGCGGCGGCTGCGCGATGTAGATGTATCCGGCCTCGATCAGCTCGGGCATCTGGCGATAGAAGAACGTGAGGAGAAGTGTACGGATGTGCGCTCCATCGACGTCGGCATCGGTCATCAGAATGACCTTGTGGTAGCGCACGTTCTCGACGGTGAACTCTTCCTTGATTCCAGCGCCGATAGCCGTGACGATCGTCCTTATCTCCTCGTTGCCGAGGATCCTGTCGATGCGCGCGCGCTCTACGTTCAGGATCTTGCCGCGCAGCGGGAGGATCGCCTGGAAGGCGCGGTTCCGCCCCTGCTTTGCCGACCCGCCTGCTGAATCTCCCTCGACCAGGTAGATCTCGCACAGCGAAGGATCGTTGAGCGAGCAGTCGGCAAGCTTGCCCGGCAGGTTCCCTATGTCCAGTGCCGACTTCTTTCTCGTGAGATCGCGGGCTTTTCTCGCTGCCTCTCTCGCGCGCGCAGCCGAGACCGCTTTCTCGATGATGATGTTTGCCACCCGCGGATGCTCCTCGAGGTACGCGCCGAGCATATCGTTGACCACAGTCTTGACAGCGCCCTCCACTTCGGAGTTGCCGAGCTTGGTCTTAGTCTGGCCCTCGAACTGCGGTTCACGAACTTTTACGGAAAGAACGGCCGTCAGGCCTTCGCGCACGTCGTCGCCCGAGAGCGTCGTGTCGCCGCCCTTCTTCGTCGCGTTCTTCGACCCGTAGGCGTTGATCGTTCGAGTCAGCGCCGACTTGAATCCGGTGAGGTGAGTTCCGCCTTCGTGCGTGTTGATGTTGTTGACGAAGGAGAAGACGTTTTCGTTGTAGCCGTCGTTGTACTGGAATGCCACCTCGATCTCGACATCGTCACGCGAAGTCTCGATGTAGACGACCTCGTTGTGAAGCGGCTTGCGGCTGGCGTTGAGGAACTGGACCATCTCCCTGAGGCCGCCCTTTGCGAGGAAGACCTCGGTCTTCTCCTGTCCCTCACGCTCGTCCTGCAGGTGGATCTCCACGCCCTTGTTCAGGTACGAAAGCTCACGAAGGCGAATGGCGACGGTGTCGTAGTCGTACCGCAACTCGGTGAAGATCTCCGGGTCTGGCTTGAACCACACCTTCGTGCCGCTCTCCTTTCCGCACTTTCCAAGGACGTTCAGCTTCGTTCGCGTATATCCACGCACGAAGTCCATGAAGTGTTCCTTCCCGTCGCGCTTGACCCAGACCTTGAGCTGTTCCGAAAGCGCGTTGACGACAGAGACTCCCACTCCGTGAAGCCCGCCGGAGACCTTGTACGAGTTCTTGTCGAACTTTCCACCTGCGTGAAGAACGGTCATCGCGACCTCGACGCCCGGCATCTTTTCCGTAGGATGGATGTCGACTGGAATTCCGCGGCCGTCGTCGATGACGGTTACCGAATCGTCAGGATGAATCGTCACGCGTATCTGCTTCGCGTGACCTGCAAGCGCTTCGTCGATCGAGTTGTCTACTACTTCGTAAACGAGATGATGAAGGCCGCGCGACGACGTCGAGCCGATGTACATTCCCGGCCGCTTGCGCACGGCCTCGAGGCCCTTCAGGACCTGGATCTGCCCAGCGTCATAACGGGTGTCTGGAGCGGTTGCTGTCTTCGCCATGTATGCGGAAAATCAATCGAAAGGTGGGACCGAACGGAGCCCGAAAACCGTCAGTTCGGCAGATTGAATAATCTAATGCCAAAACGTGATATATGCAATTCTTTCCGGTTATGTTAAGCCCTTACCAGAGAAGAACTTAGCGGCGCAGCTGGAACCTGATTTTCCGGATCGGCGCGCGGCCCTCCGAAGAGTTGAGCGTGCGCAGGAGCTGCGGCTCCATCAGGGACAGCTCGGTCATCCATCCATGCGTCGAAACGGCGACGAAAAGGGTCCCGTCGGGAGTGATCGAGAGCGCCTTTGTGACCGCCGCAATCTGAGGCCCCACGACCTGCGGCCACTCATCGACGACGGTTGCCTGAGCGACTCTCCTCGAGAGCCCGCTGCGGGCAAGAAATCCGCTCAGTGCATCGGCGAGCGGCATTGGCTTCCTCTTCTTCTCCGTCACGCAACACCCACCAGGACTCCACCGTTGATTCGCCGACGCTCGAGCACCAGAAGCTCGCCGGGAATGTCGCTCGCCCGCGGCACGACGAGAACAGTCTGGCCCAGGCCCGCGTCCTGAAGCAGGCCGAGAATCCGCTCAGACCTCCGCTGGTCGAGCTCGGCGAACGGATCGTCGAGCAGGAGGAGCGGCGCACGATTCCCTGACTCCCGAAGCGTCGCGCCCTCGATCATCCTGAGCGCGATGGCGGCCGTTCGCTGCTGACCGGCTGACCCGAATACTCTGAGGTCCTTCCCGTCCAATGCCAGCGAAAGATCGTCGCGATGGGGCCCCGAATGCGTCACGCCGCGGCGCATGTCGTGTCCCCGCTGGCGGGCGAATGCTGCCTCGAGCGCCGCTCCGGTATCTGCCTCGCGGGCGATCGCGCTGTGGTAAGTGATTCGCGACTCCCCCTCCTCGCCTATCGCGGCAGACAGGCGGGTAAACTCCGGGGCAACCCCGGCGACCCACGATGCGCGCTTCCGCACCAGCACCGCGCCATGCTCGGCCAGCGCGGGCTCCCATACTGCAACGGCTGAATCGTTGCCGGTGCGCGCGGCTTCCCGAAGAGCGGCGTTACGCCGGGCTAACGCCGCCCTGTATGTCTGGAGCGCGGCAAGATATCCGCGTGAAGATAGCGCAAGAACGAGATCGAGGTACCGGCGGCGCTCGGACGGACCACCGGCCACGAGCTGTATGTCGCGGGGCGAGAACATCACCGAGGGGATCGAGCCGAAAACATCGCTGAGGCGCGCAGCGACTGAGCCGTCCACCACGACTTTCTTCTTCCTGCCGGAGAGCTCGAACCCTATTCCGACATCGCGAACGCCGCCCGATTCTGCCTCGCCGGCAATGTGAAAGCCGGTAGTGCCGAAGCGAACAAGGTCCTGGTCGCGCGCGCCGCGGACGCTGCGAAGCACCTGCAGGTAGTAGATCCCCTCCAGCAGGTTCGTCTTTCCCTGGCCGTTCTCCCCGACGATCGCGAGACCCGACTCCGGCAGCTCGAGATCGAGCTTCTCGAAGTTTCGGAAATTTCTGGCCGAAAAGCGTTTCAGCCGTGCTTGGCCGTCAGTCACTTCCCCCGAAACTCTGGCGTGCGCTTGTCGAGAAACGCTTTCATCCCTTCTGTCATGTCCTCCGTCGACGCCAGGAGACCGAAATGATTCGCCTCGAGAACGAGCCCCTCTTCGAGTGACATCTCGAGCCCGCGGTCAACGGCTTCGATGCATAGCGACACAGCGAGCGGTCCGTTGGCGAGTATCTCGTTCATCATCCCGACAGCAGCGGGCATGAGCTCCTCGCCGGTTACCACCTTGTTGACGAGCCCGATTCGATACGCCTCGGCGGCATCGACCATTTCGGCAGTGGCGAGTAGCTGAATGGCCCGGCCCTTCCCGATAAGCCGGGACAGGCGCTGCGTGCCACCGAAGCCGGGGCACGTTCCGAGCTTCACCTCCGGCTGGCCGAATTTCGCCTTGTCCGACGCGATCCTGATGTGGCAGGCGAGGGCGAGCTCGCATCCTCCGCCGAGGGCAAAGCCGTTGACGGCGGCGATGACTGGCTTTGGCGAGGTCTCGAAGCGCCGGAAGACGTTTTGTCCCGTTTGCGCCCTTGCCTTCGCGATCGACGGAGTCTGGCTCGCCAGCTCGGAGATGTCCGCCCCGGCGACGAAGGCACGGCCAGCTCCGGTGACAATGAGTCCCCCGATATCATCACGCGAGCGAACCTCGTCGATTGCGAGCCCCAGCTCGGCGATCGTTGCATCGTTCAGTGCGTTAAGCTTGTCGGGACGATTGACGGTGAGAGTCGCTATGCGGCTCTCGACCGAGAGGGTCAGAAACTGGTAGCTCATCGGGCGATCGAGTTGAGGTGGTGCTGACGACGCTGTAATGTACGCGGCCGTATCATCGTTCGCCGCAACGGAGCCGCATGGCAGAAAAGTGGATTCGACGGACTGGATCGAAGGAGCGAGGCTTCCGTTACGGTGGTCCCGACGGCAAGCCGATGCGCGACAAGGCCACGCTCGAGCGGATCGACCTGCTGAGGATCCCGCCTGCGTGGCGCGACGTTCACATCGCGGCGAGCGCGCGCGCCGCGATTCAGGTATGGGGGCTCGATGCGCGCGGTCGCAAGCAGTACAGGTATCACGGCCGGGCGGTCGAGAAGGGCCAACTGAGGAAATACTATCGCGTACGCCAGATGGCCACGGATCTGCCAAAGCTTCGTAAGCGATTTATCAGGGATCTGAGGCAGGGTGGGTATTCGAAGGATCGTGTCTGCGCCGGAATCGTGCTCCTGATATCTCACGCGTGGTTCAGGGTGGGGAGCGATCGCTACGAGAAGGAAAACAACTCGTTCGGGATCACTACGCTTCGGAAGTCTCACGTGGAGCTGGAGAAGGACATCATCAGGTTCCAATACAAGGGCAAGCGGGGAATAGACAACCGGCAGAAGGTCACGGAACCCCGGCTGATCGCATTTGTGCTCGAGATGATGAGCACTCCGGGCGTGCGGCTTTTCCGCTACCTGGAGGGCAGGAAGTGGAGTGACGCAAATGCGCGGGATGTCAACGACTACATCGAGAGGGTCGCCGGTGTCCCTTATACCGCAAAAGATTTCCGGACATGGGGCGGATCGTTGCGGGCAGCGACAGTTCTCTCCGACCTTGGCCCGGTTCACACGAGGAGCGCCCGTAACAAGAACATTCTCACCACTGTCCGCGTTGTCGCGGCAGAGCTTGGCAACACGCCGGCGATCTGCCGCAAGTCGTACGTGCACCCGATGATTCTCGCGCGGTATCTCCGCAGCGGCGCGACGATAGAGGTTCGCCACCGGAATGGCGGCACTGTTTCCGCATCGAAGCATACGCCGGAGGAGATTGCGCTCATCGATTTCCTCGACGTCCATTTTCCCGATCGCCGCGGTTCGCGGCGTCTCGATGGGAGCTGAGCCGATGAGACACGTGCTGGCAATCGATGAAGGCACGACGAGCACCAGATGTCTCGTCATATCCGCCGCCGGTGAGATAGTGGGGCGCGGCGCGCGCGAGATATCTCAGCACTTTCCGAAGCCCGGGTGGGTGGAGCACGACGCAGCCGAGGTTTTCGACAGGACAGTTGAGGCAGCGCGTGAGGCGATCGCGGCAAGCGGTGTCACGCCTGACACGATAGGGATAACGAACCAGCGCGAGACGATCGTGGTATGGGACCGTCGTTCAGGTGAGCCGCTCTCACCCGCGATAGTGTGGCAGGACAGAAGGACTGCTGAGAGGTGCAGGGAGCTTTCCACCGAGGCCCCGTGGATTACTGAGCGCACCGGCCTTCCGGTGGACCCATACTTCTCGGCCACGAAGCTCGAGGTCCTTCTCGCCGACGCTGACGTGGCGAGGGTCGTCGAGCGGGGCGACGCGCTGGCCGGCACGATCGACTCGTGGCTCATATGGAAGCTGACAAAAGGGGCGGTCCACGCCACCGATCCGACGAACGCATCGCGAACGCTTTTGTTCGACATCGATTCGAGATCGTGGAGCGGTGAGCTTTGCTCGATCTTCAGCGTGCCGCGGTCGATTCTGCCCGAGGTGAGGCGCTCGAGCGGCGACTTCGGCGTTGCGTCGGCGGATTTTGTGGGGACTGAGATTCCCATACGGGGTGTTGCGGGGGACCAGCAGGCCGCGCTGTTCGGGCAGGGGTGCTTCGAGGCAGGGCAGGGGAAAAACACTTATGGAACAGGCGCATTCCTTCTTCTCAACACCGGCCAGAAGAGGCCATCGCCGGGATCGGGAATACTCGCGACCGTAGCATGCGATGCAGCCGGTGGCTATGCGTACGCGCTGGAGGGCTCGATATTCATCGCGGGTGCGGCCATTCAGTGGATGCGCGACGGGATCGGGCTGATCGAGGCGGCGGCGGAATCTGAAGGTCTCGCGCGTAGCGTGGAATCAAATGACGGAGTGTATTTCGTTCCTGCGCTGGCAGGACTTGGCGCGCCGCACTGGGAGCCGGAAGCCCGGGGCATGATCACAGGACTGACTCGCGGGAGCAGCCGGGCTCACCTGGTCCGCGCAGCGCTCGAGTCGATGGCCTACGGAACGCGGGACGTGCTGCTCGCGATGCGTGACCTGAGCGGCGTGCCGTTCGCGAGTCTCAGGGTCGACGGCGGAGCGAGCGTGAACGACTGGCTCATGCAGTTCCAGGCAGATGTTGTCGGCGTTCCGGTCGAGCGCCCGGAGATCGTCGAGACGACTGCACTTGGCGCTGCCGGCCTTGCCGGCATCGCGTCAGGCGTCTGGCGCGACAGCGAGGAGTTCCGGTCGGTGCCGCGTTATGCGACTTTCAAACCTGACATCAGTGCCGGCGAGCGGGCGAAGCTGGTTCGCGGATGGAATCGAGCGGTTGGTGCCGCTTTGCATTGGGCAAGAACTCCGGAGAACTCATGAAGAAAGGTTTATTGGTCTTGATTCTACTTTATTCGTCGGGTTGCGCGGCGCAGAGCGGAGGCAGTGCGGACACGTCACTGCCGCCCGCGCCGACAACGATAGTCGAGGAGGATGCGACTCTCGCCACGCCGACCGGAAACATTGCTGGAACAGTCGAGCTGCCTGCTGCGAGATTCCCCGTGCCGGTGGTGCTGGTAATCGCCGGGTCGGGGCCGACGGACCGCAACGGAAACTCGCCGGTTTTCCCCCGCCCGAACAACTCGCTGAAAATGCTTGCGGACAGCCTGGCCGCCCGCGGAATCGCGTCGCTCAGATACGACAAGCGCGGGATTGGCGGGAGCGGCGCCAGCGGGTCGAGCGAGGCGAACCTGCGCTTCGAGCACTACATATCCGACGCCGCCGCGTGGGTAACTCAGCTTCGCGCGGACCCTCGGTTCTCCACCATAACTGTCGCCGGGCACAGCGAAGGCTCTCTCATCGGAATGGTCGCGGCGCGAGAGGCGAATGCCGACGGGTACATATCGATTGCGGGTGTAGGAAGACGGGCACCGGAGGTGCTGAAGGACCAGTTGAGCACACAGCTTCCACCGGCAATGCTTGCGCAGACCGAAACACTGATGGCCCGGATCGCCCGGGGTGAGAGCCCGGATTCGGTTCCACCGATGCTGAACGCGCTGTTCAGGCCGAGCGTGCATGCGTACCTCACTTCCTGGTTCGCGTACGATCCGGCGGCGGAAATCGCGAGACTCACGATCCCGGTTCTGATAATTCAGGGAACGACAGACATCCAGGTGGCGGTAGGAGAAGCAAACCTGTTGTCGGCGGCGAACCCTCGAGCGAAGCTGGCGGTGATCGACGGCATGAATCATGTCCTCAAGTCAGCGAGTGGCCCGATCGGGCAACAGCTCCCGTCTTACTCTGATCCGAGCCTTCCGTTGCTTCAGGCATTCGTCGGGGAAGTCGCTGCGTTCGTCAAATCGCTTCCAGCAAGGTGATCGCGAGACGCGGGATAGTGACGGCCTCGCTGGCCGCGTGTATGTGTCTTGCTTCGGCAGCCGAAGCGCAGTCCGCAGGCCCGCGCGTCAAAGACTCGATACTCGGCATCGACAAGCTCAAGCATTTCCTGCTTGCGGGCTTCGTCGAAAGCGTTGCGTTCGCCGGCTTGCAGGCGGTGCGCGCCGACCGGAACACTTCGCTCGCCGGCGCCGGTGCCACAGTGGTCGTGGTTTCCTTCGGGCGCGCGCTGCACGGTCACAGGACGAGCGGCCTGTTCAGCGTGGGCGATCTCGTGTGGGACGCGCTTGGTGCAGGTGCGGCTATGCTGGTGCTCACGCGGGTCCAGCGGTAGCCTCCTGCATCTGGCGACAGCAACCCCGTGATCGTCGTCGGCGAGATATCGCTCTGGGTTGCGCTGCTGCTGGCGGTCTGGGGGGTTATCGTCTCCTTTGTCGGCGGACGGAGGGGTCGGCGGGACTTCATCGCGAGCGGGGAGCGCGCGATTCATGCGACTCTGGCGCTGTTGATCGTGGCTTCCATCGCACACGTATTCGCGCTTTTCACTCACGACTTCTCGATCCGCTACGTAGCCGCCAATACGAGTGAAAACCTTCCGCGAATCTTTCTCGCGACAGCTTTCTGGACCGGCAGGGGGGGAGGCCTCCTCGTACTCGCACTGATGCTCGCTGCGTGTTCGTCGCTGGTTGTCTGGACGGGCGGTCGACGCCACCGCGCATTCCTGCCCTTTGTAACAACGATGCTTGCCGTAATGCTTGCAGTTCTGCTGGTGGCGATTTGCGCATTCGCGAATCCGTTCGCGAGGCTCGACTGGGTTCCGCCGGATGGGCAGGGTATGCACCCCGGCTTTCAGAGCCTCCGAACTGCGCTGTATCTGCCGGTTCTCTTTGCCGGTTACGCCATCACATTGATCCCTGTCGCCTTCGCCGCTGCTGCCCTGCTAAGAAGTCCAGACGATGGAGAGTGGCTAACCTCGGCTCGACGGTGGGCGGTCGTCGCCTGGTGTTTCATCACAGCAGGAGCGTTGCTGGGAATGTGGCAGGCCTACGGCGACGCCGAGCGGGTCGAACATTGGGCGTTGTCGGCTGTTGGCAATGGATCACTTCCGATCTGGATCGCGATTACGGGATTTCTTCATTTCATCATGGCGAGGGAGCCGGGCCGGCACCGTCTTGTCGTCGTGCCACTTTTGTTCGCGACAATGCTCATCACGATCTTCGCCGGCGAATCACTTGGCATTCGGTCAAGCATATCATTGAAGTCGGGCGAGACAGGCACCCTGACGGATCCCTTTGGCAAGTCGTGGGCGTTCACGAGTCTCGGGTTGTCGCGGTACAGCGTGCTCAACCGCCAGGTGAC
>JBPCJP010000108.1:0-10248 GCA_051005175.1 Gemmatimonadaceae bacterium | reverse complement strand
CGGGCCAGGAGTTCGCGGTCCACCCGGGGCCGCGAGTAGAACCCCTCGGTAAACCCGAGAGAGGAGAGCTTGACGAGGTTCTTGTAGCCCACCTCGTTGATGGCGAGGAGGACGAGATGGTAGTAGGGCTTGCGGTTACCCTCCCTTTCCTTGACCCGGCGGTCGCCGGGGGCTACGTACGCCTCCATTCCGATAAGTGGCCTGATTCCGGCCTTTTTCGCCTTGGCCTGGAAGTCCCAGGCGCCGTGCATGTTGCCGTGGTCGGTGATAGCGAGGGCGGGCTGCTCGAACTCGAGCGCCCGTTCGATCAGGTTATCGATCCGATTTGCACCGTCGAGGAGGGAGTATTCGGAGTGGCAGTGCAGGTGGACGAAGGACACCACTCATAATAACCCATGCTGCCGATGCTCACACCCGCTGTGCCTTTTGTCAGCCCAGCGGCTTCGTCGATATCGAGATTACCCCCGAGATAGCGTCACTGCCGATGTCCGGAAGCATGATCGCGGCGCGCGTAGCCGGTATCCACTCCATCCCGGTGATTCCGCTGGCAGGTATGCTCCGCAGTGCCTCGAGCCCGCCGATCCGGCTCCCATCGAGGTAGACCAGCGTGACCTGGGTCCTGACGCCGGATCCGATCGAAGCGATGCCGGCCTGCCTCAACCATTGCGGCCGGAGCTTGTTCACAAGGTCGAGCGCCGATGTAGCGGACGTATGCTGAATCTCGACCGACGTGATTTTGTCTCTCGAAGACTGGGTTACGCGAGTCGGGGACGAGGAGCTGGAAGCGCAGCCCGCGAGGGTGAGCACCGCGACAACGGGGATCAGTGTCCATCGAATTCGGGTCATGTTCTTCTCCTGGGCCGGGCCTGGTTGGGCAACGATTCCTGAGCTGTTGAGAATATTTGGGGTATCACGCGGGCGCAACGGCACGCCGCGCGTGACGAATCGCATTGTGGAGCGATGTACCGACCGCAATATTTCAGGAACCGGATCCCCCGGGGCGAGAGCGCAACGGGATCGGGCCGTATTCGCGGGTCACGT
Source organism: Gemmatimonadaceae bacterium (assembly GCA_051005175.1). Lineage (GTDB taxonomy): Bacteria > Gemmatimonadota > Gemmatimonadetes > Gemmatimonadales > Gemmatimonadaceae > UBA4720. The sequence goes on along the minus strand of JBPCJP010000108.1, from coordinate 9,207 downwards.
CCGGTCATGGACAACGGATCAACTTGAATGATTTGGCGCATCTGGAAACGGTCCGCAGTGATTGTGCACCTGGCCGCGGTGTCGCCCGCGGCTATGGCCGCGCAGTCGATGCCGTATGTCAGTGGCACGGTCGTGGATGCCTCGGGCGCGGCGGTTTTTGGTGCGGAGGTCTCAGTGGGCATCGCGAGTGCCCGTACCGATGAGAGCGGTCACTTCAATCTCGTGCCGCAACAGGGAGTGTCCGTCGTGCGGGTCCGCCGGCTCGGGTTCGAGCCGCTCACGGCGCAGGTTCCGGCCGCGATGGGTGAGGATGGCATTCGGCTGGTTCTGGAGCCGCTGACGGCGCTGCTTGCGCCTGTCGTCGTCCGCAGTGAGCGTCCCCGTTATTCGGGACGTCTCACCGGTTACTACCAGCGGCTGGAAAGGCGGAACTCCGGGACCTTCATCTCGCGGGACCAGATAGACAGGGAGAACCCGCGCGCGCTCAGCCAGCTTCTCACGCACGTACCTGGTGTCAATGCCACGAGGATGGGCGCGGGCGGCGGTGGGGTGCGCATGCGTGGAAGGGCGTGCTGGCCACTGGTCTGGCTCGATGGGCTGCCGATGGGATCGGGCGAAGTCGACCTCGACGCAATTCCGCCCCACACGATTCACGGGATCGAGCTATACCTCGGCGCCACGACCGCACCGCTCCGTTACATCGGGCCGCGCAGCCAGTCGAGCTGCGGCACCATACTGCTCTGGTCTCGCGGTCCCGATACCGATCCCGTGCGGTGGCCGGCCCGCCCCCGATTCGACCTGGAGCAGATGGTTGCTTCACTTGCGATCTTCACCCGTGACTCGGTCGACGAGCCGGCAACTCCGATGTCGCCGGAGCAGCTCAGGATCCAATATCCTCCCGAGATGTACGCATCAGGCGAGGGGGGCTCCGTGGTGGCGGAGTTCGTTGTCGACGAAATGGGGAAGGTTGAGCCGGGGAGTTTTGGAATAGTATCGTCGACCGACGTTCGGCTGAGTGAAGCGGTGCGTGTGACTGTGGCCTCAGCCGCATTCTGGCCTGCCGTGAAACGGGGCAGGGCGGTGCGGCAGCTCGTCCAGCAGCCCTTCGCTTTCCCCGCCAGGGCATCCTGACCGCCCCCGGCGGGCGGACGTGACAAAATCTTTACAAACCGCTTGCGCAACGGCTGCACCGGCTCATATTGTTGCCGTCAGCGGGAACAACCGGCACCCTGAAGGGGCTGCCGGCTTGTGTATTCCTGGCATGGCGTGCGCATTTACGGCACGGCGTGTTGATTCTGAGCTGATTGGACAGCGTCACCGGCAGAAAGGTTTACCGTCTCAGGTGTCCCCATAACACAGGAGGGCGATGACCGCACGTTTTCCGACCGAGATGGGCTCGGCCCCGCAGCGATGCAGGCCCGCCGGCCCGACCAATCGTGCAAGCGCAGGTGGTAGTGCACCGAAAACCCTTGAGAGGCAGGTATGACAAAATTTCTCCGTTCACCAACGCTCCTGCGACTGGCTCTCGTAGCCGCAGCAGGATTCTTCCCCGCAGTTGCGCAGGGACAGGGCGCGGTCATCTCCGGACGAGTCATGTCCGAGCAGGGCCAGCCACTGGTCGGCGCCAACCTCTACATCAACGATCTGAACATCTCCGTTGGCACCAGCAACGCCGGCGCGTATTCGATCACGATCCCGCAGGCCCGCCTGACGAATCAGCCCGTGAACCTTCGCGTGCGTGCGATCGGGTATCTGCCGCAGACGCGGATCATCACGCTGACGGCTGGCACGCAGACGATCAACTTCGATCTGCGCCGCGACGTAACGCAGCTGAGCGAGGTCGTCGTCACCGGCGTAGCGACAGCGACTGAGCAGGTGAAGCTTCCCTTCACAGTGGCTCGAATTGACACGACCCTCATGCCCGTGACCGGCTCCAATCCGATCGCGCAGCTTCAGGGCAAGATCCCGGGCGCCATGATCGTTTCGGCCAGTGGCCGTCCCGGTTCGGCACCCTCGGTCGTGCTGCGCGGACCCGTTTCGCTGAATGCGACCGGGCGCTCGCAGGGGCCGCTCTACCTTCTCGATGGCGTGCCGCTTCAGGGTTCGCTGCCGGACATCAATCCCAGCGACATCGAGAACGTCGAGGTCGTGAAGGGTGCGGCGGCGGCGGCGCTCTACGGCGCGCGCGCTGGCGCGGGCGTCATCAACATCACCACCAAATCCGGCAAGAACACTCCATCGGGCTTCCGCGTCGGCGTGAAAACCGAGTTTGGGGCCGGCGATATCGAGCGCGCATTCCCGCTCTCGACCCGCACGACGATGGCGCTGAATCCGAGCGGCCAGTACTTCTGCACCCGCGAGGTGGCGGGCGGCTCACCGTGTGCGCGGTACATCGACTGGGACAAGGAAGTTGACCGGATCAACAACAGCGGCGAGGATTTCTCGTCACCGCCGCAGAACTTCCTCGGCGAGGCCGCCTTTGCGTCGGCGCCTAACTTCGACGCTCTCAGCGGGACGTTCGTCGTCAACCGCTACCCGATCCTGCGCGATCCTGTTTCACAGCTCGTCACCGAGTCGGCGTTCGCCAACACGAACGTTGACATGCGAGGCAAGATCAACAACACGGGCGTGTTCGCCAGTCTCGGCAATCTCACGCAGCAGGGTGCCATCCAGAATATGGGCGGCTTCGCCCGCAACTCCGCCAGGATCAACGTAGACCAGCGGTTCGGCGACCGGATCAGCTTCAACATCAACACGTTCTACAGCCAGAGCGAGGACCACGGCGCTCAGCTCGATACCGAAGGTGCGGGCTCGGCCAGCCCGTTCTTTACGATCACGCGCGCACCGCGCATGGCTAACCTGGAGGCGCGGGATGCGCTGGGTCGCATTGTGGTCCGGCACAATCCGGGTGCGCAAGGCTCGCAGAACTTCAATCCGCTTTACGCGGCCACCTACAACGAGCGCACGGACCGCAACACGCGCTTCGTCGGTGGCACGAGCGGACGGTACACGCCGGTCGACTGGCTCAATCTCGAGGGCACGTTCGGCTATGACCGGTCCACATCGAGCTTCACCCAGCAGCGCGATCGCGGGTGGAGAACCGTGAGCCCGAACCCGGTCGTTTCGGCGGGTTTCTTCCGAGAGGGGCTGTTTGACTCGTACCAGTACACAGGAAGCCTGAGCGCTTCGGCGAACCGCACGTTCTTCGGTGACCTCAATTCGACGTTGACCACGCGGTACATCTACGGCGACCAGACCATCCGCGACAACTTCCTCCAGGGTGACGACATCGTGGTCGCCGGGCTGGAGACGGCTGACGCGGTCACGAAGAATTTCCAGATCGGATCGGGCGTCCAGAAGATTCGCGACATGGGTTTCTTCGTCGGCGCTGACTTCGACTTCAAGGATCGCTACATCCTCAGCGGACTCGTCAGGCGCGATGGAAGCTCGCTCTTCGGGGCAGGCAACCGCTGGCAGAGCTTTGGCCGCCTGGCCGGAGCGTGGATTGTTTCCCGCGAGAGCTGGTTCCCGGCACCCGAAGCACTGAGCCTCTTCAAGCTCCGCGCATCGCGAGGCAGCACCGGCCAGCGCCCGCGTTTCAGCGCTCAGTACGAAACCTTCACTATCGGCACGGGTGGAACCCTCAATCCGGCGTTCCTCGGCAACAAGAACCTCAAGCCCGAGATCAACACCGAGACCGAGGTTGGAACGGATCTCGAGCTGTTCCGTCGCTTCGGGATCAGCGTGTCGTACGCAAGGGCAGTGATCGACGACCAGATTCTCCCCGTTCGCGCTTCCACGGCCTCGGGTTTCTCGAGCCAGTGGCTGAACGCGGGTGAGGTGACGAACCAGACGTGGGAAGGGACTCTCACTGTTCCGATCTTCCAGGGACGGCGGTTCAACTGGACGTCGCGGCTCATCTACGACCAGACGACCTCGGAAATCACGCGGCTCGACGTGCCCGACTTCACTGGTGATATCGTGGCCGGGAACACGTTCACCGTGTTCCAGTTCCGCAAGGGCGAGAAGGTCGGCACGATGTATGGCAACCGGTTCATCACCAGGTGCAGCGATCTGCCGGGGAGCTTTGTTTCGCAGTGCTCGCAGAGCAGCGGAGATCTCAACGCCGCGTTCCGCCCGAACGACGAGGGTTACATCGTCTGGGTCGGTCAGGGCAACCTTCCGAGCGAAGGCATCACGAAGAACCTGTACCGGTCGAGACTGCCGCGCGGTGAGGGCCCCTGGGGGAATCAGTCGCACTGGGGCATGCCGATGGTCAAGCGGGATTCAACCGGCGCCATCGAGAAGCTCCCGCTGGGCAGTGCTCTTCCCAAGCACCACTGGGGTCTCTCGCAGACCATCGATTTCGGCAAGTTCAATGTGTACGGCCTTCTCGACGCTTCGCGCGGCCAGAAGCTCTTCAACATCCAGTACGCGTGGTCGCTCGGCGATCTGCAGAGCGGTGACGTCGCACAGGATGGCAAGACAGTGGAAAGTGCCAAGCCGATGGGTTACTACTGGCGGCAGGGCGCATCGACCTCGCCGACGCCGGGCAACACTACCGGGCTTGGCGGCTTCTACGACAACCTCGGCCCGAACAGCTACAACATCGAGGACGCGAGCTACGTGAAGCTTCGGGAACTCGCCGTGAGTTACCGTCTCGGATCCATCGGTGGGTCCGGTGACTGGAAGCTCGGCTTCGTCGGCCGCAACCTGAAGACGTGGACGGATTTCCGCGGATTCGATCCTGAATCGGGAAATACGAGTGGAGCGTTCAATTCGGCCGCATTGACTGGTGTTTCCGGATTCCGGTACCCGAAGATGCGGACCTACACGTTCCAGCTCTCGACGTCGTTTTAATCGCATTCCGGCATTGTCGGGGGCGGGATCGCTTTAGATCCCGTCCCCCGTCACCCTTCAATTGAATCAGTGAGGCCTTGATGCATCATAGACTAAAGCTCCGGCTGGTTTCGACGGCTGCCCTGGCAGCGAGTGCAGCCATTTTTGGCTGCGTCGAGAACCCGCTGGACGTCAACAATCAGACGAATCCCGACGTTGCGCGGGTGTATGGAAGCCCGAAGGACGTCGAGACCATCGTGTCCAAGCTGTTCCAGCAGATGTGGAACGGACAGCAGGGAGTTACCGGCAACATCGGCGTGCAGAGCATGGTGATGTCGCTGGAGAGCCATTCGGCTCTGGCCAATTTCGGGTTCGGCGCCCGCGCGAACATACCGCGCGGCGTGATCGACAACTCGTTTGGCAACTCCAACCAGAGCGAAAATTTCCAGGACTTCGACGTCCTGACGCGTAATGCGAGGAGCGCGGCAAACGCAATAGCCGCAGTCGATCGGTTCAAGGCAGCGAACAACACGATCGGGTCGCCGGCGCGCGATGCGCGCGCGAAGTCCTTCGGTTTCTTCGTGCTGGGCTACGCACTTGCCAACACGGCGTTCCTGTATGATTCCGCGGCGATCATCACCCCGCGCGTCCCGTCGGACGAGGTTCCGCCACTCTCTGATGCGGCGACGGTCATGGCGGCGGCCATCTCGATGCTGGATTCCGCCCTCGCCATCACGACCACGGCTGACGCGACAAACGGCACGGCTGGCTGGCCGATTCCTGCTGACTGGGTTTCCGGTGAGACAGTATCTCTCACACGCTGGCAGCAGATCATTCGCTCGTACCGTGCGCGATTCCGCGCAGGCGTGGCGCGCACTCCGGCACAGCGCGCACAGGTTGACTGGAACGCGGTCGTAGCCGACGCAGCGGCCGGCATCACCGCCGATTTCATCGTAAACGCCAACGTCAGCACCGGATGGCAGGCCGGCTGGCGCAACCAGCTCGCTGTCGATCCGACGTGGAGCCAGATGACGCCGTTCATCCTTGGCATGGGGGACACGTCAGGTGGCTACCAGGCATGGCTCGCGACGCCGATTCAGCAGCGAACTCCATTTCTGCTTCGCACGCCGGACATGCGTTTTCCCGCGGGTGAAACGAGGGCGGCGCAGCAGGCCGTAACCGGTGGAGGCCGCGGTGGCACACCGGCCGGCACGGTTCTCTACTTCCGCAACCGGCCGACGGGCGAGGACAGCCCGGCGCTGCCGTGGGGCGAGTGGTACTACGACAACTGGCGCTTCTGGAGCATCCGCGCGGCCGGCGGCAACGGGCCAGTCGTGGCCTTCTCGGTCGCCGAAGTCAACATGCTGGAGGCAGAGGGCTACATGAGGACGAACCGGGTCGCTCAGGCCGGACCGCTGATCGACAAAACCCGCGTTCGCGCGGGACTGCCTCCGGTCACCGGCATCTCCAATCTCACGACCCCGGTTCCCGGCGGAAGCAACTGCGTTCCGCAGGTGCCGCAACCGCCCAGCTTCACCACGACCGCCTGCGGCAACATCTTCGAAGCGATGAAGTGGGAGAAGCGTCTGGAGACGGCGTTCACCGGATATGCTCAGTGGTTCATCGATTCCCGCGGCTGGGGTGACTTGGTCGAAGGAACGTCGCTCGAGTGGGCGGTGCCATGGCAGGAGCTGTACGCACGTCTGAACCAGAATCTGTACGTAATGAACAACAGGGCCCTGAAGGGAACGTACGGGTTCTAGGACTCGACGGACATTCGCGGTGATACACGATGTGGATGGCAAGTCTGCCGGAGAGCGTTCGCCGAGGCGGCGGCGCTCGCCGGTCGGCTTCGGCCGGCAACTCGCGCGGGCGAGCCTGGCGGGGACACTGATGGGCTTGATGACGGGATGTTATGTGTACACTCCCGTCAGCCAGGTCGGAAGTGGTCGGGTAGTCCTGCTCGGCATCAACGACCGCGGACGGGTCGGCATAGGCCAGGAAGTTGGAGCGGCCGCGCATGCCGTTGAGGGAACGTTGACCGCGGACCCGGATTCCGTGTACGCAGTCAAGGTCGCGGCGGTGAGATATCTGGGTGGGCAGACTCAGCGCTGGACCGGCGAGCCCCTCAGGATCTCGAAGGACTTTGTGAGCGACGTAAGGGAAAAGAGGTTCTCGCGTAGCAGGTCGGCGATGGCCGCCGCGGCAATAGTCGGTGGCGCGGTAATCCTGATCCTGACGCGAAGCCTGATTGGTGCGGGCAGCACGGATCGCAATCCTGATCCGGATGGGCCCGGTGGGGAAACATGACTAGTCACGGGCGCCCGCAGATTGTAGGACGCACGGAACATTAACGACACACCAGGGAGTTACCAAATGCGCTTAACCCGGTTCATAGCTCTGGGATTCGCCGGCCTTTCGGTAGTCGGCTGCGACGATGACCAGATCACCACGCCAACACTGCCGCCGAACGCGCAGGTGCGTTTCATCAGTGCCATCTCCGACACTGGGGCGGTTGACATCAAGATGATCGACCAGGTCGACCTCTCGGCCTTCGCGAACACTCTCGGGTATCGCCAGGGAACGCTCTATCAGCAGACCGAGTCCAAGACGCGGCGGATTCGCGTCTTTCCGACCAGCACAAATGCGGCGATTACGTCGCAGATACTGCTCGACACGACGATCGCGATCCAGGCGAACACGCGTATCACTCTGATGCTCGTCGGGCCGTCGCGCACTGCGGGCCAGCTGCGGTTCGTGACGATCAATGACGAGACGTCAGCCCCGCCCTCCGGTCAGATCGCTGTAAGAATGGTGAATGCGTCGAGCGGAAGCGCGAACGGCTATCTGGTGAATGCAGTCGGCGACCCGCTCCCGGGCGCAGCGACGTTCTCCAACGTCGGCACCCTCGCGGCCTCCGCTTACGCGAGCAAGGCTGCAGGCGCAACTGCGATTCGTGTGACGGAGACAGGATCGGCCACCATTCGCGCATCGGTAGCGGGTCCAAACGCTCCGGCCGCGGTCGTGGGCGGGTTCCCCGGCGCTGGTGTCCAGACGGCAGGTACTGGGTTCTCCGCCTATTACTTCCCGCCGGCGAGGGCGGGTTCGGTCAGCTCGCCCAGCGTCATCTGGTTCGTGGATCGCAACCCCTGCGATGCGGGCTGCTAGCCGCGCGCTCTGAAGAAACAAAAGCCCCCGCTCTTGGCGGGGGCTTTTGTTTGGCTGTGCCCAGCATGACCAGTCGGGGCGCACCATACCGAGGGAATCCCGGCGCCCTCAACGCCCTCGATTAAGCGAAGGCCCGTGTTGAGCGTGACCGTGTCGGCGTTCGTGCTCGTGACGGAGAGTGAGACCGCCAGACTGCCAGACAGGCAGTTAACTTTGCCCGGATGAAGAAGGCCGTCATCCTCGGCGCCCTTGCGCTGCCAGCGTTGCTGCTCGTCACGCCGACCGGCTGCTATCTGAGCCGGGCAGCATGGGAAGAGGGGAAAATCCTCGCGCGACGCCAGCCCATCACGACACTCGTCGCCAACCCGGCTACCGACTCGGTGGTACGCCGCAAGCTGGCGCTGGTTCTCGCCGCACGCGACTACGCCCGCGATTCGATCCGCCTGGCGACAGAAGAAAGCTTTACGACATACTCGAGACTTGACCGCGACACACTCGTTCTCGTGCTCTCGGTTGCCCACCGGGACAAGCTCGAACCTTACACCTGGTGGTTCCCGATAGTTGGCAGGGTGCCGTACAAAGGTTATTTCGACTTCGATGAGGCGGCGAGAGCGGCGAAATCGTTCCACGACCGGGGATTCGATGTCGCGCTCCGGCCGTCGGCGGCTTTCAGCACGCTTGGATGGTTCAATGATCCGCTGACGAGCACCACGCTGGCGCGGGACACGCTCGAACTGGTCAATACAGTGATCCACGAGGTCACTCACAACACGTTCTACGCGCCCGGACAGGCTGTCTTCAACGAGTCTTTCGCCAGCTTTGTTGGCGCGCGCGGCGCAGCGGCCTTCTTCAGGTCCCGAGGCCAGCCCGACGCGGCCGCACGAGTCGACGCGGAGTGGGAGGACGACAAGATACTCGGCGACTTCTGGACTCGTCTTGCCGCGAGCCTCGACTCCGCTTACGCCGAACATTCCGACTCGAGGGAAGCCCGCATCGCGGCGCGCGATACGATCTACGCCGGAGCCCGGCGGGCATTGGTGAGCGACATCGGTCCTCGACTCAGAACGATCGGTCCTTTCTACGTTCAGCGTGTGCCGCTGGACAACGCGCCACTTCTCGCTCGCCGCGTCTACGCAAAGGATCTTCACCTGTTCGACGAGATCTACGAGAAGGAAGGGAAGAATCTCCGGCGAGCTATCG
>JBPCJP010000107.1:0-9922 GCA_051005175.1 Gemmatimonadaceae bacterium | reverse complement strand
TGCGGACGTACTGCGGACGCTGACTGACACTACTGCGGACTGGGGACTGAACTGACCTCGGTCGACCGCGAGTCCGGGTCCGCAGTAGTCCGTAGTCCAGGTCCGCAGTACGTCCGCAGTCCGCAGTCAGTCAAGGCAGACTGTTACACCCGGTCATCAACCCCCTCGACCCCCGATTCCGACGCACAATGCGCGCAGCAATAGAAGGTCCCCGTTGCCTCCACCCCGTGGCCGATGATCCGGCACCCGCAGTGGGCGCAGGTCGGCGCCAGCGCATGGATTGCGCACTCGAACGAGTCGAACGTCTTAGTGGTGCCGCCCATCGTCACAGTGAATGCTTTGTCGTAGTCGTTGCCGCACATGTCGCACTTCGCCATTGGTTCCTCGTGATTTGATCCCCGAAGTGTAACTGCGCGATTCGGGCCATCGGGCCCTCTCGACCCATGCCGCCGATGGCTTTGCGCGCGCCAGGCATCGACCTAGGTTCAACGCATGTGCGGAAGGTCTTCACTTCACGATGCTCCGGTCAGCGTTCTCGAGCGATTTTCACTCCCGCCAGTGCTCCCGGGATTCGAGCCCCGATACAACATCGCGCCTACTCAGAACCAGTGGACGATTGCACTCGACACGCAGGGAGTCCCCACCGTTGCAGCAAGGCGTTGGGGTCTCATTCCGTGGTGGGCGAACGATCCGGCCATCGGGAACAGGATGATCAACGCCCGCTCTGACTCGCTGGCCGACAAGCCGGCGTTCAGGGATCCCGTCAGGGAGCGAAGATGCCTCGTCCTCGCCGACGGTTACTACGAGTGGACAGGCACGGGGAAATCACGCGTCCCGTTTTTCTTCCACATGCGCCGCGACGTCCCATTCGTCATGGCCGGACTGTGGGATCGCTGGGGAAGGGGCGACGAGTCAGTGGAGACATGCACCGTAATCACGACTGATGCGAGTTCCTTCGCTGCCCGGTACCACCATCGAATGCCGGCATTGCTGGCACTCGACGATGGCGCGCGATGGGTCGATAGCGCAACGCCCCTGACTGAAGCGCTTACTCTGCTGAAACCGTTCGAATCGGAGGATCTCGAGTGCCACGAGGTAAGCCGGTTCGTCAACAGCCCGGCGAACGACTCACCGGAGTGCATTCAGCCGGTTTCCCGCCTGGTCTGAAAAGACGAAGGCCGGCGATTGCCGGCCCTCGAATCAGGAGACTGCGCCAGAGTCAGTCGGCGCGCTGTGCTTCGATGTTGATCTTCGTTTCGGCGAGCTCGGTCAGTTGCTTGTCCGTCGTTCCTTCTTCGTCGAGCGTCGTCTGGAGGAGGTCGGCCTGCTCCCCGTAACCGAGCTGCCGCGCGTATGTCCTCGCGCAGCCGTAACCGGCCATCTCGTAGTGCTCGACGTGCTGCGCGGCCGCGATGAGACCCGCATCGAGTACGTCGGGATCGGGCTTCTCACTGATCAGCTCCTTCGCTTCCGCAATCAGTCCTTCCATGCCGACGCACTTCTTTCCGCGGGGGCTGACATCCAGGTCGGCGCAGATCGTCTCGAGCCGCTGGACATGCTTCTCGGTCATCGCCTGGTGACGCTTGAAGGCTTCTTTCAGGTCGGGATCAGACGCCGCCTTGGTCATTCTGTCCAGTCCCTTGATGATCATCTTCTCGGCGCTGTACAAGTCCTTCAGCCCTTCGACGTAGAGGTCCTTCAGGGTTTCCATTTCCATTTTTTGTCTCCGCTGGGTGGTGCCTCATCAAAGGCAAAGCTGATGCCAATGGCCGAGCGGGACCGAGCCAGAGCGAAGGAACCATCCACGGGGTTGCCTTCCGCAGGGAACAATCGTCAACAGACATTCTTGAACGCCTCGCGCGGTCAGCCACACATTGTGCGCACTGACGCGTGGCCGAGTCCCCGGAAAGCTCTTGAATTCGCTCTCTTTCGCGAGCCGTAAGTGGTCCCGCGCGATCCTGCTTGCAGTGGCCGTTGCAGGTTGTACCGAACGGGAGAACCCCGCAGCGCCGTCCCAGCCAGAAAGTGCAGGGATGTCGTCAGGGGAACGCGCACTCAGGGAAGGGTACTCCTCCCAAGCGGCATCATCGGTCTCGGCCTGGCAGACAACGGCGGACGGACGCTCGCTCCTGCAGCCACAGAAGAGCATTCCGCTGTCCAGCGATCTTTCTGGTGCGACTAATATCATAGATGTCGACCAGACAGCGCGATTCCAGCGGATGGTCGGATTTGGCGCTGCGATCACCGGAGCGTCGGCGTGGCTGATCAACCGCCGCCTCTCTGAGCGCCGGCGCGCCGACCTCATGAAGTCGCTATTCGACCCGGCAGCGGGGATCGGCCTGAGCTTCATGCGTCTCACCATCGGCGCCTCGGACTTTTCACTCGACAGTTATACCTATGACGACGTGCCCGCTGGCACCAACGATTCGGACTTGCAAAACTTTTCCATCGATCGTGAACGCGCGGACCTGATTCCAGTCGTCAAGCAGGCACGATCCCTCAACGCGAACCTCTCGTTCATGGCGACTCCCTGGAGTGCGCCCGCGTGGATGAAAACGACGCGCACGCTGAATGGAGGCAGTCTCGCGCCAGAGTCCTACGATACCTACGCCCGCTACTTCGTCCGCTACCTGAGAGCCTTCGCCGCCGAAGGCATTTCGATGCACGCCGTCAGCGCGCAAAATGAACCCGCCCACGAGGCGGGGTACCCAACCATGCGGATGTCCGCGTCGGAGCAGGCCACGTTCATCGGCATGCATCTTGGTCCTCTGCTCGCCAGGGAGGGGCTGACGACGAAAATCCTCGGCTTCGACCACAACTGGAACACACCCGAGTACCCGCTCGCCCTCCTCGCTGACGCGCGGGCGTCGCAGTATCTCGCCGGCTCCGCGTTCCACTGTTACGCCGGCGACGTGTCCGCCCAGTCTACAGTACGTGACGCGTTTCCTGCGAAAGACATCTACTTCACCGAATGCTCTGGCGGCGAATGGGCGACGGACTTCGGAGCGAACCTCGCCTGGAACGTCCGGCATCTCATCATCGGCGCTGCACGCAACTGGGCGCGAAGCGTCCTGCTGTGGAACGTCGCACTCGACCCGTCCGGCGGCCCAACAAATGGCGGATGCTCGAACTGCCGGGGCGTCGTCACGATCAACCCCTCCAGTGGCCGCGTCAAATACAACGTCGAGTACTACGCCCTCGGCCACGCGAGCAAGTTCGTGGTGCCGGAAGCGCAGAGGATAGCGTCCGAGTCACCATCGCCGTCAGGTCTGCTCACCGTCGCATTCCTGAACCCCGACGGTTCCAGAGTGCTCATCGTATTAAACTCTGCCGCCGAGTCCCTGACATTCAAGGTTCGATCGTCAGGGCAGTCGTTCACCGCGACAATGCCCGCCGGAGCAGTAGCGACCTACAAGTGGTGACGGACAGGATGAGACTGAGCCACCGCGCCCGTGGGAAACAGAACGTGGAACGTCGCGCCCCTGCCCCGTTCGCTCTCTGCCCACACGCGTCCGCCATGCAGGCGCACTATCTCGCGCACGATCGACAGTCCCAGCCCGGTGCCCAGGATCTGCTTGTCGAGGTTCGTCCCGCTCCGAGCGTAGCGGTCGAAGATCGCATCCAGTGAACCCCGATCGATCCCAACTCCGCCATCTTCGACGCTTATCACGATCCCGTCCTCACCCAGGCGGCTGCGAATGCGAACCTCGCCACCACCTGGAGAGTACTTGAAGGCGTTACTCAGGAGGTTCGTCGCTACCTGTCGGATGCGATCCGGGTCCGCCGGCACTTCGGGAATAGTAAGGTCGAGATCGAGAACCAAGCGATGTTTCGGATACGAATCCTCCTGGAGCCGCGCAGCGGCCTCGAACACCTGGTTGAGGTTTGTGGGTCTGCAGTCGAGGTGCATCCGGCCCGACTCCATCCTGGCGATGTCGAGCATGTCGTTCACCAGCCGGCCGAGCCGCGACGCTTCCTCGTAGATGTCGGAGGCGTATTCCCTGACTTCCCCCCTGCTGAAATCGTCGGACGCGAGCATCTGCGCGAAGCCCTGAATTACCGTAAGAGGGGTCCGGAAATCATGGCTCACGATCGAGACGAAATTGCTTTTCGCAGCGTTCACACGCTCGAGCTGCTCGTTCGCCTCCACCTGGAGCTCGAGCGCCTCGCGGGTCGCGCGGTCAGCCCTGCGACGCGAGGTGACATCGCGCGAAATCCAGGAGATGGCGCGCAACTCGCCGTCCACGTGTATGGGCGAAGCAGTACTCGCTATCTCCACTCGCGACCCGTCCTTTCGCAGCTGCCATGTATCGTAGCGCGGGAGCGGCTTTCCCTCGCGCAGCATTCGGAGGTTCCGGCGGAACTCGGGTAGCAGCTCAGGTGGGATCAGTATCTCCAGGTGCTTGCCGATCATCTCGGCTGCGGAATACCCATAGAGCTGCTCCGCCCCGGGATTCCAGCTTCCGACCACACCAGCGGGGTCGGTGCTGATGATCGAATCCTGTGAATGCTCGACTAAGGCAGCGAGTCGCTCGAGCTCGGCCTCACGCCCCGCACGCTGCTTCAGCTCGTGAGCGAGGGCCTCGTTCCTGTCGGACAATTCGGGCGAGAGCATCCGCACCTCCAGCTGTGTCATCGTCTGGCGCGAGAGCGCACGCAATGCGTCCTGCTGCGCAGTCGTCAATGTCCGCCGATGCCGATCGAGCACGGACAGTGCTCCCAGAGCGTGGCCCTCAGTGGTCACGAGCGGGGCACCCGCGTAGAACCGCACCCACGGCTCGTGAACCACTATCGGATTGTCGGCAAACCTGGGATCCTGCGTAGCATCCTCCACGATCAGGAGTTCGTTGGGTGCGCTGAGGCCGTGCGCACAAAAGGATTCGTCGCGCGGGGTTGCCTGCGGCAGCGGGAAATTGAGTGATGCTTTGGTCCACTGAACATCATCGGCAATCAACGTCACAAGCGACATCGGAGTCTCGCAGATCATGGCGGCAAGAAACACGAGATCTTCAAATGCCTGGTCGTCCCCCGTGCCCATCACGCGGTACCGTTCCACGGCGCGCGCACGCTCGTGCTCGTTCGGCGGATTCGGCGGCCTCATGCCCTCTTCACCTCGGGTGTGGCGCGCGGCGTCACCTTCCACGCGCGCTCCTTCATGAACTCCTTCACCTGCGCAACCCGCGCGATGAGGTTCTTGAATTCGGTATAGAAAACGAAGGCGATCATCGCATACCAGCTGACCCAGCCCTTTCGATCCCTGATGTCCTGAACCGCGCACCGCTTAATGAAGAACGACTGTCCTGGTCCCGTGCCAAGTGTGAAAATCGTGGTCATCACGAACACAGGTACGAGCCAGTCTAACCGCTCAAAGCCGCGCGTTGCAGCCCAGAACGCGATGATCGGGAACATCTGGAGGGACACCCACGGAAAGATCTCGCGCCAGGCAAGCAGATGGATGATGCCCAGCTTCTGCCGCCAGTTCAGCTTCCTGCTGCGAAGCGCGATCGGCACGTGCATCATGCTCACCTGGAACCAACCCTGAGCCCAGCGTAAGCGCTGGTTCCAGAGAGCCTTCAGCTGTGCGGGCGCCAGCTCTGTGGAGAGCAACCACGGGTCCGACTGGATTCGCCGCCCCGACTCAATTACTCGCAAGGAGGAGTCGATATCCTCGGTCAGCATCGAGCCGTGGAACCGGATCTCGCGCAACACATCGGTGCGCCAGTAGCCATTGCTTCCGCCAAAAAGCCCGAAGCCATGCATGCGGGTTCGGCCCGGGTGAGCGACCGCGTAGATCGCCTCGAACTCCACTGCCGTCATCTTTGCGACCCAGGACGCATCGCCGTTGCGGATCACGCAGTGACCCTGCACGACGTCATAGCCGGTGGACAGCCACCGCCACGCGCGGTGAAAGCTGTCGTGCTGTGGATGGTGATCCGCATCGAAGACGCCGATGAACTCGCCCGTCGCAATCGCCAGCGCCGAATTCACGTTTTGAGCCTTTGACGTGCTGTGCGTGACCCGAAGCGGCACCACGCTCGGATTTGCCGCCGCGATCTTGGTCAGCTCCGCTTCAACCGGTAGGGATTTTGGCGTGTTGTACGCGACAATGATCTGAAGGCCCTCGGGATAATCGATCTCGAGAAACGCCTTGACCGTCTCTACGATCGTTGCCGCTTCATTCGGCAGGTACGCGGCAATGATTGCGCTCGCCCTTGGATACGGCTGAGCCGGTTCCTCGGGCGGGTCGACGCGGCGCAGTGCGAGAAATCCCTCCAGCCAGATGAACGCCGCGGTCGCCACGAGCGAAACCGTCACGATCAGATACATGGCGTGGGTGATGTCGTGACCCGCCCGCCAGAGCGTCCAGTAGATGAGGAATGGGACGACCAGCCCTACCGCTAGGGTCATGACGATCTGGAGCGGTACGCGGAGTCGCTCCATCCATGTCGCCCACCGACGTTTGACCGCTTCGGCACGCTTAGCCTCTGCTGCGGCCGAGGCCGCTTCGAGCTGCGGTGTCCAACTGGTAGACTGAAGATCCAGGTGCAGCGAGGCATGCTTCCTCGCAACCTGGGCCCGATGGACGAGCGTCTCGGCGCCTGCTTCACGATCTGCCGCAGCAATTCCGGCTGCCGGAGTGATTCTCAATCGCTCCGTTCCTACACTGAAGCCCGTGCGGGCAATGGCAGCCGAAACGACGTTCAGAGTCTGAGTTGCGTCAGCGACCGACATCTCCGGAAGCAGGACGAGGAACTCGCTAGCCGCATTCCGCCCAGCGAGGCCGAGTGGCGGAAGGCATCTCTGGATGGCTTCAGAGACCTGCCGCGCAACGGACCGCTCGCCGCGGATGCCAAGTCGCTCGAGAACGGTAGGGAGCTCCTGGAGCTCGATGCAACCTACGCTTACAGGCGCGCCGCTGCGGGAGGCTCTCGCGAGCTCGCGGCGGAGCTCGTCGAGGAAAAGCGCTTCGGTAAGAAGTCCTGTCTGTCTGTCTTGCGGAAGCATCTCCGCCGGCACTGACGGGCGCTCGATCTTGGCACGGACGCGCGCCAGCAGCTCCGGCATCTCGAACGGCTTCCTCAGGTAGTCGTCGGCGCCGAGCTGCAGGCCTCCGACAACATCATCCATCCCCGCGCGCGCGGTTAGCAGAATCACGGGAATCGCGCGTGTGCCAGGGTTCTCGCGAACGCGCCTGAGGAGCTCGAAGCCATCCACTTCCGGCATCATGACGTCGGACAGGATGAGATCCGGGAGCATCTCGCCCAGGTGGTGCAGCGCCTCGACGCCGTTGCGTGCTTCGATGGTGTCGTACCCGGCCCGCTTCAGCGCGACGCTCACGAGTTTCCGGAGGCGGTCCTCGTCTTCGACGATCAGAACGGAGGGAGCCGCGTTGCGCGGACCTGTCACCATACCAGACGAGCCCCGACTCCTGCCGTACCGCGCGAGAATCCACCTGCTCCGCGCTCACCGGAGAGCTGGCGTGAACTGAAGTACGAGTAGCGCGCGTCCACTTCGACTCGCTTGGCGGGTGCGGCAGTGAGCTTTGCGCCAAAGCTCCACCGCGGCCTGTTCTCGCCCGGGTTTACAGCCTCGCGTCCCCACGATCCATCGATGTTCCACCACGCGCGGCCGGCGACTGCCTCATTCCACGCACGCCCAGTCGCAACGACGGCCCCATACCGCAGCGGATTGAAATACCCGTTGTCGAGCTGGCGCTCGAACGCGATACGCTCGCCTCGCGCGCCGACGTAAAAATGGGGAGCACGTATGACCTGCCGCTCCGCCTCAACCTGGAAGGTCGAACGGGTATTGCCGTCCGTAAACCTGCTTCCGATGACGCGCCCGGTCAGTCGCGTCAACTCATCCGGGAGGTAATCGGCGGATGCGCCGCCCGACGTCTGTGCAATTCGCTTCTGAAGCGAGCGCACGTTGTCGAATGTGGAGCGATTCGAGCTCACATCGAGTCGCAGGTAGTCGGCAGGCCTTATGGTCAGCCAGCTGTCGTACACGAAGGTCGTAGCGCCGTCGCGCAGCCCCGGCTGGGTGATGAGCTCGAGGCCTGGAGCGATGTTCAGCTCGAGCGCCTCGCCAATCCACCGCCTGCCGTAGATGGAAGGTCTTGTAACCTTCGTGTCCCCAGCCGGATCTCCGCGGGGGCTGAAACGTCTCTGCTCGAGTCTGAACTCGGCGAGCGCCTGGCCGCTCAGCGGGACCGAATGCTGCAACACTCCCGCAGCTATCTCCAGATCGTCAGATTGCCGAGACTGCTCCAGCGTCAAACGCGTAGCAGCCGCCTGGCTGCGGTGGATCTCCTCCAGCAAGCGTCTGCCATCCGGGTGCTGTGCCAGCGGGCCGTCGAGGGTTTTGAGCGCTCTGTCACTTCGGCCGCTCCAGTGCTGCGACTGCGCGAGAAGCAGCGCGGCATCGCGGTCTGCCGGTTCACGCGAAAGCAGGGCACGAAGCTGTGCTTGAGCGGCTCGATGCCGGCCGCGCCAGACAAGGACGCGGGCTCGCCCTTTCGTTGCCTCCACGTTCCCCGGATACAGCCTCAGGATCCGTTCGTATTCGCTCTCAGCCTCCTGTAGCTGGTCACTCCGGGAGAGCGCTAGCGCAAGACCCAGCCGCGCCGGCAATGAGTCTGATGCGCTGGTACCGTACCCAAGACTCTGCCTGTAAAGCGGAATCGCCTCGCGAGCTCGTCCTGAGTACGTCAGTTGATCCGCGTACTCGCGCAGAACGTCGCGCGCGCGATTCGGCTCGCGGTCCAGGACGGCACGGAACAGCTTCGCGCTCTCCGCATTTCGCGAATCGCGCGCAGCAGAACGCGCCCGGGTAAGCAGCGAATCGGTCGTTCTCTGCTCCTCCTGAGCCGCCGAGCCGGTGCTGCCGATTACTAGAAGAAAAAAAGGAAGTGCCGCACGGCGCGGGATCCGGATTGGTGATCGCGTGACACGGCGAGGCCCCGCTTGGCAGGCAATTATCCTTCGTTGCATTCGACGGCCGGAAGCAAAGAAAATGCCGCGGCAGATCTCCGCGTCGGACGGTCTGGCGGCATCGCAGCGCCGTCGGGCCCTGCAGACGCACACGCAGCATTTCGCGGTGTATAATCCTCCGCACTCACTGAGACACGAGCACGCTGGAATGGGAATGGCGGAATACTCGTGTGCCGAGATAGGCGCCGACGAACGCCCCGGCAATGGCACCGGCGATAATGAGGGCGTCGTGGCGAGCGAACGCCCCCAGGTTACCAGCGAACAGAACGCTGGTCAGTAGAAAGACAGTCATGGGTGTTGCGATCAGCAGTCCGATTGTAGCGGCACGGCGTTTCAAGAGCGCCGCTCCCAACGCCGCGACAACCGCGAAGATCACAGCCGTGCCGGCCGTAGATGCGACTGGCGTCCATTCACCGGGCACCATTGATGCCGCGACAATGGCGAGGACACCGAAGGCGAGACCCACTACCCAGGCAATCTTCGATTCCGCGAGGAGCCGCATTGTGACCTCCGAGAGGGGATTTAGCCGACCTGGTAAATCTAACTGGGCTGGCCTCCGACTTTTGCGTGGGTTAACTCCTCACGTGGAAATCGGAGTTGCCAGAGCCATCTGCGACCAGGAAGCCGGATACGACGAAGGATGCGACGAAGCCGCTCCCGCGTTACCACGATCAACCGCTTTCGGCAGGCTAAGCCGTTGGGGTTAAACAAGATGCGAAAGGGGGGACTCGAACCCCCACGGATTGCTCCACTGGATCCTAAGTCCAGCGCGTCTACCAGTTCCGCCACTCTCGCTAACAAGAGACGCAGAGGCGCCTCTCTCGGTGCCTCTGCGCCCTCTGCGTGTTCCCCTCTGCGACCTCTGACGTGGGCCGCGCAGCGCCCCTCTGCGCCCTCTAGTTCCCGAGGCGGATATTCACAACCCGGTC
>JBPCJP010000106.1:0-6907 GCA_051005175.1 Gemmatimonadaceae bacterium | reverse complement strand
GCCCCGCCATGCAAAAACTCCGCAACTCGCTCCTTCTGCTCCTCGCAGCTGCTGGATGCCGCCCGGCTGCGGCGCCGACGGCCCCGATTCCGGTACCCGCCGTTCAAGTGGCCTTGTCGCCCGTCGAAGCCAGCATCCGGGACGCGGTTGGCGCCCATTACGAATCGGCGGTCGACCTGCTTCGCCGCTCGGTGAACATTCCCAGTGGCACGGGCAATCTGGCTGGCGTTCGCCAGGTGGGCGATCTCTTCAGTGCCGAGCTGACGGCCCTTGGATTCGAGTCGCGCTGGGTTGCAATGCCGGCTGAAATGAGGCGCGCGGGCCACCTCGTGGCAGTGCACCGGGGGGGAACAGGGCCGATGATGCTTCTGATCGGACACCTCGATACGGTCTACGAGGGCGCCGGGCAGGAATGGGTGCAGGAAGACACAGTGGCCCGCGGCGCCGGCACAAGCGACATGAAGGGCGGGAATGTCACGATTGTCCTCGCGCTCAGGGCGCTTGCCGACGCGGGCCGGCTCAAGGACATGAACGTGACAGTGATAATGACCGGCGACGAGGAGTCGGCGGGATCGCCATTGTCAATATCACGGGCATCGCTTTATGACGCCGCGCGCGCAAGCGATGTCGCGCTTGCCTTCGAGGGAGGATCCGCCAGCCGTGTCGCGATCGGGCGGCGAGGGTCGAGCTCGTGGCAGCTGGATGTGAAGGGACGCCAGGCTCACTCCTCGGGGGTGTTCTCACCCGGTGTCGGTTACGGCGCCGCCTACGAGGGGGCCCGGATACTCGACGAGTTCCGCCGCACGCTGGCCGGACCGCGCGGATTGACCTTCAACATCGGCGTGATGGGCTCAGGAACCACACTCGACGTCGATACAGCCGGCGTCATGACAATCGCGGGGAAGTCGAACATCGTCGCGCCGGTGTTCCGCGCAACGGGCGATCTTCGATTTCTCACCGACGGCCAGAAGGACTCGGCACGGGCCCGCATGCGCTCGATTGTGTCGCAGTCGCTGAACGGCGCCGAGGCGGCGATCGAGTTCGCCGACCGTTATCCTGCGATGCCGTTGACTGCTGATGGTGAGAGACTTCTCGACTTGTACTCCGCCACCAGTCAGTCGCTTGGGTATCCGGCCGTCGGAACGAGCGCGCCCGAGTCCCGCGGCGCCGGCGACATTTCCTTCATCGCGCCGATAATTCCGGGAATCGACGGACTCGGCGTGGACGGTCGCGGTGCGCATTCACCAAGTGAGCTCGTGTACCTCCCATCATTGCGGATGAGCGCGGAGCGCGCGGCGGTTTTCATGAGCCGGCTCTCCGATGAGTGGCCACGGAGGAATAGGTGACTTTCCTTTTCTGGCTGTCGCTGGTTGTCGGCGGCGGCCTGCTCGGTATCTCGCTGATCGGCGATGCCGCCGGAGAGGGCGATGGGCCGGACAGCGGCGGCGAAGGTGACTGGGGCCGGATATTCTCGCTCCGGAACGCCACATACTTTCTGTTTGCGTTCGGTGCGACAGGGGTTCTGCTCCAGCTGCTTTGGGAAGGTCGCAACACTGCACTGGCCTTCGGGATCGCAGGTGCAACAGGTGTGATCGCCTGGATGCTCAGCGCATTCGCGTTCAGCTATCTGCGCCGTACGGATTCGGGGCAGAACCGTGGCGACCGGTGGATTGTGGGCCGCACGGGCGACGTGACGATCCCGATTCGCGCGGGCACAACCGGCAAGATAGTGATAACTCACAGCGGTCAGACCCAGGAACTTCTCGCTCTGCCCCATGCGGAAGTCGGGACCGACCCGGAAACATGGCGCACCGTGATGGTGGTCGAGGTGCGCGATGGCATTGCCCTCGTTACGCCGGCGCCGGAGCTCACCGATTCAAACACACAAGAGGAATAGATATGGAGTTATTTCAAAGCGCTGCGCTCGTGATGGGAGGAGTGATTGTCGGAGTCATCGCGATCGCGCTCTTCACGATCAAGAAGCTGCTCATCATCGCTCCGCCGAATTTCGCGGCAGTGATAACGGGCCGGCAACGCCTTCTCGACGATGGCACCCGGATCGGATACCGGACTGTCAGCGGCGGAAGGTCGCTTCGCGTTCCACTGATCGAGCAGGTCCAGTGGGTTTCGCTCGGAACGATCCCGCTCGAGATAAGTGTCTCCGACGCGTATTCGAAGGGAAACATCCCGCTGGAGGTAAAGGCGGTTGCGAATCTCAAGATCGCATCCGCGCCTGACCATGTATTCAACAATGCGGTCGAGCGCCTGCTCGGGAAACCGCTGGCGGATGTCGAGGCCCTGGCTCGGGAGACGCTGACTGGAAATCTCCGCGGAGTGCTGGCGAAGCTCACACCTGAAGAGGTGAACGAAGACCGGCTCGGCTTTGCAGCCCATCTCTCTGAAGAAGCGGATCACGACCTCAAGAAGCTGGGGCTCCAACTCGACGTCCTGAAGATCCAGCATGTCAGCGACCGCGTCGGATACCTGAAGGCGATGGGAGAGAAAGCGACGTCGGAGGCAATCCGTGATGCGGAAATTGCGAAGGCAAACGCGAAGGCGGAAACCGCGCTCCGGCAGGCTGAGGCAACGCGTGTGTCCGAGGTCGCAAACGCGCAGGCCTCGACAGCGATCGCCGAGGCCCAGAATCTCCTGCGCGTGCGCCAGGCGGAACTCGGTCGTGAGGCAGAGACTGCGGAACGCGTGGCGAGGGCTGATGCGGAGCGTGCTGAAGCGCAGGCGCGGACGCAACTGGAGATTCAGCGAGTTGAGCTCGAGCGCACGAGACTTCAGGCAGACGTAGTGCAGCCTGCGGAAGCCGAGCGAATGGCTGCCGAGTCGCGCGCGAAGGCCGAGGCAGCGCCTATTCTCGAGAATGGTCGCGCGCAGGCGGAAGCACTGCGAATGCTTCTGCTGGAGATCGAGAAGGCAGGCGATACCGGTTTGCGGGTATTCATCGCCGAGAAGATGCCGGCTCTCCTCACCAGCGCTCTGGATTCCATGAAGAGCATCGACATCGACCGCGTGACTGTCATCGACAGCGGAAGCGGTCAGGGGGTCACGAATGCGACGACGCAGAAGGTGAACGCATCGCTGGCGGCTGTGCAGCAGGTTGCTGGCGCGATGGGACTCGATCTCGAGGCGATGGTGAGAAACTTGTCCCGGACGCACCTGCCGTCCGGGTCGCATGTGGATGATCCTGACACCAAGCGGTAAACCGGTTCCGCGCGCTTGCGGATGGTGATCCGGTTCATCGCGGGGCATTGAGTTTTCGTCCACCAGCGACACCACCAGTCATTGGAGGACGAAATGCCCGATACCGCAGTTGCAGCAGAAATCACTCTCGATTCGATTCTCGAGCAGCTTGACCGCTTTCATCAGAGAGCGACGTACGGCGCGGTTGCCGCGGTCGTCGATACGTCGCCGCGGTCACTGATGGCCGGCAGGGATCGAAACCCGCGGTCCTCGTGGGTGGTCAGCCGGCAAACCGGCGTACCGACAGGATACGGGGAAGATCAGATACATCCTTTTCTGATTGAGCGCGAAACCGTGTTGAGCACGCCGGAATCGCTGCGGCACTGGCTTGAGAATCCTGCCTGAGGTGATGTGAGAAAGCGGGCCGGGAGCGGCTAGTGCCCGGCCCGCCTGTTGCACTCGTTGCTGCAGATGAAACTGAAATGCGCGGCATTCGCCTGCCTCGTCGGAGCGGGGAGCATCGGGGCACAGGTCGCTCCCGTTCCACAGGCCAATGCGTACTCGCCGCTGGACGCGCTTCTCGCCGAAGCTGCTCTCATCAATTCAGAGATTCCTGACCGGCTTCGCGCGTACCGCGCGAGAGTCGAGTCTGAGATGTCGATAATCCTGCTCGACTCCGGCGCAAGGGAGAGAACGGCGCAGCTCGAGCAGATCGCCAGCGATGTCCGCTTCAGGACACCGGACAGGTACGATCAGCGGGTGATCGGCTACCGCAGCCAGTCAGTTGGTCCGACGTTCTCGCTGATGTCGATCTTTGGCGGGTGGACCACGCCGACGTTATACGGGAACCGGCTCCAGCTTGGTGTGACTTCCGCGTCGGCATCGAACAGAACGCTCAACCCGAACAGCGCGAGCTTCGCCATTCATCCCCTGGCTGCCAATCGCGGCGCATACTACGTGTATGAGGGCGGCGATACAGCGGTGACGCTCTTCTCGACGAGTGGTCGCCGGATCCCGCTTGTGAGGGTGAGAGTTACGCCGAGGACGGATGCCCAGGGCGACGCGATCCTTTTCTTCGGCGACATGTACCTCGACAGCGATCGGAAGCAGATAGTGAGGATGCGCGGCCGGATGGTCGAGTTGCGTAATGGCGAGGTAACCCTGCGGTCCGGGAGCCGGCTCCCCGGCGTAAGCGGAGCATCGTTCGTCGAGCTGGTGAATGTCGAGGTGAACGGAGAATACTGGCTCCCCGCGTACCAGCGCACCGAGCTCCAGGCGCGTGTTGCGCTGTTCGGCGATTTCAGGAGCATCGTCAGGATCGTTTCGCGTTTCCACGACATTCGTGCCAATGATTCGTCGTGGACTGGTCCGGAAGCTCCCCCGGGAATCCGCCACCACCTGACTTTCGCATCGTCATCGGATCAACAGCGGTTCAACAGCTGGCAGCAGCCGATAGGAGCGGCCAGCACGGATACGTATTTCGCCGAATTCGACGACCTCGCTCCGGAAGCGTGGAGCACTGCCGGCAATGCGTCGCTCCGCTTCAGTCCAAGGTCGCTCGGAGAAGTGTTCAGGTTCAATCGCATAGAAGGCGTCTTTACCGGGATCGCGGCCGAGCACGATTTCCGCGACAGCGCTCCCGGATTATCGGTTCGTGGATCCATCGGCTACGCATGGGCGGAAAAGGTGCCGCGCGGAATGCTGGGTGTTCAACGAACGCTCGGCAGGACTACAACGGGGCTCCGCGCCGAGCGGGCTCTCGCGCACACGAACGATTTCCAGCCGCCGTTGTCGTATGGCGCGACGTTGTCAGCGCTTCTCGGGAGCGTCGATGATTACGATTATCTCGACCGGCGCACAATTACAGGTTACGTGATGCGGACGTACGGTCCGCAGCGTAGATCGCTCGTCCGCATCGAGGCAGGTCCCGGCTCTGACAACGCCGTGAAGCAGAATATCTCGAGGGGGCTGTACGTAGCGCGGGGCGAGGGCTTCCGCCCGAATCGCGGAATTCGCGAGGGTGACTACATCAGAAGTGCGGCGACCATCGAAATAAATCCGCAGGTCAGCGGCCTTTTCGTCGATCGCGGGCTCGGTCTCACGATGCGGTACGAGCGCGCCGACGGAGACCTGCGGTGGCAGCGGCTGGAAGTGCGGACTGCGATGAGGCGCGAAGTCGGTCCGTTCCAGGTTTACGCACGCGGCGACGCGGGAACGCTGCTCGGCACCCCGGCGCCGCAGGTGATGTTCGAGCTTGGTGGTGATCTCGGATTGAGCGCCTACGAGTACAAGGAGTTTGCTGGAGATCGCGCGGCGCTCGTGAGGACCGTGGTCGGTTACACGTTCCCGTTTCTGCGAGCGCCGATCCGGCTGCCGAGCTCGTTGATTCTTCCCGGCCTTGCTCCGGGTGTTGCCGCGGGGGTGCACGGCGGATGGGCGGAGGTGTCAGGTGAGAGGGCGCGCCAGGCGCTGCTCGAGCTGGGGAGCATTCCTGACAGCGCCGGCGGTCCGGCGGTCCCGATATCACGACCGACCGACGGCATGCGGGCCTCGGCCGAGTTTCTCGTCACCTTCTTCAGCGGCGCCCTCGCATTCGGAATCACGAGGGCGATCGACCAGAGCGATCCGTGGAAGTTCACATGGCGGATAGGGCAGGGGTTCTGAAGCCGTGATGGCGAACGCAATTGCCCGCGAGGGGACGGGGTGAAACTCGAAGAACGCGAAGGGACGCGGAGAAGACCACGGGGGCGTGGGGCAAACGGCGTAACCGCAGGACAACGGCGGCATGTGCCAACGTCCGATGATGGGGGATGACCGCTCAGCAGATTCGTTGCATCATGCCCTCAGATGGCCGGCAGGGTCTCGCGGTTGCGAGGCAGGTCGTATTGCCGATCACGTACGACGGGATGAGAATCGACGCTGGATACAAGCCGGATATCATCGTCAATGGCGAGTTGCTGTTGGAGCTGAAGTCCGTCACCCAGGTTCTCCCGATTCACGAAGCGCAGATTCTCACCTACCTCAGACTCTCCGGCATCGAGCGTGGCCTGTTGATGAATTTCCATTCGCAGCCCCTATCGAAAGGAATACGCCGATTCGCTCTTTCGCGTCTTCCCCCCTAGTCTTCTCCGTTTTTCTCCGCGCTCCTTCGCGTTCTTCGCGTTTCAATTACGCGCCCTCTGCTCGAAAGGCTCAACGAGGCAGCCGATCTACCTCCACAGCAGTGCCGCTCGTCGACACGATGACCATCCCGCCGCCCTGACCATCTGGATCGACTCGTATACGGCGTCACCTCATTAGAAAACCCTTATCGGAACCCCCCCGGGCAGGTCGACGATGATCTTCTCCTTTCGGTTGGTTGCGGCATTCCGGTAAAACGCCGAATCGCGGGGCACGCCAGTAGCCTCCATCAGCTCGCGACCAAGCTTGGTTACGTTCGCATTCGACAGCCGTATCGAGCCATGCGACACCGCCTTGCCGATGGAAGACGCGTCATTCGTCCCGTGAATGGTGCGGGGCGGATCGTATATGAGCTGGGCACGGCCCAGCGGATTCTGCGGATCGCCCGGCTGCCTCGACTTCTTCTGCTCGGCCCACGACTCATCGGGTGGAATCCACTCCGGGTTCCAGACCACCTGCGTGATCCTCCACTGTCCCGTCTGAGTCGGCCATTCCTTGGATCCGACCGCGACATCGTAGGTTGCCGACCTGTCGG
>JBPCJP010000105.1:0-20738 GCA_051005175.1 Gemmatimonadaceae bacterium | reverse complement strand
CGCTTCGACGCCCAGGCAGCAGTGGGGAATCTTCTTGCCAGCTCGCTGAACGGAAAATTCATCTTCCGCAACACGTTCGAGAATGTGCGGACGAATCGCGACCGCTACTTCCTCCCCACATACAATGCCAGCCTCAACCTCCGGCAACCGTGGTTCAAGGCTCGGGAGAACGAGATTGCGCTCGGCTTTTTCTCGCATCGACGGAGCGCCCCGGGCATCTACGTCGATCGCGGTTTCGGCTCCAGCGCGACGTTCACCCGCGAGGTCGTCGAACGCGGCTTCGCCAGCGCGAACTACCGCTTCGAGCTGAGCAGGGTCGACGCGGGCGAGATCTACTTCTGCGTCAACTTCGGAATCTGCGACCGTGGAACCCTCGGCGCTCTCCAGCGCAACCAGAAACTGTCGCCGTTCACTTTGACCACGATCATCAACCGCGCCAACGATCCGCTCTCGCCGACGCGCGGGTTTCGCGCAACTGCGGACGCCGAACATGCGTCGGCTTTTACGCTCTCCGATTTCCGTTACAACCGGGCGACCGGCGACGCGGCGTACTACTTTCCGGTCCGGAGCCGGGGAACCTTCGCGACGCATCTTCGTCTCGGCTGGGTGAGGGCACTGGCGAGCACTGGAACTGCCCTCCGTGTGGACACTGATGCGGCCCTGCTGCATCCGAGGAAGCGCTTCTACGCCGGCGGATCGCGTTCGGTCCGCGGTTATGGCGAGAACCAGCTTGGTCCCCGCGTGCTGACGATTCCTTCCTCGCAGCTTCGCGAGAACGATCCGGCGTGCGGTGAAGGCATCGATCTCAGGACCTGCAACCCCAATGTCGACGGACTCGACAGGCTGGACTTCGAGACGCGCTCGCTCGGAGGCAACTTCGTTGTCGAGGCGAGCGCGGAATTCCGGTTCCCGCTCTGGAAGCAGCTGTTCGGCGCAGGGTTCATCGATGCGGGATACGTCTCCCAGCGCACGAACCCCGAGCTCCCGAAGAGCAAGGCGGCAGTGACTCCGGGGTTCGGAGTGAGATACCGCTCACCCGTCGGCCCGATTCGCGTCGACCTCGGAATCAATCCCGGTCTTGCTGAAACGCTTCCCGTCCTCACAGAAACGGTAGTCGACGGTGAAAATCGCCTGGTCACTCTCGAGCAGCGTCGCCGGTTCAAGCCGGTCGGTCGCGGCATCTCGGGCGTCTTCGACAGAATCGTTCTCCACCTCTCGATCGGAGAGGCATTCTGATGCGGGTAGCGCTGCTCAGAATTTTCGCTGCACTGGCAATCGTCGCGGTCCTCGTTGTCTCGGGAGTATTTGTCCTCACCAACACCGACTGGGGGCGCGAGCGGGTTCGGAACCGGGTACTGACGGCACTCCAGGACAAGTCGCGCGGCATCATCACTACAGGACGGGTGACGGGAAATCTGCTCAAGGGATTCGTCCTTCACGATCTCGTAATCACCGACAGCGCCGGAGAGCCCCTGGCCAACATCGCGGAGGTTCACGCGCGTTACCAGATCCGCGCGCTCAATTCGCAGCGGGTCGACTTCGATGATGTGCTTCTTGTCAGGCCGATCCTCGTGCTCGACCGAAAGCCCGGCGGTATCTGGAACTTCGATCGGATCTTCCCCCGCGACACGATTACCCCTGAAGCACAGAGAAAGCCGGGCTGGGGAACGTGGATCCGGCTCACGAATCTCAAGATTAAGGAAGGGGACCTCACCGTTCGAACGCCGTGGGAACCTGAAGGATCACTCGCGGCCGACGCGCGCAAAGACGTAATAAGACAGGAGCTTGGACCCGAGGGACGTCTCGTCCTGGAGGAAGTTGAAGGCGGTTACCAGAAGATCTCGAAGTTCCACAATATCGACGCGGAAATCCCGCTCCTGCGATTTCAGGACCCGGCATATCCGACAAGGCGCGCCGAGATTGCCGCGCTGAGCATGATTGCCGAGCCGTTCCGCCCGCCCGTTGCAGATGTGAGATCCATGATCGGTGACTTCGAGTTCACCGAGGACTCGGTCTGGTGGCAGGATGTGAAGGTCGTGATGCCCGGAAGCCGGTTGACCGGTAGCGGGCGGTATACAATCGAGACAAACGAGCTGACGCTGCGCGCCCGCGCGAATCCTGTAGCAATGGCCGACCTTCGCTGGATCTATCCCCGGACGCCGGAGAGAGGATCGGGAACGCTCGACTTCGCGATGGACTGGGTCGGCGATACGAGCATATACATCGCGCGAAACGCCAACGTAACGATCGCCGGTGCCCAGCTCCGCGGTGACCTCGGAATTACAGTAGCGGAGTCATTCACTCTTCACGACACGGATCTTCGCTTCTCGAATCTCGACACCCGGCTTATCGAATCGATGTTCCCTGCCGTCGAGCCTCCGAGATCAGGAGTTCTCTCCGGAAGAGCGAAGCTCGACGGCAATCAGCAGAGCATGGCGGTCGATGGAGACATAACCTTCAACGATCGCCGTGCGGGGCAGAACAGGGTTATCGCTGTCGGCGAGGTCGGGTTCGGGAACGGTGACTTCCGCGCAGAAAATCTCCGGCTCACGATGCGCCCGGTGCAGGTCGAAATGGCCCGTGATTTCGCCAGCGACCTCCCGATCCGTGGGACTCTTACTGGTACGGCTACACTGAACGGATCCACCGCGTCGCGCATGACGGCCCGGGCGGACATCACGCACGTCGACCGCGGTGCGACATCGCGGATCACCGGTACCGGGGCACTCCGCAAGCCTTCGTCAGGAACGTTCGCCTCGAGCTGGTTCGACGTAGACGCCCGCGTACACCCGCTTTCACTCGCGACAGTGGGAAGGTTCTTCCCGTCAGCCGGACTCCGGGGGACCGCAAACGGTCCGCTCCGGCTGACGGGGACGACGCGGCAGCTCGCCGTAAGGTCGAATCTCGCATTTCCGGACGGCGGAACCTTCGGCCTCACAGGCACTCTCGACCTTGCGAGCCGCGAAAAGGGTTATGACGTCGACATGGTGGCGGAGCTCTTCAACGCGAATGCGATAACCGCGAAGGCACCTGTTACGTCAGTGACCGGGACTGCTTCCGCCGAAGGACGCGGATTCGAACCGGCGACAATGCGTGCAAACATCGTCGCCGACCTGCAATCGTCGACTTACGACACCCTTTCCGTAACTGCGGCGAAGCTCAGAGTCGCCGCCGCGGATGGAATGGCCCGGATCGACACGCTCTCGGTTGAGATCCCCGAGGGAATCGCGAACGCCAGCGGAACGTTCGGCCTGCGTAGGGGAACTAGCGGACAGCTGAGTTACCACGTCGACATCGATTCGCTCTCGCGTCTCTCGGGGTTCCTTCCTGCTGCCCGTGAGGGAGTCGTCGAGCCGCGGCCCGGCATTCTCGCGACCCGGATCGCGCGCGCCAGCGCCGACTCGGCGCGCGAGGCGAGAGCCACAGAAGTTGAGCGCGCCGCGCTCGGGCAACCGCCTGTGACTCGCGCGCCAGTCGATACTCCGCAGGCAATTCCCCGGAACATCCTGGCCGGCGCGCTGCGCGCCGAAGGGGTCGCGACAGGCAACATCCACGACTTCGGCCTCGAGGGAACCGCCAGCGGCGAGAACATTCTCATTCAGGGCAACAGTCTCCAGAGGGTACGCGCGGAGTATTCGTGGACGAACGCGCTCACTCCCCAGTCGCGTGTGGAGGTCGAGGCATCGGCGGCTGTGGTGTCGGCAGGCGGGTTCGACCTCGACAGCATTCAGACGAAGATCTCATACCGGCAGCCCAACGGAACGGCCGAGATACTCGTTGTGCAGAATCAGGAGGATGAGTACAGCCTGAATGCCGACTACGTGCTCCACAATGTGCGCAACGAGTTGCGTCTCAACCGGATGCAGCTGCGGTTCGATACGACAGTATGGGCGTCGACAAGACCCTCGGTCGTGCACTGGGGAGCCGCCGGCTGGGACATCGGCGAGCTCGAGCTCCGGAACACGGCGAACGGCAGAATTTTTGTCGATGGCCTGATCCCGAAGGAAGGCCGGGCAAATCTCGAGGTTGCTGTCGACAACTTCGCGGTCGAGGACCTGATATCCCTCGCGCAGAGCGACATAGATGCCAGAGGCCTCATCTCGCTTGACTTGCGCGCGGAGGGCACGGCTGTCGACCCGAGATTCAGCGGATCATTCGGCACGCAGAATTTTCTTTATAACGGAACGATCATCCCGGAGATACACGGAACGCTCAGCTATGCAGGCCAGACTCTGACCGGAAGAGCTGACGCGATGCGGGCAGGCAGCCAGCCCTTCCTGGTCGCCGAGGGAACGATTCCGATAGATCTCGCGCTTTCGGGTGTGACGGGGTCGAGACTGCCGCGGGACCGGCAGATAGATCTGGCGATCCGCACGGACAGCCTGCCGCTTGACCTCGTTCCGCAGGTCAATGCGTACGTGTCAAACCTCCAGGGGAAGGCAGTCGCCGACTTCAAGGTGGCGGGCACCCTGAACCGGCCTGAGATAATCGGCCAGTTCACACTCGACAGTGCCCGGGCGAGGCTGCCCCTTCTCGGCATCGATCTCACCGGAATCGACGGGTCGATCAGGATGCTGCGGGACACCATCGTGATCGATTCGCTGATTGCCTACAGCGGTGGGCGGATTGAGATAACAGGCGGGCTCGGCATCGGATCGCTTCGGGAGCCGTCATTCGACCTGCGACTGTTCTCGAACCGTGCGAAGCTCATCGACAGCAAGGACGGAAAGATCCGTGCTAACCTCGACCTCACGGCCCGAGGACCATTCACCAATGCATACATCCAGGGCGGCATCCGGGTCCTCAGTGGTGTGATATATGTGCCGAAGTCCGAGGGAAAGACGCTCGTTGGCGCAGGGGATCCCGCTCTCTTCAGCGTGCTCGACACCGCGGTGCTGGAAAACCGTGAGCTGTTCCCTGCCCAGTCGCCGCTGCTCGCCAACCTCCGCATGGACGTCAATCTGCGAGTCGATCGGGACTTCTTCGTCCGGTCAGCGGACTACAATGTGGAGTTGTACAGCGAACGCGACCTGATCATCCACGTCGACCGGGCGCGGGAGCGTATCGTGCTCGACGGTGTGCTGCTCACAGAGCGTGGAAGCTACAGCTTCCTCTCCAAGCGCTTCGACATCAAGCGCGGGTCGGCGACATTCACGAATACGAGTGAGTTGAATCCGACACTCCAGGGAATCGGCGGATACGAGGTAAAGCTTCCGGCCCGTGAAGCGATAAATATCGAGATCATCGTCGGCGGCACGCTCCGCAACCCCCAGCTTTCTCTCCAGAGCGATGCGCAGCCGCCGATTACCCAGAGTGACCTGCTGAGCTTCCTGGCATTCGGACAGTCGTCATCGTCGCTGCTCCAGCTCGAGGGAAGCGGACTCACCAGTGGCGCGAACATCGTCGGTGCCGGCGCCGAGCTCGCAAGCCGCCAGCTTGCTGCCGTGGCGCTCGGCGTATTCGCGGACCAGCTCGCCGGCGAGGCTGCGCGATCACTTGGCGCCGATGTGTTCACGATCTCGCCCGCTGATATCCAGACTGATGTCGGAGGCTTCCTGCGCGCGACGGAGATCGAGTTCGGGAAGTACATAAGGGGTCACAGCTTCGTGGCCGTGAATCTCCGGCCTGATCCCGCGGCGCTGCAGCGTCCCGGCTTCCTGCTTCAGCACCGTTTCGGCGGTCTCAAGGGATATAGCTATGAGCTGAGCTTCCAGCCCCGGTACCTCTTGAGGGAGCCCACGCTCGAGTTGCGCAAACCGAACACGACCAGTGTCTTCAGCCTCTTCTTCATCAGGAACTGGCGGTACTGACGCTGGCCGCGATCCCCGGGGTGCGCCTGACGCTTACAGTGTTTGCGGACGTGCGGACTAAGTGGAAAAACCAGAAAAGCGTTAAAGGTTCATCGCGGAATTCAGGGGAAGCGGTACGATCAGGAAAAGGCGACCTGCTGTCTGCTGTCGGTCACCTGCTGAAGCTGCCTGCTGCCTGCAGCCTGCAAGTCAGGAAGAGCGCGAAAGGCACTTCTGGCGTTGAGACTGGGCGTCAGCATTAGACGATAAGCGTTTCTCCAAGTGATTCTCTGCTTCCGGCTGCGCCATGCAGGCAGCAGGAAGCAGGCGGCATGAGCGGGTAGCAGATGTCAGGCAGCAACCATAACAATCCAGTACCCCGAACACCGAGGTCAACCATTAGCTCCACACTTGTCACGGAATGAGGCATCAGCCCTCTCCCGTTACGCGAATCACTTCCGTAGCGCAAAGTACTTGACAGTATAAAGTAGATTCGCGAGATTACCCCCTGCCACCACAAGCAGGTAGATGGAACAGGTTCACGAAAACAGGAAAACCGCCCCTCTCTGGATCGCCGCACTCGTTGTCGCTGCGCTCGCGGCCTGGATCTGCTACGACGCGATACCGGGAGTAAACTGGGGAATCTGGACCGCAGCAGCCGCCGCCGGGCTTCTGCTCCTTGCCTCCCATCGAGCGGGCCCAGGCTCACCAGTCGCACTCCTGGCGGCTACGGCGACGGTACTCGCAGCCGGAGCGTCGGTGACGGCGAACGAGTTGATGCTCGTGCTGATTCTTCTCTCGACGACCCTTCTGCTCGCGGTGGCGATGCTCCTCGCCACCGCGCCTTCACTCAAGCGGCTGACGGCGGGATTTGTCATGCTTGCACCCCTTGCTGCCTTCGCGACAGCCATCGTATCCGCCTTCGCCCGGTTCGGCGAGGCGACACGCATGGTCCGTTCGCCTCGAGCAAGGGCGGCCGTGCGGGGGGTCGCGATTACGCTCCCCGTCCTGATCGTATTCGCGCTTCTCCTCGCAGTCGCAGACCCGACTTTCGCGCAGTGGCGCAACGCGGTAGAGAACCTCCTGACGAGCTGGGGCTTCCTTCCCCGCACGGCATTCTTCGTAATCATGCTCGGCATCACGATCGGCGCGTACAGTCACGCGGCGACTGGAATTGAGCATGAGGCGAAGGTTCATCACGAACAGCGGCGATGGCTCGGGTCAGGCGAGAGGCTGATTCTCATAGCCGGCGTCACCGGCCTTCTCTGGTTGTTCATCGCGGTCCAGCTCAGCTACATGTTCGGCAATCTTCCCCGCATCACGGGCTCCGGAATCACCTTCGCCGAGTATGCCCGGCGCGGGTTCGGGGAGCTGACGATTGTGTCCTTCGCAACCGCTCTCCTCGTCATCGCCTCCGAGCGCTACGGTGAGCGCGATCACCGTGCCGGAATCACCCGTGTGCTCACCATGGCTCTCATAGTCGCGGTCGTCCTCATACTTGGCTCAGCATTCTACCGCGTGATCCTCTACGAAAACGCATACGGTTTCACGATTGCGCGGCTGTACGGCCAGGCGTTCATGCTCGTTGTCGCGATCGCGGTGGGGACGATGACGCTCGAGGTACTCGGAGAGCTGGACACGGGAAGGCTCTTCAGGCGTGTGTTCGCGGCTGCTCTTCTCGTGCTGATCTCGCTCATATACTGGAACCACGAGGCGTGGATAGCGGATCGGAACATCGACAGATTTGCAGCGACGGGAAAGCTCGACACCGGTTATCTGACACGGGAGCTTTCACTCGACGCCGTTCCGGCTATCGTCGACGGGATTGCGCGGCTGCCGGAGCCGACGCGTTCCGAACTCCGCGCCTCCCTCACCAAGCGTTACCTGAACCGCGCGGAGGTCTTCGAGCGCGACTGGTTCGAGGCAAATATCTCCCGCGCCAGGGCCCGGACGGCCCTGAAAGTCCTAGGACTTCCTTAGCGCGGCGTACTCATCCCAGAAAACCGCCATCGCCCTCATTCCTATCCTGAAATTCTCCTCGGACATCCATTCATTGGGGGCGTGAGCGTTCTCGCCCGGGAGTCCGAAGCCGACGAGAAGAACGGGTGCGTCAAGGACCCGCTCGAAGGTGCCGACGACGGGTATCGATCCCCCCTCCCCCACGATCACCGGCTCCTTGTCGAAAGCCGTCGCGAGAGCGTTTCGGGCCGCATCATATAGAGGTCCGGTGAGCTCGGCCTTCCATGGGCGGCCCCCGTGAAGGTATGTCACTGTCACTTTCACACCGGGCGGGGTGAAGCGGTCGACATGGGCCTGCATGAGCCGGCTGATGTCCCTCGGATCCTGATCGGGAACGAGGCGGCAGCTGACCTTGGCCATCGCCTTTGCCGGCAGGACGGTCTTTGCTCCTTCGCCCGTGTAGCCGCTGAGCAGCCCGTTGACCTCACAGGTCGGCCGGGTCCAGAGCCGCTCGAGAGTCGTGAATTCTTTCTCTCCGTGGAGAGCGACGGAGCCAGTCTCGTGAAGGAATCCCTCTTCGTCAAACGGAAGACCTCGCATCTCCTCACGAATCTTGTCGCTCCAGTCGAGAACCGAATCGTAGAAACCGTCGATTGCGACGTGGCCGTTGTCATCGTGGAGCGTCGAGAGAACGCGAGCCAGCGCCATCGCCGGGTTCGCCACAGCTCCGCCGTACGCACCGGAATGAAGGTCGGTCGCGGGTCCCTGCACGTTTATCTCGAAATACGCCAGTCCCCGCAGCGACGACAGTATCGACGGCTGGCCAGGGCCGAACATGGCGGAATCCGAGATGACGACTGCCTCGCAGGCGAGAAGATCCTTTTTCTCCTCGACGAATTCCTCCAGATTGTCGCTCCCGACCTCCTCCTCCCCCTCGGCGATGAGAACGACGTTGACCGGCAGCTTGCCCCGTGTCGCGATGTGCGCCTCGATCGCCTTGACGTGAAGAAAGAGCTGGCCTTTGTCGTCGACCGAGCCGCGGGCATAGATGTTTCCATCGCGCACCGTTGGCTCGAACGGCGGAGATGTCCACAGGTCGAGGGGTTCGGCTGGCTGGACGTCATAGTGCCCGTACACGAGGACGGTCGGGGCTCCGGGCGCGCCGCGCCACTCCCCGATTACGACTGGATGTCCCGGCGTATCGTGGATCGCCGACTCGAGGCCGGCTTTCTCCATGTTGTCGCGAAGCCACTCTGCCGCGCGGCGGACGTCTGCGTCGTGGTCCGACTTGGCACTCACGCTCGGGATGCGCAGGAACTCGAAGAGCTCCTCCATTATGCGGGAGTCGTTGTCGGCGAAGAAAGAGTTGAGCTCGGTATCTGGGGTCATGTTATGTGATTGTCATTCGGTTGCTGTGCGGTGGTTCAGGCGGTGAGTGCCTTCGACGCGGCCATTCCCCCGAAGGTGGCGAGGAGGGAGAGCACCCTATCACGTTCACCGCCAACGTTCCAAAGGGGAACGCCGCGGCCGAAGCGCGCTGTACGACGCCGCCAAGCAGGTACCTCGACACGCTTCCGGCAGCCCCACCGATTGCGATCCAGATCAGCATGGGAGGAAATTAACGCGTGCAGAAGCCGGCCGTGCTGGTCCGTTACTCGCATCGGCCAATCTGATGCACCTTCGATCTTGCCTTCAGAGCCGGGTGCGCCATTGTTGAGAAGGCCGCGTCCGGCATCGTAACGGAAACGGGAGGGAGATGACGAACCGACTAGCGGCGGAAACCAGCCCGTACCTGCTTCAGCATGCCGACAACCCGGTGGACTGGTATCCCTGGGGGCCGGAGGCGCTCGAGCGTGCGCGCCTCGAGGACAAGCCGGTGCTGCTCAGCATCGGCTACGCTGCGTGCCACTGGTGTCACGTCATGGCACATGAGTCGTTCGAGGACGATGCCACCGCTCGCGTGATGAACGAGAAGTTCGTCAACATCAAGGTCGACCGGGAAGAGCGCCCCGACATCGACTCGATCTACATGCAGGCTGTGCAGGCGCTGACAGGCCACGGGGGCTGGCCGATGACCGTCTTTCTGACTCCGCACGGCGAGCCCTTCTACGGCGGAACCTATTTCCCCCCGGAAGACCGCCAAGGCATGCCGTCGTTCACCAGGATCCTCGAATCGGTTTCGGAGGCTTACAGAACGCGGCCCGAGGCGATCGCCCAGACAACGAGACAGTTGCTCGAGCTCTACGAGTCGTCGAAGCTGAGGGCGCGGAGCGAAGGTGCCCTGACTCCGCATGCTCTCGATCTCGCATACCGGGGGCTCGCCCAGGGCTATGATGTCAGGCACAGCGGCTTCGGTGACGCGCCGAAGTTTCCGCCCACAATGGCCCTCGACTTCCTCCTCCGGTACTGGCGCCGCGCGGATGCCGAATACGCGCTCCAGATGGTGACTGACACATTCCGCACGATGGCGCGCGGCGGAATCTACGACCAGGTCGGCGGCGGCTTTCATCGATATGCGGTGGATTCGATCTGGCTCGTGCCGCATTTCGAGAAGATGCTCTACGACAACGCCCTGCTGATCAGGCTTGGCGCCCACCTGTGGCAGGCGACCCACGATCCAGAAGTCGCGGCCGTCACCGCCGAGACGATTCAGTGGGTGACCCGGGAGATGACCTCGCCTGAAGGCGGCTTCTACTCGTCGCTCGACGCCGACAGCGAAGGACAAGAAGGAAAGTTCTACGTCTGGAACGCAACAGAGCTCGACGACCTGCTCGGCGCCGATTCTCAAACCGTGAAGGAGTATTACGGAGCGACCGCCGGCGGAAACTTCGAGGGCGGCAACATCTTCCACGTGCGGACCGATGCATCGATGGCGGCGGCGCGAGCGGGTGTGGCGCGCGAACTGCTCGACAAGATAATTGCGGATGCGAAGGAAACCCTGTATGCGGTCCGCGCACGCCGTGTTTGGCCGGGACGCGACGAGAAAATCCTTGCGAGCTGGAATGGGCTGATGCTGCGGGGGATTGCCACCGCCGCCCGCGTGTTCGAGCGTGAAGACTTCCGCAGAATGGCGCTGAAGAATGGCGAGTTCCTTCATCGCGAGCTGATCAAGGATGGCCGGGTGATGCGGACATATACGAGCGGTTCAGCCAGGATCAGCGGCTTTCTCGAGGACTATGCAGCGGTCGGGCTCGGCTTCCTTTCACTCTACGAGCTCACATTCGACCCGGCCTGGGTGAAGCGGGCGACTGACCTCGCGCACGCGATGACCGAATGGTTCTGGGACGACGGCGTTGGCGCGTTCTTCGACACGCCGAAGGACGCTGAGAACCTCATCACCCGCCCGCGCGACGTGCCCGACAATGCGAATCCCTCCGGAACCTCCCTTGCGGTCGACCTCCTTCTCAGTCTCGCCGAGCTGTGCCAGGATGCGGAGATGAAGCGTCGAGGGATGTTCGTGCTCGAGTCGCTCGCGACGCCGCTCATCCGCCATCCCTCTTCCCTCGGCCACCTGCTGGGTGCCGCCGACATGGGAGTGAACGGCGCGGTCGAGGTCGCGATCGCCGGGCGACCCGGCGAGAAGGCATTTGCCAGTCTGGAGCACGAGGTCGCCGTGAACTACGTTCCGTCGCTGGTGCTTGCCGGTGGCTCGTATGGTGAGTCGGACCGGGTCTCGCTTCTCGAGGGTAAAGATGCACACGGGGGCCGCGCCACCGCTTATGTCTGTCGGTCGTACGCCTGCGAGGAACCTGCATCATCACCCGAGCTGCTTGCAGATCAGCTGAAAAAGGCCGGAATAATCGCAACTCTCAACCGGTGAGATAATCGTGGAGACCGCCGGCGTTTGACCGATACACAGCCATCCTTCACCCGCGGCGTCTTCGCGGGCGCCGTTTATGACGAGCTCCTCTTCCCGTATCCTGAGTCTCTCGACAGAAGCAATCCCGCCGAAGCTTCAGTCGTCCACCGGCTGATCGGTGAGATCGACAGGATGGAGGAAGCCGGAATCATCGACCCGGCACGATTCGACGAGGAAGAAACCGTAAGCGACGAAGTGATCGCCGAATTCGCGCGAGTCGGGCTGCTCGGGCTCACTATTCCGAAACAGTATGGAGGCCTGGAGCTTTCGCACACAGCATATGCCCGCGTGTTCGAAAGAGTTTCGGCAATCGACCCGTCGCTCGCCGTGCTCGTCGGCGTCCACTGCGGGCTGGGCTCGAAGGCCATCGCGCTTTACGGCAGCGAGGAGCAGAAGTCCCGCTATCTGCCGATGCTCGCCCGGGGTGAGACTCTGGCAGCATATGCCTTGACCGAGCCTGAAACCGGCTCAGACGCCCAGAACATCAAGACGACGGCGAGACTTTCCGACGACGGGACGAAATGGATTCTCGACGGGCACAAGATCTGGATTGGAAACGCCCACAGGGCGGGGGTAATAGCGACCTTCGCGCAAACCGATGTCGACCGGCGCGGCGAGACGGTGATGCGCTCCACGGCATTCATCATCCGCCCCGACATGCCCGGTTTCAGGATTCTCGGGACGGTCCGCAAGCTCGGAATCAGGGGATCGACGCAGGCAGAGCTTCTATATGAAGGACTGGAGGTCCCCTCAGATCATGTTCTGGGCGCGGTCGGCAAGGGGTTCACAGTCGCTGTCCAGGTCCTGAACGCCGGGAGACTTACCCTTGCCGCCGGCTGTGCCTCGGGTGCCAAGGAGATCACCGGAGAGATGGCGAGGTACGCCGAGCAGCGCGTGCAGTTCGGGCATCCGCTGGCGCACTTCGAGATCACGCAGCGAAAGCTTTCACACCTTGCGGCGAGTGCATACGCGGCTGACTCGATGCTCGGCATCCTCGCCTCGCTTGCGGACAGGCCCGACACCGATTTCTCACTCGAGGCGGCGTGCGCGAAGGTTTTTTCGAGCGAGCTGATCTGGGAAGCGGCCGACGAGATGGTCCAGGTAGCGGGTGGTCGCGGATTCGTGAAGCCTTACCCCTACGAGCGGATGCTCCGCGATGCGCGGATCAACCGGATATTCGAGGGCGCAAATGAAGTGCTCCGACTTTTTATTGCGCTCAACGGAATTCAGGGTCCGGCCGAGTCGTTGAAGGAAGTGGGAACAGCGCTTCGAAGACCAGTGCGCAACCTCGGGCTCCTGACCGGCTTCGCTGCTTCACGCGTGCGGAGCATTATCGGCACGAAGGCCACCCTCGAGCCGGACCTGCATCCACGCCTTCATAAGAACGAAAGGTTTTTTGAGAAGCACGTAGCTGAGCTCAGAACTGCCACTCAGCGGGCGATAACACGCCATCGAAAAGAGATAATCGAGCGGCAGCTGGTCCTCGAGCGGCTTGCCAACATGGCCATCGAGCTTTTCGCCACCGCCTGCGTTCTTTCCAGGACCCAGGCCATTCTCGATGAGAAGGGCGAGGAGGCAGCCGAGCGTGAGCTGTCGCTCTGCGACTTGTTCTGCATCGAATCGGGCCTCCGGTTCCGGGCCAGTCGCGTGATGCTGAACGGCAACGCTGATGCAGTCGACGCAAAGCGGAGGACTGTCGCCGCGGATCTTCGTGAGGCCGGGCGATACTACGTGAAGGACGCGATTCTCGTCGCGGAGGGCGCGAAGGGCTAGAGGAAGTCGAGCCCGAGGTCCAGCGCCGCGGCAGAGTGGGTCAGCGCACCGACCGAGATCCAGTCGACGCCGGTTTCCGCGATTGCCCGGACAGTCTGAAGAGTCACTCCACCTGATGCCTCGCTGACAGCGCGACCGTCGATGAGCCGCACCGCCTCTCTCAGCGACCTCAGGTTCATGTTGTCGAGCATTATGACATCCGGTCCCGCGTCGAGTGCCTCGCGGACCTGATCGAGGTTGTCGCACTCGACCTCCACGCGCATCCTCGGCGGCGCAATTTCGCGTGCCCGGCTGACCGCCCTGGCGATGTTCCCATCGACGGCCGCAATGTGGTTGTCCTTGATCAGGACTGCGGATCCCAGATCCCGGCGATGGTTCATGCCTCCACCCGCTCGCACCGCGTACTTCTCGAGACGCCTCCATCCGGGCGTGGTCTTCCGTGTATCGAGAATTTTCGCGCCAGTGCCCTCGACCGCGTCGACGAACCGCCGCGTGAGGGTCGCTATCCCCGAAAGACGCTGCATGAAATTCAGCGCGACCCGTTCCGCCGAAAGCAGCCCGCGGGCATGACCAGAAACGAAAACCACCGGGGTGCCCGCCCGCACCTTCTGCCCATCCTTCACAGCTGCCCGCACGGATGCGTTCGCGTCCCGCTGCCTGAACGCTTCCCGGGCCAGCGGAATGCCCGCGATTACGCCGTCCCGGCGGGCAACGACAGAACAACGCTCGCGCCTGTCCGACAGAACTGTGGCGATGCTCGTTATGTCGTCGTCCGCCGCGTCCTCCACTAACGCTTCCTTCACGATCGTCCCGGTCATTAGACGCGCAAACGGAAACCGCAACGTCCCCGCCGGGTCGAATCCCCGTTCCGCAAGCAGCGCAATTTTCCTGGATCTTTCTTTCACCGCTCTCTGCTCCCGTCGTTTGTTGCAAGGGTTTGCTGAAGTTTTTTCCTGGGGCTTCTCTGCGCCTCTTACTCTCCGGGGTCGACCGCGGTCTCCGGCTTGAGTGACAGGGGGCGCTGGCCCCCGATCGCTATCATGCGCTCGATAGCTTTGCGGGCCTTTCCCGCTATCCCGGGCTCGACAGTGATGTGGTGCTCGAGCCGCTCCAGCGAGTTGAGGACTTTGGGCAACGTCGTCACCTTCATGTACGCGCACACCGCAAGGTCGCTCGCGGCATGGAAGTTCTTCGTCGGATTTTCCCGTCTCAGCCGGTGGAGAATTCCCACCTCAGTGGCGACGATGAAATCCACAGCATCGGATATCTTCGGGCGGTTGATCATCCCCTCCGTCGAGAGTATCTGCACTCCCTCGGGATCGACTGCGCCCGCCGACACCGCCTCGACCGCGCTCGACGCACATCCGCACTCGGGATGGATCAGGAACTCCGCCCCCGGATGGCGGGCTCTCTGGGCCTCTATGTGCTCCGGATCGATTCCCGCATGAACATGACACTCACCCATCCAGACATGCATGTTCTGCCTGCCGGTCACGCGCCTGACGTGCGCCCCGAGAAACATGTCGGGAAGAAAGAGAATTTCGGTGTCGGCCGGGATCGTGTTGACAATTTCCACCGCGTTCCCCGACGTGCAGCAGTAATCGCTCTCCGCCTTCACATCGGCAGTCGTGTTGACATAGGAGACCACGACCGCGCCAGGGTGCTCCGCCTTCCACGCCCGGAGCTGGTCCCCGTCAATCGTGGCCGCGAGCGAGCAGCCGGCCGCGAGATCCGGCAGCAGGACCATCTTCTGCGGCGACAGGACAGCCGCCGTTTCGGCCATGAAGTGCACGCCGCAGAACACGATGATCCCGGCATCGGTCCGCGCCGCCTCGCGGCTCAGCCCGAGCGAGTCGCCGACGAAATCAGCTACGTCCTGCACCTCGGGCCGCTCGTAGTTGTGCGCCAGGATCACCGCGTTGCGTTGCTTCGCCAGCCTTCTTATCTCATTCTGCAGCGCTGTGACGTCGTCCCTGTATGCAGTTGTCGTCATTTCACCATTCGATGTGTTTACCACGCCATTTCTTCACGGCGCGGGGAAAATCGCTCCTGAAGTGACCGCCGCGTGATTCCTTCCTCAACAGCGCTCCCTCGGCGATCAGCAGCGCGGTCGCGACGAGATTTGCCTCCTCTGTCGCTCCCACAGGCAGGCGTTGTCCTATGCCGGTGAGCAGCTCGATACCCTTACGGAGTCCCTTTGCCGTCCTGTCGATACCCGCGTAATCCCACATCACTCTCCTTACATCGTCGGCCGCGACCTGGGCCGCGCCCCGATCCTCGAGAACGGGAGCCTCCCAGCTCTTTTTCCGCGGAGCACTCTTCACCTTGGGGAGCCCGATCATGTCGCGAGCCACCCGCTCGGCGAAAACGAGTCCCTCGAGAAGCGAGTTCGATGCCAGACGGTTTGCGCCGTGAACCCCGGTGCGGGAAACCTCACCGCATGCGTACAGCCGCCTGAGGCTCGACCGGCCGGCCAGGTCAGTGACAATGCCTCCCATCATGTAGTGAGCGGCGGGAATTACCGGAATCAGGTCTTTCGACGGGTCTATCCCGCGAGCCTTGCAGATCGAGAAGATGCCGGGAAAACGCCGCGAGAAACTCTTTCCGAGCTTGCGCGCATCGATGTAGACGGCGCTCCCGCGCTGCCGCTCTCGAAAAATCTCCCTCGCGACGATGTCCCGTGGCGCGAGCTCCGCAAGACGGTGTTTCCGCGTCATGAAGCGTGCTCCGGCGTCGTTGACGAGGATCGCGCCTTCGCCCCGGACTGCTTCCGATATCAGTGCGAGAGGATTCTCGGGTGTATCCAGCGCGGTCGGGTGGAACTGGACGAACTCCATGTCGGCGAGTCGCGCGCCACCGCGCTGCGCTATCGCGTAGCCATCGCCCGTCGCGACAGCCGGGTTCGTCGTGTAGCGGTAAACCTGCCCGCATCCTCCTGTTGCGAGAACCGTCGCGTCGGCGATGATCTCGATCGGCTCGCCCGCTCGCGTAGCGCGAATTCCGTGACAGACGCCATCGGTGACGATGAGGTCGAGCACCCGTGTCTTCTCGAGAACATCGATTCGGTCGTTCTCACGGACACGCTCGATGAGAGTCCTGGCCACCTCGGCCCCTGTCTGATCTCCGCCTGCATGCACGATCCGGCGACGGGAATGGGCGGCCTCCTTGCCTAGCTTGAAGGCGCCGCCCGGCTCGAGATCGAAGTCGGCGCCGGCGGTGTGAAGCTCGCGGACGCGCGCTGGACCTTCCTCAACCAGCACCTCGACTGCCGCGGCGTCACAGAGGGCGGCACCGGCAGCAAGCGTGTCCTTGCGGTGAAGCTCGGGCGAGTCGCCGGCACCGAGAGCGGCAGCGATTCCTCCCTGGGCGTAAGCGGTCGCGCTGTCGAAGAGGGACCTCTTTGTCAGGATCATCACCTCGCCCTCAGCCGATGCCCTCCAGGCCGTGTGCAGTCCGGCTACCCCGCTGCCGATCACGAGAAAGCGGGTTCGTATTCGCTCAGCCATGCCCCGAAATCAACCTGCCAGCGGGATGTATTGAAAGGGCCGGACCGCCTTGCCGCAGTGCGTCAAGTGGGCGAATATCCTGCTGGATGCGGAAACTTCTCCTTGTAACCGTGGCGCTGCTGGCAGTGCACACCGCGCTCCTCTTCGCCGGCGGCGGCGGCGTAGCGGACACAAGAATCCCCGGCGCTACGGATGTCGGGATCGTGCTCGACGTGGGCGGCCGCGGCGACAAGTCGTTCAACGACGGCGCATATGCGGGCGCCGACAGCGCCACAAAGATCCTCCAGCCGAACATCCGCTTCATCGAGCCCGGTGAGGGATCCGACCGTGAAGCCGGCCTGCGTCTCCTCGCAGCCGAGGGAATGGACATCGTCATCGGCGTGGGATTCATCTTCTCCGACGACATCACGGTGCTGGCAAAGGAGTATCCGGAAGTTTCCTTCGCGTGCGTCGACTATGCCCTCTCGATAGACGCTCAGGGGAACGTGATCCAGCCTCCCGCCAATCTGGCCGCACTTAAGTTCCGGGAGGAGGAAGGCTCATTCCTCGTTGGCGCACTCGCGGCGCTGG
Source organism: Gemmatimonadaceae bacterium (assembly GCA_051005175.1). Taxonomy (GTDB): domain Bacteria; phylum Gemmatimonadota; class Gemmatimonadetes; order Gemmatimonadales; family Gemmatimonadaceae; genus UBA4720. The sequence goes on along the minus strand of JBPCJP010000105.1, from coordinate 3,282 downwards.
TGGGAAATTCCAGGCGGGTCGGGTTCGTGGGCGGGATGGACATACCGCTCATCCACAAGTTCGAGGCAGGGTACCGGGCCGGCGTCATGCATGTGTGCCCCGACTGCACCGTAATCGCGCAGTACGCCGGCGCGACACCCGATGCATTCAAGAACCCCGGGCGTGGAAAGGAGCTCGCCCTGAGCCAGTATCAGTCGGGAGTAAACGTGATATTTCACGCTTCCGGATCCACCGGCCAGGGCGTATTCGAGGCCGCCCGCGTGATGAAGCGGCTCGCGATAGGTGTCGACGCCGACCAGCACGATGAAGCGCCCGGTCACGTCCTTACATCGATGGTCAAGGGAGTCGATGCCGCGGTGTTCAACGCCATCGAGCGGGTTCAGAACAACACATTCCAGGGCGGTATCTATTCGTTCGGGCTTGCCGAGGGTGGCGTGGGATACGTGTACGATGAGCGCAACCGTGGCCTGATCCCCGATTCGGTCCATTCACGCGTCGAGGCGCTGAAGCAGGACATCATCGCCGGCAGGATCAGGGTGCCAAGCACCAGATGACGGGATCGCCCATAGCGACAGGGGACCGCGCACCGCACGTCATTCGGATGGAGGGGATAGACAAGTCTTTCGGCGGCGTCCGCGCAAACCGCAAGGCGTCGCTCGAGGTGTCCCCGCGTGAGATCCACGCGCTCGTCGGCGAAAACGGAGCCGGCAAGTCGACTCTCATGAAAATCCTTGGCGGGCTTCAGAAACCAGATTCAGGAACCATGCAGGTGAACGGCCGCGACGTCACCGGCTGGACGACGAGCGACGCGATAGCGGCAGGCATTGGAGTGGTTCACCAGCACTTCATGCTGGTCCCGACTCTTACGGTGGCCGAGAACATCATCCTCGGCATGGAGCCGATGAGTGGCGGGCGGATCGATTATCCGAAGGCGGTTGCCGACGTCGAGGCGCTGAGCCGGGAGACGGGCCTGGCCGTCTCGGCGAACGCCCCGGTTTCCAGCCTTTCGGTCGGTGAAGCACAGAGAGTCGAGATTCTCAAGGTTCTCTACCGGGGTGCGACGATCCTTGTTCTCGACGAGCCGACAGCCGTTCTTTCGCCACCCGAGGTGAAGGAACTGTGGGCGGTGCTTCGCAGGCTGCGCGACGCAGGCGGGACCATCGTGCTGATCACTCACCGGCTCGACGAGGTGATAGAGGTTTCCGACACCATCACCGTGATGCGAGGTGGTGAGACAGTCGACCGGCTGCGCACGTCTGACACCACTCCCGCGCACATAGCGCGCGCAATGGTGGGACGCGATGTGAGCCTCACTTCGCGTGCCGAAGCGATTGCGCTTGGCGCGCCGATCGAGATCGAACCCGAGCCAGCCAGCGCCGGCACGTTTCATCCGTCTGACAACATGACTTCCGCGATCCGCGTCTCGGACCTCGTCGTGCTGGGTGCGCAGAACCTGCGCGCCGTTGACGGCGTGACATTCTCCATAAGACCGGGAGAGATTCTTGGAATCGCGGGCGTGGAAGGGAATGGCCAGACTGAGCTCATCGAGGCACTCTCCGGACTCCGTCCGATCGAGTCGGGACTCATCAGGATGGGCGGTCACGACGTCACTCGGAAGAATGTTTCCGAGCGCCGCGATGCAGGGCTCTCTCACATCCCCGAAGATCGTCACAGGCGCGGCCTGATACTCGACTACTCGATCGCCGACAACCTCGTGCTTGGCCTCCAGGACAGCTACGCGCAACGGGGCCTTCTAGACGGAAAGAGGATCGCCGCGAACGCGAAGGAGCAGATTGAGGCATTCGACATCCGTCCGCCTTCCGCGGAGATACCAGCCCGGAATCTGTCGGGCGGCAATCAGCAGAAGGTGGTCATAGCCCGCGAAATGGGTCGGCCGTTCAGCGTCCTGCTCGCGTCGCAGCCGACACGCGGAGTTGATGTGGGCGCGATCGAGTTCATTCACTCTGAGCTACGCAAGGCAAGGACTGATGGAAAGGCGATTCTTCTCGTCTCGGCGGAGCTGAACGAAGTGCTGGCGCTGTCCGACCGCATAGCCGTGATGTACCGCGGCAAGATGACACGCGTGATGGCGGCATCCGAGGTGACCGAAGAATCGCTCGGCGAATACATGATGGGCACGAGAAAGGATTCAGCCGCTTGAGCGCGCGAATGAGGGAGAAGCTCGAAGAAGCACTCTTTCCGCCGGTAGTCGCGCTGCTCGTGGCGCTCATCTGCGGCGACCTTCTCATCATGAGCTACGGCCAGTCCCCCGCGACTGTCTACCGGCTGCTGCTCGAGGGAACGTGGGGAAATGCCTATGGATTCGGGCAGGTCCTCTATAAGGCGACAACGCTCACTTTCACGGGCCTTGCGGTTTCGATCGGCATCAGGGCGGGGCTTTTCAACGTAGGTGCGGAGAGCCAGCTCGCGGCGGGGGGATTTCTCGCCGGTCTTCTTGGACTGGCGCTTTCGCCGTCGTTTCCGCTGGCGCTTGCAATCCCCGCGTGCATCCTCGCGGCGGCAGTTGGCGGAGGACTGGTTGGCGCCGTCCCCGGCTACCTCAAGGTGAGGTTCGGCGCTCACGAAGTGATAGTGACGATAATGCTCAACTTCGTCGTGCTCGCGCTTCTCAACTGGATAGTGGCCGGCCATCTGCACGTTCCCGAAACGCTGCATACTCCGGAGATCAGGAACGGAGGAATCGCGCGCCTCAGTTCGTTCATCCCGGCATTCCACGGATCTGCCGCGAACCTCACAATCGTCGTCGCGCTCATCACCACCGGGCTCCTGTGGCTGCATCTCTTCAGGAGCCGCCGCGGCTACGAGCTTCGCGCTGTCGGACTGCAGCCTGAAGTGGCCGAGTATGGCGGTGTAAAGGTCGGTTCAACCCTTATGCGTGCGATGATTCTCTCCGGCGCGATCGCCGGGCTTGGTGGAATCAACTATGTGCTTGGATACAAGGGATACTACGAGGAGGGTTTTGCGGGTGGGGCGGGGTTTCTCGGGATCGCCGTAGCCCTTGTAGGAAGAAATCATCCAGTTGGTGTCGTGATCGCAGCATTGTTCTTCGCGACGCTTTCGCAGGGCGGTCTCGCGATCCACGCACTGGTTCCAAAGCAGCTGGTCGACGTGCTTCAGGGCGTGGTGATACTCGCCGTCGCGATGTCGGTGCCTGAGGTGTGCAGCGCGCTGCTCCCCGCCCCCCCACCGACAGCTGCATCAACCCCACCCCGCCCCTCACCCCAATGCTCCGGATCGAAGCTCCCTGTCCCTTCGCGGCGG
>JBPCJP010000104.1:0-3873 GCA_051005175.1 Gemmatimonadaceae bacterium | reverse complement strand
GATCGTTGACTATAACGTGTCGCCCCTTCTGCTGGGCGGTGCCTCACTTGCGACGGCGGGACTCAACATGGTGAAGCCGAGTTATGCGTCGGGGCTCCTTGGCATCGTGGCCGGTGCCGTCACCATCGGGGTAACAGGGAAATACGCTTACGACAATAGTCGAATCGATCGGGGTGCTGGCTTCATGATGGGACTCGGTGGATTATCAGTCGGTGCCGGTGTGCACGGCCTGCTCGAAACCCGCCGGAATCACCGCAGCGCCGGCCGGCTTCAGGACGCTCGAAGTGCGCGCAGCGGCGACAGGGTGTCGATGACAATCGTTCCAGACTTCGACCTGCGTGCATCTGATGCACGGATGGGGCTCCGCGTGGCAGGAAAGTTCTAGCGCCGTGTCACAGCTGGCGACTGAATGATGTTGCAGAGACAACAGAACGAGGTATATATAATGTAGATACGCTACCCCGGAGTACGACAGAATGGTTTCAAAGGTGCAGAAGTGGGGCAACAGTCTCGCGATCCGGATTCCCAAGGCATTCGCCGAGGAGGCGGACATCGCCGAGGACTCCAGCGTCGACATCTCGGTAGAGGATGGCCGGATCGTCGTAGCTGCCGCGAGAAGGGAATGGACCCTCGGTCACCTGGTCGCGAGTATCACGCCGGCAAATGCACATCGTGAGCTCGTCTGGGGCGAACCCACTGGCAGGGAAACCTGGTGACTCCTGCCGGGCGTCGTTCCTATGTCCCGGAACGCGGGGAAGCCGTCTGGCTCACGTTCGATCCGCAAGCCGGTCATGAGCAGGCAGGACGCCGGCCGGCGCTGGTGCTTTCGCCCCGAGGCTACAACGGCAAAGCGGGCCTTGCGATTCTCTGCCCGATTACGAGTCAGGTCAAAGGGTATCCGTTCGAGGTCGCAATCCCGGACGGGCTACCCCTGAGCGGATCGATACTCGCCGATGAGGTTCGGAGCCTTGACTGGAAAGCGCATCGCGCTACGCGCATCTGCGATCTGCCTGAGGATGTCACGGACGAGGTTCTTGGAAAACTTTCCGTTCTTCTTCAGCGGCAGCGTTAGTGAGCCGGGACCAAATGGTTGCTTCAGCAGGCATTCTCCGAAGGGATGGCGTTCGAACCATGCCTTCACCGCGAGATCGAGTTTCAGGGGATGATGGACTACGCTCCTCTGCGCGATCTTCTCTCGCCGAAAACTTGAGATCACGCTAGCGGCGTCGCTGTTGCGCTCGATCGTCGGCACCGAAACGTTGGGAAGGGACTGAGCGACGTTCGTAGCAGACACGATGCCCCCGATGCTCCGTCTTTGACCGAGTAAGATTCTTTGGCCGGGAGCCTCCTCTCCTCGTCCGTCAGGGTGGCCCAGGGTAGCCGCTCGCGAATATCAGCGTGGTCAGCTTCAGGGACGTGGCGACCGGATTCAGGAAATTCCTGCGCCTGGCTTAACCGGTCGAGGAGACGCTCCACTAACTGATCGGCATATACGGGCGACGTGAGACTGACAAACTCAGCGATCGCGCCAAGTTGATTCGCGGCCTGCTCCGTCCAGCGGAGCTCGAGGCTCACGACGCCCGGCGGATCCGGCTCCGAATGCGCGCTATGGCTTCCTCATGCGGCAGGGTTCGTCCCGCGTCGGCTTCTGTAACGCTGCGCTCGATCGCCTGGCGGACATAAACTTCGTATGCCAGATCGTCCCACGTTGCCGAGTCGGGCAGCCTGTCGACAAGCTGCCGGGCATCAGGCTTAATGCTGGTATACTTTGGCATGAACGAAAGCTGACACGGGTCGAAACAGGTCGGCAACCGGGAGTCCGAGATAACCGTCTGACCGCCCATATGGCGCCACAGCCAGCCTGCGGTCCGAAAGGCCCTGGCTAGTTGACCGCCTCCCGGATTTCTCGTTGCATCTCGGGCGTGATATCTGTAGAACGGGGCGGAAGCTTCGCCTGGCCGCGCTCACCGCGCTGAGCGATTTCCGCAATCAGCAGCTTCATCTCAGCTATCTCGCGGACCTGTGCTTCGATGATCTTGTCCGCCAGTTCGCGAACCCGTGGATCGCTGATACTTGCCTTCCGGGCGTTGTTGATGGCAATTGAATGGTGGGGAATCATCGATCTCATGAACGCGGTGTCGTCGATCAAGAGCTGGTTCCTGTTCACGAGGAGGAGCGCAATGCCAGCTAATGCAGCCCCGACCAGGACCAGGCTCTTGGTCATCATGCCTTTGTACATTGACCACATGAACCCGAGCATGACGACAGCCATCACGCACCCCATAACCAGCGAGGCAACCAGCCGATTGACGCTGAACATGGCGTGGTCGACCGAATAGACCAGCTGGTACATCAGGAAGAACATTACAAATGTGGAGGCCGCGATCATTCCCGCGAAGCGCCCCCAACCCATGCTCTTCATCTCTCTGTCCTGGTTCATCCTTCCGCCGTCCTTTTAACAGTACCCAACGCGGCGTCGCGCAACCGCATCACCCGCGCGTACTGCCATTTTGCATTCAAGGCGATCTCGCACCAACCTGGCATGGCTTCTTCCTCGGGTGAGTTGATGGCATGCGGATCCTGGCGGGAGTGGCCGTTGGAGGCGCTCCTGTCCGATGCCTGACACCTTGAGCTATGTGAAAACCAGTCATGCAAATTGCGAGCGAGGCGCGCCGGACATGCGCAATCGCCCACCTCGGCGGGCCGGTCATCCGGGGCCAATTGGTCCCCACCGGAACTCGGGTATTCACTACATTAGAAGCCCCGTGAGCCTACACGAATGACCGACCTGCGCGAGCAGCTCCAGGAGGTGCTCGGCGACAACTACCGGCTCGAACGCGAGCTTCCCGGCGGTATGTCCCGCGTGTTCGTGGCCGAGGAGGTCGCGCTCGCCCGGAAGGTCGTGATCAAGGTGCTCCCGCCGGAGACCGCAGCCTCCGTGAACGTCGCGCGATTCCGGCGGGAGATCCAGCTCGCGGCATCCCTTCAGCATCCGCACATCGTTCCACTCCTGAGCGCCGGCTCACGCGGCGACCTGCTGTATTACGTGATGCCGCTCATCGAAGGCGAGTCACTGCGCGCGCGACTGCTTCGAGCCGGTGAGTTCCCGGTGGCTGACGTCGCGTGGATACTGCGCGACTCGGCCCTTGCTCTTGCATACGCGCACGAACACGGCGTAGTGCATCGCGACATCAAGCCCGACAACATTCTCCTTACGGGAAAATTTGCGGTTGTCGCCGACTTCGGCGTCGCCAAGGCGGTGAGCGAGGCTACGAGCGAATCGAACATCACCTCGGCCGGCGTCGCTCTCGGGACACCAACCTACATGGCGCCCGAACAGGCATCGGCTGACCCGAATACTGACCACCGCGCGGACATCTACGCGCTGGGCATCGTCGGGTATGAGCTCCTTACAGGTGCGCCGCCGTTCACCGGCACTTCGCCGCAGATGATCCTCGCCGCGCAGGTGACGCGCGCGCCTGAACACGTCACGAAACAGCGCGCAACAGTTCCGCCGGCACTCGCGCACGTGATCATGCGCTGTCTCGAGAAGAAACCCGCTGACCGATGGCAGACTGCCGACGAGCTCGCCCAGCACCTCTCGGCCATCGCAACATCAGGCGCAACGACGCCCACTACTACTGCGCCATACGACTCTGTTGGCACCCGCGGCAAAGTCTCACGCCCGTCGCGGCGCACGGCAGTCGCCGCGGCCTTCATCCTTGGCCTTGCCGCGTTCGGAGGTGTTGCGTGGTTTGCCGGACGTGATAGGGGAGCCGCATATGACGATCGGCGCGTGATCGTCGCGGACTTCGAGAATCAGACACGCGACGCCGCCCTCGACCCGGTCGGCAAGCTCGCGTCCGACATGCT
>JBPCJP010000103.1:0-18956 GCA_051005175.1 Gemmatimonadaceae bacterium | reverse complement strand
TCGGCCACGGATGAGCGCGGACTCCTTCGAGGGTCCGCTTTTTGTTTTACGGGCTTCTTTCCTACGAGGTAGACGAGTATTCAGGACACCACAAAACGCGTGCGCGTGAACCGGCAGATTCGTATCAGCCCGCTCCGCGTCATAGCAGCCGACGGCGCGCAGCTTGGAATCATGGATGTCGAAACCGCTCTTGCCGCCGCCGTGGACCAGGGACTCGATCTGGTCGAAGTTGCGCCCCTCGCCCGTCCGCCTGTCGTCCGCATCATGGACTACGGCAAGTTCAAGTTCGAACAGGCGAAGATGGCGCGACAGGCGAAGAAGAAGCAGCACGTGATACATCTCAAGGAAGTGAAGTTCCGCCCGGGAATCGAGGAGCACGACTTCGCCACGAAAGTGCGGCACGCCCGCGCCTTCCTGGCCGAGGGCAACAAGGTGAAGGTGACGCTGATGTTCAGAGGGCGTCAGATCGCGCATCCGGAGCTCGGGCGCGTGGTCGTCAACAGGGTCGCTACGGAGCTTGCCGACGTCGCGAAGATTGAGGCAGAGCCGAAGTTCGAAGGAAAGTTCATGACAATGATTCTCGCGCCGAAGTAGCAGGAATCACGGTCGATACAATCAATAGAGACAGATAATGCCGAAGATGAAAAGCCACCGGGGCGCCAGAAAGCGCTTCTCGATCACCGGCACCGGAAAGGTGAAGCGGTCGAAGGCAGGAAAGAGCCACATCCTTACGAAGAAGACGTCGAAGCGGAAGCGCCGCCTGCGTCAGTCCACGACGATCACCGTGCGTGGCGAAGAAAAGAAAATCAAGCGCCTCTTGCAGGCATAAGGGAGAAATACAATGCCTCGCGTAAGATCGAATGTGGTGCGCCTGAAGCGCAAAAAGCAGGTGATGAAGGCAGCCCGTGGCGCATTCGGCGCGCGGAGCAAGCTCTGGAAGGCAGCGAAGGAAAATGTCGAGCGCGGATGGAAGTATGCCTACCGCGATCGCAAGAACAAGAAGCGCGATTTCCGCCGCCTGTGGATCGTCCGCATAAACGCCGGCGCGCACCAGCACGACATGAGCTACAGCGTTTTCATGAACGGCTTGAAGCAGGCCGGCATCGAGATCGACCGAAAGGTTCTCTCGGACCTCGCCATCAACGACCCCGCCGCGTTCGGTGCACTCGCCGAGAAGGCACGGGAAGCAGTCACTACCGCCGCGTGAGAACAGCGGGCGCAGGGCGGCATCTCCCCCTGCGCCCGGTTTCAGCATGACGATCGAAGAGTTCGTCCAGGCAGCCGAAGCACTTGAAGCACGGGCCTCGGCCCTGATATCCGAGGTCGCGACACCGGCTGACCTCGAAGCAGCACGCACCCAGTTCCTTGGACGAAAGAGCGGTCAGCTCGTCGCCCTCATGAAGGAGCTGCCCGCCCTCCCGCAGGAAGCGAGAAAGTCCGCCGGCGCGGCGGTCAACCGCGCCAAGGAAGCGATGGAAGCGGCCCTTTCGGCAAAGGCGCTCGCCATCACGACTACGACCTCGCCCAGCGACGACCGCGACCTGACAATGCCGGCAAGACGCCGCTGGAAGGGTGCCAGGCATCCGGTGACAATCGTGATCGAGGAGATCGAGCAGATCTTCCGCGAAATCGGCTTCACTGTCGCGCTCGGCCCCGAAGCCGAAACAGAGTGGTACAACTTCGGAGCGCTGAATTTCCCCGCCGATCACCCGGCGATGGATATGCACGACACGCTCTACCTCACCGACGATGTGCTTCTCAGGACACATACGTCTCCGGTGCAGATCAGGACGCTGCAGCAGCACGCGCCGCCGATCCGCATCCTCGCGCCCGGCAATGTTTATCGCCGCGATTTCTTCGACGCATCGCACGCGCCGATGTTCGCCCAGATCGAAGGGCTCTCGGTCGACGAAGGAATCAGCTTCGTCGACCTCAAGGCCACACTCACCCGGTTCGCCAACGAGTTCTTCGGCGACACGCGAACCCGCTTCCGCCCGAGCTACTTCCCGTTCACCGAGCCCTCTGCCGAGATGGATGTCGAGTGCCGCATCTGCCGCGGCTCCGGCTGCGCCGGCTGCAAGAACACGGGCTGGATGGAGATCCTTGGCTCAGGAATGGTACATCCCGAAGTGCTTCACGCTGCCGGTGTCGATTCGGAGAAATACACGGGTTGGGCATTCGGCATGGGGCCGGCGCGCATTGCAATGTTGCGCTACGCGATTCCCGACATAAGGCTCCTTTACGATTCTGACATGCGCTTCCTCAGCCAACTCGCTGAATGAATGCGTCGCTGACATGGCTGAGTGATTTCGTCGACATCGACATGTCGCCGGCCGAATTGCGCGATCTCCTCACGATGAGATGTGCCACGGTCGACGACGTCGTTGCGCTGCGTGATGACCTGTCCGGAATCGTCATTGGACGAGTAGTCGAAGCGGCGCGGCATCCGGACTCCGACCATCTCTGGGTGACGAAGGTCGACGCCGGCAGCGGATCGCTTCACGACGTCGTGTGCGGAGCACAGAACGTAACCGTTGGCACGCTCTACCCGTTCGCGTCAGTAGGAACGACGCTCCCGGGCGGGCTCAGGATCGAGAAGCGAAAGATCCGCGGCGCAGTTTCCGCCGGCATGCTCTGCTCGGCACGCGAGCTCGGGCTGGGCACTGATCACGAGGGAATCCTCGCGCTCGACATCGATGCCGAGCCGGGGGCAAAGTTCCTCGACGTGATGCCGGTGGGCGATACGCGGTTCGTGATCGACGTTCTTCCGAACCGCCCGGATCTCCTCTCGCACGAAGGTATTGCCCGCGAGATCGCGGCTGCGACGGGGAAAGGCCTTCACCGGCCGCAGCACCCGCCGGCTTCACTCCATCGAGCACCGGCCGGCGGCACGCGTGGCAATATCGATGTTAATGTCGAAGACCTTGAAGGCGCGCCGCGATACATGACAGCAGTGATCCGTGGCGTGAAAGTCGGACCTTCGCCGGAATGGCTGTCGTCGCGAATCGAGGCGGCTGGCTCGCGATCGATCAGCAACGTCGTCGACGCAACCAACTACATGCTCCACGGCTTCGGCCAGCCGATGCACGCGTTCGACCTCTCGAAGCTCGAGGGCGGCAGGGTCATCGTGAGGCGCGCGCAAGGCGGCGAGAAGATCACAACTCTCGACGGCGCCGAGAGGACTCTCGACGACTCGATGACCGTGATCGCCGACGCGACAAAGGCGCAGGCGATCGCCGGGGTAATAGGCGGGAAGGGAAGCGAGGTCAGCGAGGGAACGACAGACATCCTCCTCGAGGTCGCGGCATTCGAGCCGCGCCGCGTAAGGGCTACCCACCGCAGGCTCGGTGTCTCGACAGACGCGAGCTACAGGTTCGAGCGCGGCGTCGATGCAGCGGGACTTCCTGACAGGCTGGCGTATGCTGTGGAGCTGATCATACGGATTGCGGGCGGCACCGCCGATGGCGACCCCACAGATGCTCATCAGGCGTCGCTGCCGACTGGCGCGATTCGCGTAAGGCCCTCGCGCGTCGCGCGCGTCCTCGGCGATGAGATCGAGACCGATGCGATGGCGAAATATCTCGAGTCGGTCGAGTTCGTCGTGAATCATGACGCCGGCGAGCTCCTCGTCACTCCCCCAGGCTTCAGGAACGATGTCTCCGGCGAGATCGAGGTAATCGAGGAGATCGCCCGCCTGCACGGCTACGAGAAATTCTCGTCCGAGATGCGCCCGTTCCGTCCCGGAATTCTCCGTGATGCGCCAATGGCTGTCATCACGCGGCGCGTGCGCTCGGCGTGTGTCGCCGCAGGTTTCCTCGAGGCGCGGCCGATGCCATTCGTGAGGTCGGGTGACGAGTCCCACAGGGTCAGGAACCCGCTCGCGGAAGACGAAGCATACCTTCGCTCGAGCGTGCTCGACACTCTCGCGCGGCGAGTCGAATACAACTTCTCCCACATGCTGGGCGATGTGCGCCTGTTTGAGATCGGTACTGTGTTCATGGTCGACCGGGAGGCATCAGGTGCTCCCCGCGAGCGCCTGCGCGTGGCCCTTGTTTTATCGGGCAACAGGGTGCCGGCGCATTTCACGGATCCGCAACCCGCCAAGTTCGACGAATGGGATGCAAAAGGCCTGGCCGAAGAAGTTGCCGGCGCCGCATTCCAGGGTGAAGTCGTCGAGTGCGCACCGACGGTCGGGGGCGCTCTATGGACCGTCACCGCCGGCGGCAAGGCGGTGGGATCAGTGAAGCGTCTCGAGGTCGATGCGCCGGTCTGGGCGCCGCCGGCATTCGGGATCGAGATAGATCTCGAGACTGAAACCAGGGACGGGGTGGCGGCGACCGGCTCGGCAAGGGTCTACACCGCTATCCCGACAATGCCGGCAATCGAGGTGGATCTCGCACTCGTCGTCCCTGACGCGGTCGCAGCCCAGCAGGTCGCCGCGGCGATCCGCAAGAGCGCAGGTGATCTGCTGGAGTCGCTCGACGTATTCGACGAGTTCCGTGGCCCTGGAATCCCGGATAAGTCGCGAAGCCTTGCCTGGAGATTGACCTTCAGGCATCCTGAGCGCACACTACGGGACCGGGAGATTCAGGGTCGAACGGCGAAAATTCTAGGCACGCTCGAGGGCGAACTTGGCATCAGACAACGAACGGCCTGAGGAAGAAGCGCTCGCCGAGCTTCAGCAGCTCGTGAGGCATCTCGGCGACGAGCTCGCCGGGTTCAGGCGTCGTGCGCTCCAGGCCGAGGCCCGTGTAAAGGCGATAGATGCCTCGTCGGGGACCGCGCGGGTCACTCCTGAGCGGATGGAGAAGCTCGAGATGGAGAACGCCGACCTGAAGAAACGCCTCGAGGCCGCCAGGTCGCGCACGCGCCAGGTGCTCGACCGGGTGAGGTTTCTCCGCCAGCAGCATGAAGAGGCCGCCCGATGAGCGCCAGAAAGAACGTCGTCAACCTCACGATCCAGGGCGCCGAATACACGCTCCGCACCGAGAGCTCGCCAGAGCACGCTCATGCCGTGGGTGCGTATGTCGAGCAGGTGATAAACGAGACGATGGATTCCGGCGCCAGGATCGAGAGCCACAAGGCGGCCATTCTGGCCGCCCTCAGGATCGCCGGAGAGCTGTTCGAGGCCCGTGAGCAGGCCGGGTCGATGGCGGCCGAGATGCGGGCCCTGAGCGACGAAATCCGCCCCTGGCTCCCCCCGGCCAAGCGTAACAGTTAGTTTAAGCCCCAGACACGCGACGACTTTTCGGCGCGATTGGGGCCGCCTGTGGCTTGCCGCGGGCTCTACATAGATCCGTGAAATGACTGCTACGGCATTGCTTGCCGCGGTTGGCTCAGGACTCATAGTTGTAGCCGCTGCGGCTTTTTTCTTTCTTGGCAGGCGTGCGGGGAGAAAATCCGAGGTCGAGCGCCAGCTTCAGGCGCGGGCCACCGCTGAAGAGACCGCCAGGCGCGTTCTCGAGGACGCTGCCCGCGAGGCAGACTCCCTCCGCAAGACAGCGGTTCTCACCGGCAAGGAAGAGCTGATCGGTCTCCGCGAAGAATGGGAGCTCGAGGCTCGAAAGCGTCGCGAAGACGTCGAGTCGGAGGAGAAGCGCGTCCTGGACCGGGAAGGGCTCCTCAACCGCAAGTATGACCTCGTCGAGCAGCGCGAGAAAGACGCCGCCGCCCGTGTCGCGGACGTCGGACGCCGCCAGGAAGCGCTCGCTTCGCGCGAGCAGGAACTCGACCGGCTGCTTGGAGAGGAGAGACGGCGTCTCGAGCAGCTCGCCGGGCTTTCCGCTGCGGAGGCAAAGGCGGAGCTCGTTCAGCGCCTGGCTGACGAAGCCCAGGCGGACGCCGCCAACAAGATCCGCGACATCCGCGAGACGGCTCGCCGGAACGCCGATCGCGAAGCGAAGAAGATTATCGCGCTCGCGATCCAGCGGATTGCCGCCGAGCAGACCGCCGAGACCACTGTTTCAGCGGTCGCGTTGCCTAACGACGAAATGAAGGGACGCATCATCGGGCGCGAGGGCCGCAACATCAGGGCGTTCGAGCTCGCTACTGGCGTCGACGTAATAATCGACGACACGCCGGACACGGTCGTCGTGTCGTGTTTCGATCCGGTGCGCCGCGAGGTCGCGCGTCTCTCGCTCGAGAAACTGGTCGCCGATGGCCGGATTCATCCGGGTCGCATCGAGGAGGTCGTCGCCAAGTCGCGCGAGGAAGTCGATACCGGGATCATCGACACCGGCGAGCGCGCCGCATATGCGAGCGGCGTGCACGGTCTCCACCAGGAGATTATCAAACTGATCGGCCGCATGAGATGGCGCACCAGCTACGGCCAGAACATCCTCAACCACTCGCAGGAAGTCGCGTGGCTGGCGGGAATAATGGCCGCCGAGCTTGGGCTCGATGTGGCGATGGCTCGGCGTGGCGCGCTGCTTCACGACATCGGCAAGGTCCTCACCCACGAGCACGAGGGCACTCACGGGCAGCTCGGTGTCGAGATGGCTACGCGTTACGGCGAGCATCCGCTGGTTATCAACTGCATTGCCGCTCATCACGACGACGTTCCTCACGAGAGCGAGATATCTGTTCTCGTACAGGCGGCCGACGCTATCTCGGGCTCACGTCCGGGAGCGCGGCGCGAGGCGTTCGAGACTTACGTGAAGCGTCTCGAGGGACTCGAGAAGATTGCTTCCAGTTATCGCGGGGTGGAGAAGGTTTTTGCGATCCAGGCGGGCCGCGAGGTCCGCGTGATCGTCACCCCCGACGATGTCGACGATGCTCGCATGACGACGCTGAGCGAGGAGATCGCCCGGCGCATCGAGGCCGAGCTTCAGTATCCGGGTCAGATCAAGGTTGTCCTGATCCGCGAGACACGCGCGGTGGATTTTGCCCGCTGAGATCATCGACGGAGTAGCTGTCGCCCGGCAGATTCGCGAGGAAGTAGCCGGGGAGTCGGCGGAGCTCATCGAGAAGGGAACGCGGCCGGGTCTCGCTGTCGTGCTGGTCGGGGAGGATCCGGCCAGCACTGTTTACGTAAGGGCCAAGGAAAGAGCGTGCATCGAGGCAAGGATGCACAGCGCGAAGGTCCAGCTGCCCGAATCGACGTCGCAGGCAGAGCTGGTGAGCGTCGTGCGCGCCCTCAACGAGGATCCGCTGATTCACGGGATACTCGTTCAGATGCCTCTTCCGAAGCACATCGACGCCGATGCGGTGATCAGGACGATAGACCCGCGAAAAGACGTCGACGGCTTCCATCCTGTAAACGTTGGCAAGCTCCTCACCGGCCAGCAGGATGGATTTGTACCATGTACGCCCGCCGGGATCATCGAGCTTCTGCGTCGCTCAAATGTCGACACGCGCGGGGCGGAGTGCGTGATAGTCGGCCGCAGCAACATTGTCGGGAAGCCGATGGCCGCTCTACTGATGCAGGACAATGACGGCGCAAACGCGACGGTCACCGTCTGTCACAGGCATACTCGTGACCTGCCGTTTCACACGAAGCGTGCTGACATCCTCATAGTTGCGACCGGGCGCGCAGGTCTCGTGACGGGCGACATGATAAAGCCAGGCGCGGTGGTGATTGACGTTGGCGTGAACAGGATTGACGATCCGGCATCGCCGAAGCGGTACCGTCTGGTCGGCGACGTCGACTACGAGTCGGCAAGCAAAGTCGCATCGCGCATTACTCCCGTGCCGGGCGGAGTCGGGCCGATGACAATAGCGATGCTGCTCTCTAATACGCTTCGTGCTGCGGTGGCTGTGGCGGGTCGCGCATGAGTTACGAGCGGCGTGATTCCCGCTTCCTGCCGGGTCACGTTCCCGCAGATCTCCCCTCTGCTCCGGCCGGAAGCCGCGAGTCACCGATGACGATTGCCGATCTCAATGGTCGGACACAACGCCTGATCGAGAGGTCCGTACCCGCGCGCCTGTGGGTTCGAGGGGAAGTGACCGGCTTCAAGAAGAACCGGAACGGTCACTGGTACTTCAGCCTTCGGGATTCCGATGCGCAGATATCGTGCGTCGTGTGGAGCAGTGACCAGTGGAGAATTCCCGCCGCGCCGGACGAGGGTATGGAAGTCGTCGCACTTGCGCAGATGGTATTCTGGGCGGGCAAGGGAACGCTTCAGCTCCGTGTCGGAAAGATGGAAGCCTCCGGCGACGGACTGTGGCGGAAGGCGATGGAACAGACAGTCGCGCGGCTTACCGCCGACGGATTGCTCGCGCCCGAGCGGAAGCGCCAGATACCCCGGTACCCGCGATGCATCGCGGTCGTGACGAGTCATACCGGTGCCGCGTTCACTGATATTGTCTCGGTGGCGCAGCGCCGCCGTCCGGGAATGCGGATAGTTCTCTCGCCGGCGGTCGTTCAGGGTGACGGTGCTCCGCTGTCGATATGCAGGGCGATCGAGCGCGTCGCTCGGTGGCGGCATGCAGATGTCCTGATCGTCGGTCGCGGTGGCGGATCGCGTGAAGACCTGTGGGCTTTTAACGACGAGCGTGTCGCCCGGGCGATTGCTTCGTGCGGGATCCCTGTGATTTCGGCGGTTGGCCACGAGATCGACGTGACAGTGTGCGATCTCGTCGCGGACCTGCGCGCAGCGACGCCCTCCGCAGCGGCGGAATCGGCTGTGCCGTCGCTGGATGATCTTCATGCCGCGCTGGAGCGGCAGCGGCGACGATTGAGAGGGGCGATACTCCAGCGTCGGCAAACGGCGGTGACAGAGCTCAGGACAACCGCCCGCGATATGAAGAACGCTTCCTTGCGCGCTGCGGAACGCCGCCGGTCACTTGTCTCGGGTGCCGCGGGGCGGCTTCACGCGCTCAGTCCCCTTGCAACGTTATCGCGCGGTTATGCGGTAGCGCGCGGGAAGGATGGTGGGACTCTCTCGTCGACTGCCCAGTTTGCGACGGGGCAGACATTCGACCTGCTGATTCAGGACGGCCAGATCGAGGCAGTCACACGGGACATCACCCCGGCAACGGACAGGCCATAGCCATCGCGGAGCGGGTTGGCGCTCTGGCAGCACTTTGTTTAGAACGATGCAGACGCGACGTTCTTTCTCATTTCGTCGCGCATTGCCGGAAACGACTCCCTCGTCGTGCGAACGCTGCGGGAAGGGAATGAGATCGGAAACCACATGAGCCGCAACGAGGCGAGCATTTCGCTTTCGCCCGCTCGATACGAGCAGTCGCTTGTCGAAGCCGACAGCGTGCTGAGGAGGTTCGCGCAACCACGAGCACCGTTCTCATGGAGGTGAGGAAGGGCTCAGTGATCGTTCTTCACGACGGCGGATACAAGGGGCGGAACACGATCCGGGTGCTGTCACGGCTGCTTCCCGAGCTGCGGAAGCGAGGATACAGGGTTGTCACGCTCAGCGAACTCGTGGCCGCGCAGCGGGCACTCCCCCAAGGCCTTCCGATGCCTTAGCCTGACGCCACCTCTGGGAGAGCGAGAAAAAAGGGACCCACTCTGCGGGAGTGAGTCCCTTTAGGCCCCTTTAGGGGGGTCCACCGTCCTACGTGCCACCGGAGCCTTTCTCAGGCTTGTCAGGCCAGCTCAAGTGTCACTCTGGATCATACGCAGAATCGAAGGAAAAGGCAACGTCATCAGCGGCAGGAAACGGTGGGCCCCACGGGATTCTAACCCGTATTTCCTGAGTGACAGTCAGGTATGTTCACAGTTACATCAAGGGCCCAAGGATTACGCCCATTCTGCAGACCAGGGCGTCACCCCCGGATATGGCGTTGATCCCAGCCATGTTGCCACGACTGCCGCGCTAGCAGCATACGCGGAACGGGACGAGATCGAGTACCCTATTGTGCCAGCAAGCAGCGAACTGCGGCAAAGGCGGGAAGTCCACGCGAGTCGCGAGTTTCCAGTCCTGAGTTGTCGGTCGCCGGTTGTTCACCAGAAGGGATGAAGGCCTCCGAAATGACTGGAAACTGAAAAACTGACGACTGGCAACTCGCGTGGACTGCCTCGTCCTCCATCTGAACAAAACCTGCCCACTCCTGGCACCTGCCCCCCTTTACCTGATGCCCTAAGCTGGGTATTTTTAAAGGCTTAGCAAGAATCAAAGAAACCCAGCGCGCACGCGCGCGGAGAACACAGCAACAATGGCATTTCAGAAGACCGCAACAGTCGAGAAGTACCGCACGCACGAAACCGACACCGGTTCCGCGCAGGTCCAGGTCGCGATTCTCACCGAGAACATCAACTACCTGACCGACCACTTCCGCAAGCACCACAAGGACCATCACAGCCGGCAGGGCCTGCTGAAGATGGTCGGAAGACGCCGTCGACTGCTCGACTACCTAAAACGGACCGACCTCGAAGGGTATCGCAAGATCATCGCGGCCCTTGGTCTCCGCCATTAGCCAGAACTTCTGAAGCTGTCCCGCGCGCGGGCGCACTTTCGTGCCCGCGCGCGTTTTGTGTTCTCTCCAGAACAAGCAAAGGCAAAGAAACCGATGGAAAGAATTGAACGTGAGTTCGCCGGCCGTAAGCTCTCGATCGAGACTGGCCGCATGGCGAAGCAGGCGGCAGGGTCCGCCCTGGTGCAGTACGGCGACACGATGGTGCTCGCCGCGGTGACGGTCAGCGACAAGGAAAGCCCGCTGCCCTTCTTCCCCCTCCTCGTCGAATACCGCGACAAGGCGTACGCAGCCGGAAAGATCCCCGGCGGATTCATCAAGCGCGAAGGCAGGCCGCACGACTCGGAGATCCTGAAGGCACGGATCATCGACCGCTCGATCAGGCCGCTCTTCCCCGAAGGATTCAAGAACGAGATCCAGGTCTACATTTACGTCATCTCGGCTGATCAGGAGAATGACGCAGACGTCATCGCGCTCCTCGCGGCATCGTTCGCGATAAACAACTCGAAGATCCCCTTCCTCGGACCGATCGCCGCAGTGCGCGTCGGACGCGTCCAGGAGAACTGGATCCTCAACCCGACCTTCCAGCAGCTCCCTTACAGCGACATGGACGTCGTCGTCGCTGGCACGCAGGACTCCATAATGATGGTCGAGGGCGGAGCGATCGAAGTCAGCGAAGACGATGTACTCGACGCGCTCAACGTCGCGCAGGGCGGAATCCGCGAACTGATCGCGATGCAGGAAGAACTCCTCTCCCGCGGCCGCACGCCCAAGATGGAGTGGAAGAAGCCGGAGATGAACCAGGCGCTCGTCGCCCGCGTTGACGAGATGGGCCGCACGAAAATTTCGGCCGCGATCAACCAGGACGAGAAGCACACCCGCATCGCCGCAGTCGAGCTCGTGAAGAAGCAGATGGCCGAAGCACTGCTGGTGGAATTCCCCGACAACTCGAAGGACATCGGCAATCTCGTCGGTGACGTCGAGTACAACGCCCTTCGCGCCCAGGTGCTCGACACCGGCAAGCGCGTCGATGGCCGCGGACCGGCGGAAGTCCGCGACATCAGCATCGACACGACAGTCCTCCCGCGCGCCCACGGCTCAGCGCTCTTCACGCGCGGCCAGACGCAGGCGCTCGTCGCGATCACCCTCGGCACAGCACAGGATGTGCAGCGCCTCGACTCGATCGACGACAAGGGCGAGACTACAAAGTCGTTCATGCTCCACTACAACTTCCCGCCTTTCTCGACCGGTGAAGTCCGCCCGATGCGCGGCACGAGCCGTCGTGAGATTGGCCACGGCAACCTGGCCGAGCGCGCGCTTCAGAGCGTGCTGCCGCCGTTCGACGAGTTCCCGTACACGATTCGAATCGTCTCCGACGTTCTCGAGTCGAACGGATCTTCGTCGATGGCTTCCGTCTGCGGTGGATCGCTCGCGCTGTTCGATGCAGGTGTCCCGATCCGCCAGGCAGTCGCCGGCGTCGCGATGGGGCTAATCAAGGAAGGCGACAAGTACGCGATCCTCACCGATATCCTCGGTACCGAGGATCACCTCGGCGACATGGACTTCAAGGTCGCAGGTACCGATACAGGCATCACGTCGATCCAGATGGATATCAAGGTCATGGGTCTTTCGATCGAGATAATGAAGGAACCCCTCGACCAGGCGCGCGAGGGCCGCCTCCACATCCTCAGCGAGATGAAGAAGGCGCTCGACGCGCCGCGCGCAGACCTCTCGGCCTACGCCCCACGCATCGTCACCATCTCGATCAGCCCCGAGAAGATCGGCGAGCTCATCGGGCCGAAGGGCAAGACGATCCGCGGAATTCAGGAAGAGACAGGCGCCGAGTTGACCGTTGACGATGCAGGACTCGTCACGATCGCCGCCGTTGGCGGAGAGGCGATGGAGCGTGCGCGCCAGATGGTACAGGCGCTCACCGCCGAGCCGATCATCGGCGACACGTACGAGGGCACGGTCAAGAGCACGACTGCATTCGGCGCTTTTGTCGAGATCATGCCCGGAACGGAAGGCCTCGTTCACATCTCCGAGCTCAAGCACGGCCGCACGGAGAAGACTGAAGATGTCGTGAGCAAGGGCGACCGGGTGAAGGTCAAGCTGCTCGAGCGCGATGAGCGCGGACGGCTTCGCCTGTCCATGAAGGCGCTCGTGCCAAAGCCCGACGCAGAGGGCGGATCTCCCTTCGAGGGCGCCGCTGCACCTGCTGCAGTGAACGGCTCGAGCGACGAAGGCGAGACGGTGGCGGCCGAGGGCGGCGAAGCGCGTGAGCGCAGCGACCGTCCGCGCCGGCCACGCAGCCGGTCGCCGCGCAGTGGTGGAGGTCGCAGCAAAGAGTGAGCGCATTCGCGACGAAGGCTGAGCTCGCACTTCGCCGCACTGTTCTCTCGAACGGACTGACCGTACTCTCGGAGCACATGCCGGGAGTGCGGTCGGTTGCTTTGGGGGCATGGGTGCGTGCCGCATCGCTCAACGAGCCGCCGCAGGTGATGGGCGTCTCGCACATGCTCGAGCACATGGTGTTCAAGGGAACACCGACGAGAACGACGAAGGACCTGGCCCTTGCCCTCGAGACACTCGGCGGTTCGCTCGATGCCTGGACCTCGCGCGAGCACACGTCGTATCAGGCGCGCGTCCTCGACGAGCACGTGGCCCAGGCCGCGGACGTCCTCGGAGACCTCATGTTCAGCCCCCTGCTGCGGCAGGTGGACCTCGATCTCGAGCGGAAGGTCGTGCTCGAGGAGATAAGCACCGTTTACGACACCCCGGACGACCTCGTGTTCGAGCTGCACGGCGCCGAGCTGTGGGGCTCCCACCCGCACGGTTATCCGATTCTCGGGACTCGTGAGTCGGTCACCGCGCTCACGCCCGGCGATCTCCGCGCATTGCATGACCGCGCCTATCACCCTGGCAACGTGGTTCTGGCGGCGTCCGGCAACATCGAGCACGACGAGCTCGTCGGAATTCTGGCTGACGCCGGCTGGGACGACATCCCGGCAAAGACAGCCTCGCCATCGCCTCCGCCCCCGGCGGTCGCGATGCCCCCTGTCATCAGGCACGTGGAGCGCGAAGGGGCGCAGACCCATATCGTTTTCGGCTCGGCGACGATGCCGCATAGTGACCCCCGCCGGCATGCCCTCGGTCTGGTCGGAATGCTGCTGGGTGGCGGGATGAGCTCGCGCCTCTTTCAGCGAATTCGCGAGGACCTGGGCCTCGCCTATTCGGTGTTCACGTTCCAGTCGTTTCACAGGGATTCAGGTAGCCACGGCATCTACGTCGGCACGGCGCCGGAAACGGCAGGGAAGGCCGCCGACGCCATTCGGGACGAGCTCCGGCTGATTGCCACGGAAGGGATTCCCGAGGATGAGCTGACCGCTGGCAAAAGCCAGCTAAAGGGTCAGATTACACTTTCGCTGGAGAGTGTTTCTTCCCGGATGTACAGGGCTGCGGGATCCGAGTTGTACGACGAGGAATACCGCACCCTTGACGAGCTCCTTTCAATTGTTGACGGAATTTCCCGCGAGACGGTAGCCGAGGTGTGTCGCGAGTTTTTCTCACCTGATTCACAGACCATCCTGAGCCTTGGGCCCCGCGGGGCCTGCTAAGCGCGGAATGATATTTCAACTTCTCACGAAATCGAAATGAAGATCGGCGTTCCGAAAGAGATAAAGACAAACGAAAATCGAATCGCGCTCGTGCCCGCGGGCGCTGAGGCGCTCGTTTCTGCGGGTCACACGGTGCTCGTCCAGCAGGGAGGCGGCGAGGGCAGCGGCTTCACCGACGCTGACTACACCTCCGTTGGAGCGCAGATAGCCCCCGACGCTGCATCAGTGTGGGGCGAATCTGACATGATAATGAAGGTGAAGGAGCCGATCGCTCCCGAGTGGCCGATGATGCGCGAAGGTCAGACGATCTTCACGTATTTCCACTTCGCAGCCGACGAGAAGCTGACCCGCGCTCACATCGACAGCGGTGCACGGTGCATCGCGTACGAGACGGTTGAGTTGCCCAGCCGCGAGCTGCCACTGCTGACACCGATGTCCGAGGTGGCGGGCCGCATGGCCGTCCAGGAAGGCGCAAAGTATCTGGAGAAGCTCTACGGCGGACGCGGCGTCCTGCTCGGCGGAGTTCCCGGAGTCGCCCCCGCAAAAGTCGTGATTCTCGGCGGCGGGGTAGTGGGAATCAATGCTGCAAAAATGGCCGCCGGAATGGGCGCCAAGGTCACCGTGCTCGACCTGTCTCTCGAGCGCCTTCGCTACCTCTCCGACGTCATGCCGGCGAATGTGACGCTGATCTATTCGAATCGTCACAATATCCTGGAGCAGATCTCGACCGCGGATCTCGTCGTAGGCGCCGTGCTCATCCCGGGAGCTGTCGCACCACGGCTCATCCGCCGCGAGGATCTCAGCACAATGCAACCCGGATCAGTCATCGTTGACGTCGCCATCGACCAGGGCGGCTGCGTTGAGACGATAAAGGCGACGACGCACGAAAACCCCACTTACGTGGTGGATGGGGTTATTCATTATGGTGTCGCGAACATGCCGGGTGGAGTTCCTCGCACCTCGACTCTCGCCCTCACGAACGCGACGTTCCCGTATGCGATGCGGCTGGCGAATCTCGGCTGGAAGCGCGCGCTGCAGGAGAGTGTCCCGCTTCTCAAGGGACTCAACGTAATAGATGGACAGGTTGTGTACCCCGCGGTCGCTGAGGCATTCGGCTTGCCTCTGAAAGACGCCGACTCATTTCTGAACTAGCAACGGGATCTTCATGCGCTGGCCCTTCAAGAGCACTTCCTTCTTCCCCGCGAACGCGATCGCCGTCGACCTCGGCACAGCGAACACGCTCATTTACGTAAAGGGCCAGGGAATCGTTCTCAACGAGCCGTCCGTAGTGGCGCTCGACCGCGAGACGAAGAAGATCAAGGGGGTAGGACTCGAGGCCAAGCGCATGCTCGGGCGCACGCCTGAAGGCGTGATCGCGGTGAGGCCGATGAAGGACGGAGTCATCGCCGACTTCGACGTGACCGAGAAGATGCTTCGCTACTTCCTTGCGCTGATCATCGAGAACCACGTATTCAAGGTGAAGCCGCGGGTCATCGTTTGCGTTCCATCCGGGATCACTGAAGTTGAGAAGCGCGCTGTCCGCGACTCTGCTCTCGGCGCCGGAGCCAAGGAAGTCTTTATGGTCGCAGAGCCCATGGCTGCAGCAATCGGCGTGGGATTGCCCGTCGAGACACCAACCGGCAACATGGTCATAGACATCGGCGGAGGCACCACCGAGATCGCCGTAATCGCTCTTTCCGGCATCGTCAGCGACACGTCGATCCGCACCGGCGGGGACGAGCTCGACATGGCGATTCTCCAGTCTATGCGCAAGAATTACAATCTGCTGATCGGGGAATCGACGGCGGAGCAGGTGAAGATCCAGATTGGCTCGGCCTACCCGATCGGCGAGGAGCGCGAGATGGAAGTGAAGGGTCGCGACCTCGTTTCGGGTATCCCGAAAAGCATCCGCATTCATTCGGCCGAGATTCGCGATGCGGTCCAGGAACCGATTCAGCAGATTGTCGGCGCGGTGAGACGCGCCCTGGAGATTACACCACCCGAGCTCGCGGCGGACATCGTCGAGCGCGGCATCGTCATGACCGGCGGTGGCGCGCTGATTCGCGGGCTCGACGTTCTGCTCTCGCAGGAGACAGGACTCCCGATTCACGTGGATGAAGATCCCCTGACGTGCGTGGTTCGCGGAACGGGCCGTATCCTCGACGACGAGGAAAAGTACTGGTCCGTGCTGGCCACCTGAGGTACTTGCAGTGGCACGCGCAGTACGAAGCAACAGTCGTGTTGACCTGACGGTTCTCGCGGGCGCGGCGCTTCTCGCGCTGGTCGCCCGCGGTCTGCCAGACAACCTTCGCGATCCCGTGGCAAGCTCGATGCGGCGCACTTTCCTGGCGCCGCTCGTGATGCTTCAGGAGCGTGCCGAGGCAAGCCGGCGCTCGCTCCTGCTCGACAACGCGCGCACGGCGATTCGTGACAGCGTAGCGCTTCGCGCCATGACGGTCGGCGCTCTCGAAACGGAGAACGAGCGGCTGCGTGAACTCATTGGGCTCGGATCCCGCCTTAAGTTTGGCTTCGTCCCGGCCGAGGCGATTCATGGGCGCGGGATAAGAGATGTCACGACAATGACGCTCACCGCAGGCTCGAACGCCGGCGTGACACGGCTCAGCCCGGTTGTTTCTCCCGAAGGCGTCGTCGGAATGGTTACGACCGTCGACCCCACGATGAGCGAGGCGATGATCTGGACCCATCCTGATTTCCGTGTCAGCGCGATGTCCGAGGATGGATCCGCTTTCGGCATCGTGCAGGCTCACGCCGCGAGCGCGACGACGGGATATCTGATGGAGTTGCGCGGCATCCCGTTCAGGAGCCAGCTCGCACCGGGGTCACAGGTGATGAGTTCGGGTCTCGGTGGCGTATGGCCCCGCGGAATCCCCATCGGGACAGTACTTTCCGAGGTGAGTACCTCGGAGGGCTGGGCCCGGTCGTACCTCGTCCGGCCGGCTGTTTCCCCCGCAGATGTTGGAGCAGTGATGATCCTGAGGTCGAACAGGGTGAATCAGGGCTTCGAGACCGTTTGGAGCACTGCTGCCGCGGCCGAAGCTGCCGCTCAGCGAATCGTCGTGGCCGGCGATTCAGCCGCGAGGAGCGCAGCGCTTGCCGAGGCAGCTGCACGACGCGCGGCACTCGATACGATGCAGCGTGACCAGGCGATACAGGTGCCCGGTGGATTGCCGCCGGAGCTCATGCCCGACACCATGAGGCGGGCGCCAGTCGCGCCGGTCCTCACCGACTCCGCGGCAGCGGCAGCCGCCAGGCGCCGCGAAGCGGCACGGCGCGACGCAGCGAGGCGGGACTCGATACGCCGCGATTCAATCCAGCGCGATACAACGTCGAGGCCGTCGAGCCCGACCAGAGGCCTCTGATGAACCTGGGCAGCATAGCCCGCGCGCTCGCGACGTTTCTGATCCTCGTCCTGCTCCACTACACCCTCCGGCCCCTCCTGGGCTGGCGGGCGCCGATGGACTTCCTGGTCCTCGCGCTTCTGCTTTCGGCGATCCGGGTCAGGCCGGCGTGGGGCGCGATAATCGGGCTCCTCCTCGGCATCGTCTCTGACTCGCTGACGCCCGATGCGCTCGGCTCGGGGGCCGTGGCCATGACTGTCGTGGGATACCTGGCGTCGTGGCTCAAGGCGGTTTTTTTCGCCGACAACATCGCGCTCAACGCATTCTTCTTCTTCCTCGGCAAGTGGGTGTTCGACGTCATCTACTTCAGTGTCGAGCAGCGGGTCGCCGGCGTCGAGCTCATTCAGCAGCTCCTCCTCTGGTCGCCTCTTTCGGCGGCAGCGACTGCCGTTGCGGGCGTCCTCCTGCTATTCATAATGAAGCCACTGCTGGAGCCGTCCCGAGTATGAGCTTTCATCCCAACGACATTGCGCGCCGCACCCGGATAACCTCCGTCGGACTCGCGGTTGGTTTTGTGCTGCTGCTGAGCGCGTTTTTCCGCGCCCAGGTCCTTCAGAGCGAATCCTACCAGAGGCAGTCCGAGGAGAACCGGCTTCGCGAGATTCCGCTTCCCGCGCCCCGGGGAATCATCTACGACAGGAAAGGCCAGATTATCGCCGAGAACCTGCCGGCGTACTCAGTATCGATCACCGCTCCAAGTCTCGATTCCCTCAGGCACTCGCTCAGCCAGCTCCAGCAGACACTCCAGCTTTCGGACTACGACATAAACGCGGCAATCCGTCGCTACAACCGCGCACCGACACGTCCCACCGTCGTGCTTGCCGATGCTTCGATCGACGTCGTTTCAGTCCTCGAGGAGCACCGGATCGACTATCCCCGGCTGATCATCCAGTCGGTGCCGAAGCGATTCTATCCCGAGGGATCGGTAGTCGCGTCGTTCGTCGGGTACACCGGTGAGATCTCCGAGAAGGAGCTGAATCTCGAGGAGTTCGCCGGATACAAGCCAGGGCAGACAATCGGGAAGGGGGGGCTCGAGAAGCAGTACGAGAGCGTCCTCCGGGGCCAGGAGGGCCAGCGCTTCGATGAAGTGGACGCGAGGGGCCGCCCCGTGACCGGTGCCGGCCCCAGACCGGACAGGGATCCGGTCGGCGCCCCGTCGATGAAGACAAACATCGATCTCGACCTGCAGAAATACGCCGCAGCGATTTTCACCGATTCTCTCGAGTTCTCCGGCGGTTTGATAGCCATTGACCCGAAAACCGGCGGCGTGTTGACGCTGTACAGCCATCCGAGCTTCGATTCCAACCGATTCACCGGCGGCATACCTGCGGCGTACTGGAAGGAGCTTCAGGAGGATCCGCGACGGCCGCTGTTCAACAAGGTCATCCAGGGCACGTATCCTCCGGCGTCCACATGGAAGCTTGCCACCGCCGCGATGGGTCTCGAGCTCGGCCTCGTTCAGATGAACGGGCGCATGCCTGTCTCGTGCAGCGGTGGCTTCCAGTACGGCCGGCGCTACTTCAGGTGCTGGAAAACATCCGGCCATGGC
>JBPCJP010000102.1:0-8163 GCA_051005175.1 Gemmatimonadaceae bacterium | reverse complement strand
TCATCGCTTGCGGCGGCCTTCAACTTCATAACGACGATCATCAACCTCCGCGCTCCGGGCATGACGCTCATGCGGATGCCGATGTTCACGTGGATGTCGTTCGTCGTGCAGTTCCTCGTGATCCTGGCGTTCCCGGTGATCACCGTTGCGCTCGTGTTCCTTTTGTTCGACAGGTTTTTCGGCACGCAGTTCTACGCAGTTGCCGCGGGGGCAGATCCCCTTCTCTGGCAGCATCTGTTCTGGATCTTCGGCCACCCCGAAGTCTACATCCTGATTCTTCCCGCTTTCGGGCTCGTCTCGGAGGTGCTGCCCACGTTCTCGAGGAAGCCGCTGTTCGGCTACCCTGTGATGGTGTACTCGGGCATTCTCATCGGCGCGCTCGGGTTCGGTGTGTGGGCTCACCACATGTTCGCAGTCGGCATGGGGCCGATAGCCGACAGCATCTTCGCCGTGAGCACGATGCTGATAGCGATCCCGACAGGCGTGAAGATCTTCAACTGGATAGGCACGATGTGGCAGGGCCAGCTGAGGTTCACGAGCGCGATGAAGTTCGCGATCGGCCTCGTTGCGCTGTTCACGATCGGCGGAATCTCGGGCGTCATGCACTCGTCGCCGCCGGCCGACCTCCAGCAGACAGACACTTACTTCATCGTCGCGCACTTCCATTACGTGCTGTTCGGCGGGTCGATAATGGGAATATTCGCCGGCATCTACTACTACTTCCCGAAGATGACCGGCCGGATGATGAGCGAGCGGCTTGGCAACGTTCATTTCTGGCTGAATTTCATCGCTATGAACCTCACGTTCTTCCCCATGCACTTCTCCGGAATGCTGGGAATGCCCCGCCGCATCTATACGTACGACTCGGGACAGGGCTGGGACACGTTCAACCTGATCTCGAGCATCGGCGCCTACATGCTCGTTCTCGCAACCGCGATTTTCGTCTACAATTTCTTCATGAGCCGCAAGCGCGGTGAAATCGCGGGGTCGAATCCGTGGGGCGCGGGAACTCTCGAGTGGACGATTCCGTCACCCGTTCCCGAGTACAACTTCGCTGTCCTCCCGACTGTCACGTCGCGCTACCCGCTGTGGGAGGGAACAGAAAAGGACGCCGAGAGCGCCCGGATCAACTCGCAGGAGGGCAAGTCTTCGGAGGAGCTCGGCATCGTGCTTCCATACAGCACCGTCAAGCCGATGATCGTGGCCCTGGCGATGGTGATAATGTTCTGCGGCCTCATTACAACCATGGCTCTAACCTTCCTCGGCGCGGCCATCATGGTCGTTGCACTATACAGCTGGCTCCTGAGCCCGCTCGAGCCGGAGCACCACTAAACCATGTCCGCACCAGCCGCGCACCACTACACGACGACCGGTCTCGACAGCAGGAAGATCGCGATCTGGGCCTTCATCGGCTCGGAGTGCATGCTGTTCATATCGCTCATCTCGACTTACCTGATCTACAAGGGCCGCAGCATCGTCGGTCCGTTCCCGCACGAGGAGTGGACAAGCCCGGACGGCCGGCATTTCGAGCCGATCCTCGACATTCCCATCACGTCGGCTTCTACGTTCGTGCTTCTGATGTCGTCGCTGGCGATGGTGCTGGCGCTGTCGGCGGTACAGAATAAGAACCTCCCGAAGCGCACGAGAGGAGAGAGGATCCTCGGCTCGTCGAAGCTCTGGCTGTGGATGACCGCCCTGCTTGGAGCAACGTTCCTTGGCTTCCAGGCGTACGAGTTCACTTCGTTCGTGCACGAAGGACTGACGCTCAGCACGAACCTGTTCGGCTCTTCATTCTTCACGCTGACCGGGTTTCACGGCGCGCACGTGACGGCAGGCGTGATCTGGCTCGTCTCGCTGCTGGCGATCGACTACCGCCGCGGACTCGGACCGGCTGACGCGCTGAACGTAGACATAGCGGCACTGTACTGGCATTTCGTCGACGTCGTGTGGATCGTGATCTTCACCGTCGTTTACCTCATAGAGTAGACCATCATGGCACACGATCCAGCTCACACGGAACAGGCGGCCGCTGACGGGCACGCGGGCGGCGAGGACAAGCATCACCCCGGCTGGTCCACATACTGGAAGGTCGCGGTAATACTCACCGTCATAACGATCTGGGAAGTCTGGGCCTACTACATCCCGTCTCTCGTCGCGTCGCGGATCTTCGTCCCGATGCTGCTGATTCTCTCGGGTCTGAAATTCGTGATCGTCGTGATGTTCTACATGCACCTCAAGTACGACCACAAGCTGTTCCGCGCACTCTTCACCGGGCCGCTGCTGATCGCGGCGCTGACGGGGATTGCGCTGCTCTTTCTCTTCGGCCAGCTGGTGGCGAGGTTCGGTCCGGGCTGATACTACGGACTGCGGACAGCAAGTAGGGACAGAGGGTTAAATGTTCTTCGCGCTGCTTCACCCCTTCACCCAGTTCAGCTGGCTGAAGTGGTCGCTTCACCCGAGTACTGTCATCGGCTTGCTCGTTCTCGCCGCCATCTACCTCATCAGGGCGGAAACAGGCAAGCCTGGGGAGCAGGTGAGCGGCTGGAGAAAGCTTTCTTTCTTCTCCGCCCTCTTCGTGATATTCGGCTCGCTCAACGGCCCGATTCACGACCTCAGCGACAACTATCTCTTCAGCGGCCACATGGTGCAGCATCTCCTGCTCACGATGCTCATGCCGCCCCTGATGCTCGCCGGTGTTCCGGGCTGGATGCTGCGGACCCTTCTGCGTTTGGGGGCGATCCGTGCCATCGCGTCCCGTATCACGCGGCCGCTCGCATGCTTCCTGATCTTCAACGCTGTCATCGCCGGCTGGCACGTGCCCGCGCTCTACAACGCGGCGATGGAAAGCCACGACATCCACATTCTCGAGCACCTGATGTTCATGGCGGCTGCGGTGCTTATGTGGTGGCCGCTCGCCAGCCAGCTGCCGGAGCTTCCGCGCCTCTCCTACCCCGGGCAGATGCTCTACAGCTTCCTCATGATCATCCCGATGTCCGTCATCGCGGTATACATCGTGATGGCGGACACGATCCTGTACCCTTACTACGCCTCAGCGCCAAGGATCATGAATCTCTCCCCGATGGAGGATCAGATGCTCGGCGGACTGATCATGTGGGTCCCGGGGGGCGTGATCTTCATGATCATCATGACTGTCGTGTTCTTCAAATGGGCGGCGCGCGGGGAGGACGACACCGCCTCCGCCCAGGTCGACTGGAAGCGAAGCGCCGCCTAGGGGCGGGTCATCGGCTCGTCAGCCCTTCTGGCCTGATGATCGTCCGTCCCGCCGAGCGCCCTGTCTATGTCGCGCTTCAGGTTCGGGTGCCTGCGCCACATGTAGAAGAACATCGCCGCCGTCGCCAGCAGGTTCGCTATGAAGATCTGATACCAGGCAAGGGTGCCAAGGCTCGACTCAGCCAGCAGCGTGGTGAGTCCGATCGCGCCAAGCTCGAACGCCACGAACGCGATGAGGAATCCAGCGAGAATCGCAGGGGTCCGCACCGACTGGTGCACGATGCTCGCGATGATCACGCCCACCAGGGCGAACGTGGCGTAGTGGAAGATCGTGTAAATGATGACGTTAGTCGCCGTCGTATCGGGCATCATTGCGGGCCTGCCGAGTATGCTGAGCAGCCCCGCTCCGAGAGTCGCGGGTGTGTAGAAAGCGCCGGCCGAGGTTATGTCTATTGCCGCAAACCACAGGACGATGACTGTCGCGCCAATAAATCCGGCGATGATTCCCTCACGGACTGTATTGTGCCGTTCAGCCATCGGTCTTCCTCTTGAGTGCGGTCATTAGCGTGAAGTTACCAATCCCGGCCGAATTTGCCTAGACAGCGGCCAATGCGGCAGATAGTGGTGTGAATTTCGCGTTCAGTGGTGTATCTAGAGAACGCGCCGCGGCGCACTGAACGCTCAACCCGACAAGATGCAGTATCGCAAACTCAGGGCCTTGGCCGTCGTAATGCTCGCGGCCGTCATCGTGGCCCCTCAGCCGTCGACATCCCAGGCGGCGAAAAAAAAGCAGACAAGCTCGGCGACAAAGAAGAAGGCAGCGCCGAAAAAGAAGGCGGCGGCAAAGAAAAAGACCGTCAGGAAGGCTGCGCCTCGCCCTGCCCCGGTGATCAATGCGACAGCCCCGCGGAGCGCGCCGGCCCTGGCATCGGATATGGCGTCGTTCGCCAACCGCGTGAGCAACGGCACGTTCGGGGTGATGGCAGTTTCCCTGACCAGGGGGGACACGCTCTACACCCACAATGCAGGAACGCCTCTGGTCCCCGCATCGACGATGAAGATGCTCACCGCCGCAGCAGTGTTCGAGCGCTTCGGCCCACGCTACAGGTTCAGTACCGATGTGCTCCACGACGGAAGCCTGCGGCCGGACGGAACTCTCGCTGGCAACCTTTACCTTCGCGGCGATGGTGACCCGGCGCTCTCGGGTCGCTACATGAGTGGCGGTCCGGAAGCTCCGATGAACTTCCTGGCCGACCAGCTCGTCGCCAGGGGCGTGCGGCGCGTCACCGGTCAGGTTATCGGCGATGACACCGCCTTCGACGACAGGAAAATCCCTGAGGGATGGCTCACCCGGTACCTGCAGTCGGGCTATGCGGCGCGAGTCTCGGGCCTTTCACTCAATGAGAACCTGGTCTGGGTCACGATAGAGCCCAGCGGGGTCCGCCTGGAACCCGCCACAAGTGCAATACCACTTACGAGCAACGTCAGGACTGTCGCCGGGAGCGGTGCAAGCCTGTCGGTCAGGCGCTCGAGCGCGGGGACAATATCCGTGTCAGGGACAATCGGCAGAAATTCTCCGCCGCGACGTTATCAGTACGTCGTCGAGGATCCCGCGTCGTTCGCAACCGGCGCGCTCCACTCAGCGCTCATAGCGAAGGGGATCGCCGTCGATGGCGGAATCAGGATGGGGAAGACTCCGGCCAGCGCAGAGAAACTTGCGAGTCTCGAGTCGCCGACTCTCGACCGCATTGTCGCGACAATGAACCGGGCAAGCATTAATCATTTTGCCGAGCTCCTGCTGAGAAACGCGGCGCGCGGGCCTGATCGCGACGTCCAGGGAACTGCGGAGCGCGGCCAGGCCGTGCTAAGGCAGTTCTTCGCCCAGAAAGTGAAGGCGGACACCATGCAGCTTCAGATTGCGGACGGAAGCGGGCTTTCAACGCTCGACCGCGTTACACCGCGCGCAATGACCCAGATGCTCGGCTACGCCCACAGGGCGGAGTGGGGACCATGGTTCCACGCATCCCTGCCCGTTGCGGGCCAGTCCGAGACGATGCGCCGGCGCATGCGCGGCGGCCTGGCGCAGGGAAATCTCCACGCCAAGACCGGCACCACCAACGACGTAGTGGCGCTGAGCGGCTACGTTACAGCGATTAATGGAGAGGTGATCGCGTTCACGTTCATCTATAACGGCAGAAACCGGGCTGGTGCCCGGTCGATGATGGACGTAATGGGCCAGACGCTGGCGAATTTCGGACGGTGATCGCGGGGCCTTATGAAGCTGAAACCCGGATCTCCACCCCCCGCTTCCCGAGTTCGTCGATGTACTTCTCAGCCGGCACGCATTCATCCGGCGTGTGAACACCCGCGAGAGCAATTTCTCCGCGCGCCTGCATCTGCCCCGTTATGGAAAGTGAGTAGCCGGTTGTGCGCATCATCGCGCTGATTCCGCGCTCCTCGTCATACTTGTCGATGAGGTCGAACTTGACGGTCTTTGCCTCGCCGGCCTTTTTTCCTGTCACAATCACGCGCAACGCGACAAGATCACGACCCTCGGGTTTTGTGAGCCGCGCGCCCATCGCTGCAACCGCGACGTCGCGGGGCGCAACACGCACTCCCTTCACGTCGACCGGCTCGAGATCGAGGAGACCCAGCTCCCGTATCGCCTCCATGATTTTCGCGTGGCCGGGGTAGCGCAGGGTCTTGTACTCCATCACCGGGATTTCCTTCTCGTAACGGAACGCCATCGTCGACAGCCCGCCCGCGGTGTGGAACGCCTCGAGCTCGCCGACCGGTGCCGGAAATTCGACGGGCTCGATCTCGGACAGTGCCTTGACCTGCTCGCGCCTCCCGTCGCGCACGACCCATGAGAGCGTCGTGTAATAATCGAGCACGCCCTCGAGCGAGTAAACGATCTGGTAGTTTAGCGGCGGCTCGGGATTCTGGGGCAGCCCTCCGACGAAGATCTTCACCTCCTGCGTGGAGTCCATCTGGTCTATGCCATGCTGAGCCAGGATATTCACCATGCCGGGCGCCAGGCCGCAGTCCGGCACGATCGTGATCCCTTTTTCTTTTGCCTGCGCGTCGAGCTTCTTTTGCTCGAAGACGATGTCGGTGTTGCCGCCGAGGTCAGAGAAGTGGACGCCTGCCGTCGCGGCGTGCCGGGCGAGATCGAGGTTGAAGTAATAGGGAATTGCGCTCATCGCCGCGTCAGCTTCACCCATTAACGCCCTCACGGCCTCGCCATCGCGGACGTCGAGAGGCGTCGGGATGAGACGCTTCCCCGAGTATGGTGCAAGAAACGGGGCAAGGCGCCCCGTATCGATGTCGGCAAGTCTTACTTCGGTGACTTCCTCGTTCTGCAACAGATCATACGCGCAGGCGGAGCCCTGAAGCCCCGCCCCGAGAACCAGCATTCGCATTTTCGGTATTTCTCCATTTTTGGTACTTCCAGCGAGCCGAAATCTATCCGGGGTGACATTCACGCGTTACCCCGCGCGGCTCGCTCGTTGCAGTGTACAGACGCGATGAGTACTGCAGACACCCAGACCGTCGTCGCGAGCTGGCGGGACCACATTATCGATTCAGGAGAAGGAATCCGTCACGTTATTTCGGAGACCCGGCGGATCGCAGTGCTGGGCATCAAGGAAGGAGAGCATCGTCCCGCGTCCTTCGTGCCGGAATACGCTCAACGCGCGGGGTTCGACATAATTCCGGTCCCGGTCTACTACCCGGATGCCACCGAGATGCTTGGCGAGCCGGTCTACCGGACCGTATCGGCGATACCTGAACCGGTGGACATGGTGAACGTGTTCCGCAAGCCGGAGGACATTCCGCCACATCTCGACGACATAATCGCAAGCCGGCCGAAGTCAGTCTGGTTTCAACTCGGGATTCGGAATGACGAAGCGGCGGAGCAGCTTGCCCGCGCTGGCATCGATGTGGTTCAGGACCGCTGCCTGCTCGTCGAGCTCAGACGGATCGGCCGCTAGCGGCTCTCTACCAGCCCACGACGTAGACGACCGCCTCGACCGGCGACTCGTACGAAGCGGCCGTCGCGCGCGGAGCCAGCGCGAGTATGTACCGTCCGCCCTTCGTAGCTGCAAGCGCCTTCCCCGAACCGATCGTATACGTCGCGCCTGCCGGTGATGCGCCCTGCGTTGTTTCGCGCGCGACGATCACGCCGCGAGAGGTCTCGATGTCGAATGTGCGACCGCCACCTGCAACCTGGATTGCCGGCGCAGTCTGCATGTCGACCGGGATCGAAATGTCGAGAACCGGTCCGTGCACCCATTGTGGATCGAAAATCTTCGCATTCAGCGGCAGCGTGCCGTGGAACGCGCCGGTTTTCGGATCGAGAGACGCCCAGGTCGCGGATGGCTCATCGTCCTGCACGCGAACCGGACTGCTGCCGAGCGCGACGAGACCGTCCTGCGTCCAGCGCACGCGCCAGCCGAGGGCGATCGGATACATCCTGGGCGCGGATGCATCAGCCGCTCCGGTTGCACGCGCATCGGCGGGCACAGTGATAGTGCCCGGCTGCGCTATCGCGCGGGCCAGCGACATGCCGCTCGAGGCAAAAGATCCCGTCCGGATTGTCGCGGTGTCGATTCCGGTGCGTCGCGCGACCTGCTGCAGCATCGCAGCCGGAATGCTGTCGTGCTCACCCGGATTCATGACGTAGGCGCGCGAGAACGCGACTGCTCCCCAGTCCGGCGAGGGAGCGACATCCCATACGCTGTCCATCCGCGCCTGGAAATTCCGCGTTTCGTTTCCGAAGAAGAATCCATTCGGCACTGCTTCATTCTCGACTCCGACAGGGTCCACCATCGCGAGGATGGCCGAGCTGTCGATGGAGAGAAGCCATTTGACGCGCGACGCCATTCCATAGGTTCCGTGGTTCACGCGAACTGACGTCACGACCGGCGCCGT
>JBPCJP010000101.1:0-3554 GCA_051005175.1 Gemmatimonadaceae bacterium | reverse complement strand
AGGCGATAGAGAATTTCCCCGTCGGCCGCCGTCTCGCATTCGATTCGAACAAGGGCCGGCTGTGGGCGGTCTGCTCGAAATGCGGGCGGTGGAACCTCACTCCCATGGAACAGCGGTGGGAGGCGATAGAGGAATGCGAGCGGGAGTTCAGGGCAACCCGCAAGCGGACGTCGACCGACGAAATCGGGCTGGGGCGGCTCAGCGAAGGCACCGACCTCATCCGGATCGGAAAACCGCTGCGGCCGGAGTTTGCCGCGTGGCGTTACGGGGCCAATATCCGGAAGCGCGCAACAACCACGGCCATTGGCGCAGGAGTTGGCATAGCCGCTCTCGGCGCCGTTTTCCTCGGCGCGCCAGCCATACTCGCGCCGCTGGTGGGGATAGCCCCGGCGTTTGCGCTCGCCTTTCCGAGACATGCCGAGGTACGCGCAGCCAGGCGATACATGCTGAAGCGGGCTTCGCTGATTGCCGGACGGCGCATCTGGGACGAGAAGCAAATCGAGATACGCATAGTCCCGTCATCTGATGACCAGGGATGGGCACTGAGATTTTTCGGATTCGTAATGCCGGTGGACATCAGTGGACCCGAGGCGCTTCACACTGTCAACAAGATCATGCCGGCACTCAACGTCATGGGCGGCACGGGCGCGAGCGTGAAGCGCGCGGTGAGCGAAATCGAAGCCTCAGGCGCGCCTGAACTCTACTTCCATCGGGTGATCGAGCATGCGCGCGAGAACCGCATGACGTACACGCCGATCAACGGGTTTCCCTCGGAGATGCGGCTGGCGGTGGAGATGGCGGCGAACGAGGAAACCGAGCGGCGGGCTCTAGTCGAAGGTGAGCTTAAGCAACTCGAGGAAGCGTGGCGCGAGGCCGAGGAGATTGCCGCAATCGCCGACGACATGTTCCTGCCGAAGGAAATAACCGAGTTCATCGAGAAGCACCGGCCGTCCTAGAACCCCAGGTAGGCCCTCACTCGAGGTTCCATCTTCTCCGGCGTCCAGAATGGAGTCCAGACGAGGTTCATCTCGACCGCTTCAACACCCGGAAGGGATTTTATCTCCTCCTCGGCGTTTCCCATTATCTCCGGGCCTGACGGGCAGCCGGGGGATGTGAGGGTCATGTCGACCTTCACCTTTGTGTCTTTCACCTCGATGGCGTAAATCAGGCCCAGATCGAGGATGTTGAGGTTGAGGTCGGGATCCTTGACGCGCCTGAGGGCGAGCTTGACCTGGTCTTCGCTTACCACACCGGGGGGGGCGGCGGTTTCTTCGCCGGTTGCTACGGGCGCTTCCTGCAAGTCGGGATGATCGCTCATCCCTTTAATACTAGTTGGCTCGCGCCGTCCGCGAAGTGGTCGAGGCAGTCTTCTTTGCGGTCGCTTTTTTTGCGGCAGTTTTCTTCGCTGCCGCTTTCTTCGCTGATGCGCTCGCCTTCGAGGACCTGGCGACAACTGCCTTCTTCGACGTTGCGCACGGCGCCCGCACGCTCACCCGCTTACCCTTACTGTTCTTGACCAGCTTCGTGCAGCGAACCGGTTTGGGGTTCGTCCACCCTATCTCCTGGTCTGCGCGGAAAAGCGCTGGCATCGCGAGAACCGGCGTCGGGCCGTCCATCACCGCGAGTACTGCAGCATCCGAGAGGTCTGACCGCACGTCGGCGATGATCTTGGCCGGGCGCTGCGCCTTCGATGCGTGGACGCGATTGGTGAGGAGCACGACGAACATCTGGCGGTCAGGATCAATCCAGATTGACGTGCCCGTGTAGCCCGTGTGGCCGTAGGCCCGCTGGGTGAGATACCTGCCCGAGCCGTAATCACCGTCTGCCGTGTCCCATCCGAGCGCGCGGTGTCCCGCGGTGCGGCGGGTGAAGAGCGAAACGGTCGAATCGCTCATGATCTGTACGCCGTCGTAACTGCCGCCGTTCAGCATCATCTGCGCGAAGATCGAGAGGTCGGCGGCGGTGCTGAACAGGCCGGCGTGCCCGGCGATTCCGCCGAGGGCGTATGCGTTCTCGTCGTGCACCTCGCCGCGAATCGGGTAACCGCGCGGAGGAGTCACTTCGGTCGGAGCGATTCTGTGCCGAAGTGAATCGGCTGGGCGATAGAAAGTGTTCCGCATGCCGAGCGGTGCGAACACGCGTCGCGACAGAAAGACATCGAGTCGCTGTCCGGAAACCGACTCGACGATCATCCCGAGAACATCTGCCCCGAGGTCGGAGTAGACGTAGCCTTCGTTTGGCCGGTACGTGAGCGCGGAGGAAAGCACCATGTCGCGTGCTTCCTGGGGGCTTCTCGCCCTGCGCCAGAGGTCGCGGCCCGCCGGCAGTCCAGAGCGGTGAGTCAGGAGGTCGCGTACGGTGACCTTGTCCTTGAGCCCTCCCGAAAACGCTGGGAGATAGCGGAACACCGGCGCATCAAGGTCAACCTTCTTCTCATCGTAGAGGAGCATTATCGCCGTCGTTGTCCCGACGACCTTGCTCAGCGATGCGACGTCGTAGATAGTGTTGTCGGCTTCGACGTTGCGGTCAGTGGGTGACCAGGAGAGCTTGCCGAATCCCTTCTGCCAGACTGAGGCTCCCTTGCGGCCGACAACCACCGCGGCTCCGGGGTAACCGCCGGCCTTGATGCCGCTCTGCACGACCCGGTCGATTGACTCGAGACGCGATGCGGACATTCCCACAGCATCGGGTGCCTTGGAGGGCAGACCGTCACCTGAACCCAGCGTGAGGGCGGTTACAATTACCTTCAGCACATCTGACTCCTTTCCTACTATATACTGCAACACGGCGGCCAGGTTCCGGGCAACTGGCTCGGGCCCACGGAAGTGGGCCAACGACAACGACTTGTATGGGAGTGACGACCGGTCCCGGCGATCGTCACGGGTGTCCACTATAACACCGGTTCGGGATTTCGCCACATTTTTTTTCAGGCGGCGACACCATTTGTTTGCGGGCGATTCGGGGCGGCTCTGAGCCCTGTCGGCATGCAACCCCCGCCCCCATGGCGGTGACTAACTTGAAGACGGCATGCAGACCGACGAGATAACCCTCCGACGCGCCATGAAAGGCGATGAGGCGGCGATGCGCCAGCTATGGCTGCGCCACTCGCCGCACATCGACGCTGTCGTGCGCAGACTCTGTGGGGACCACGATGTCGCCGCCGATGTAGCACAGGAGGTCTGGATCCAGATATTCCGCGCGCTGCCCGGCTACAGGGGGGAATCCCAGTTCGGGACCTGGGCACACCGGATCGCGGTCAACCGGACATTGAATGCCCTTAGGAAGGTCAAGCGGCTTGCAAAACTGGAAACTGAAATCGAGGACGACAGCGCTTTCGTCGAAGGCGATAGCGACAGGACGTTTCTCGCGGAATCGATAGAAGAAGCGATGAACAAGCTCTCGCCCGGCGCGCGGACCGTGTTCGTGCTCCACGACATCGAGGGCTACACGCACGACGAGATAGGGAAGGAGCTGGGAATCACGTCGGGCGGATCGAAATCGCAACTGTTCAAGGCACGCGCCAAGCTTCGCCGGCTTCTGGCGCACCTCGTAGA
>JBPCJP010000100.1:0-6035 GCA_051005175.1 Gemmatimonadaceae bacterium | reverse complement strand
AATCGCGCCTGGCGCGCCAGATGAGCGCGCTGCTCGAATCGACAGAGGCGGGCTTTTATGGAATGAATGCGGAGGGCGCATGCACATTCATCAACCGCGCCGGCGCGCGGATGCTCGGCTACGAGGTTGAGGAGCTGATCGGCAGGCAGATGCACAACACGGTGCATCACACGCGGCGTGACGGCGGCCCGTATCCGCTCGAGGACTGCCCGATCTACCAGGCATGCCGGGAGGGGGATGTGAGTGCGTCGGAGAACGAGATCTTCTGGCGAAAGGACGGATCCGAGCTGTCGGTCGAGTACTCCACATCACCCATCGTCGACGACAACGACCTGAAGGGAGCGGTCGTCGCGTTCGCCGACGTCACCGAGCGACTCCGCGCGCAGCGCTCGCTCGCGGTGAGCGAGGAGCGGAAAGCGGCGGTGCTGCGATCGACGCTCGACTCGATAATCTCGATGGATGCTTCGGGGATGGTAACCGAGTTCAACCCGGCCGCGGAGAAGACGTTCGGTTACAGGCGCGAGGAGGCGGTGGGGCAGCCGCTCGCGAGCCTGATTGTGCCTGAGCGGTTTCGAGACGCTCATATCGCGGGACTCGAGCGCTACATGGAAACCGGCGAAGCTCACGTGATTGGAAAACGCCTCGAGCTACCGGCCGTGAGGAAGGACGGGACCGAGTTCCAGTCCGAGCTGACGATCACTCGAAGCGATGCCGCCGGCACACCCGCGTTTACCGGCGTCCTGCGTGACATAACCGCGCGGAAACTGGCCGAGTCGGAGCGGGAGCAGCTGATCAAGGCGCTGGCACGAAGCAATCAGGAGCTCGATCAGTTCGCGTACGTCGCTTCACACGATCTCAAGGCCCCCCTCAGGGGCATCGCCAATCTCTCGCAGTGGATAGAGGAGGATCTCGGCGACCGCCTGGGAGGCGGGAACAAGGAGCAGATGAACATGCTGCGCGGTCGGGTCCACAGGATGGAGGCACTGATCGACGGAATTCTTCAGTATTCGCGCGCTGGACGGGCCAGGGCTAAACCTGAGGAAATCGATACCGGAACGCTTGTCAGTGAGGTTCTAGAGTTCATCGCCCCGCCATCGCACGTAAGCATAAGAGTGGCCGATCCGATGCCGGTGCTGAGGTCGGAGAAAATTCCGCTGCAGCAGGTATTCATGAACCTCCTGGGGAATGCGATAAAGCACGCGGGGCAGAAAGATCCCTTCGTGGAAGTCGGCTGGGTCGATTCAGGGGCCTTCATCGAATTCGTGGTGAGCGACAACGGGCCCGGCATCGCGCCGCAGTATCATGAGCGCATATTTGGCATATTCCAGACGCTCGAGGCTCGCGACAAGGTCGAGGGCACGGGAATCGGGTTGTCGGTCGTGCAGAAAATCGTAGACGCGCGGGGCGGAAGGGTGTGGGTAGAGTCGGACGCAGGTAAGGGTGCACGGTTCAAGTTCCTCTGGCCCAAGACGGAGATATCGGGGGTATGACAGGATGTCTGATCGAGTGCTGAACATTCTTCTCGTCGAGGATGACGAGGTTGACGTGATGAACGTCCGCCGCGCATTCGAGCGGAACAACGTGTCGAATCCATTGTTTGTCGCGGGGAACGGCATCGAGGCGCTGGAGATTCTGCGGAACGGCACTGTTCCGAGGGAGCGCCGGCTCATTCTTCTCGACCTCAACATGCCGAGAATGAACGGAATCGAGTTCCTCGAGGAGCTGAGGTCCGACCCTGATCTCGCGATGACTCCCGTCGTCGTGCTTACCACATCGAACGACGACCAGGACAAGATCGACGCCTACAACCTCAACGTCGCGGGATATCTCCTGAAGCCCGTCACCTTCAGCAACTTCTGCGAGCGCATGACGGCGCTGAACAAGTACTGGACCCTGGTGGAGATGCCCTGACCCTGATGGCTGATCAAGGATTGAGAATTCTTGTCGTCGACGACGACGACGTCGACCGCATGGCCGTCAGGCGTGCGCTGAAGGCGACCGGCCTCGACGCGACAGTAACCGAGGCAGAGAACGCCGAGGAGGCGCTCGCGCTCATCGGGAAGCACGCCTTCGACTGCACGCTTCTTGACTACCGGATGCCGGGAAGCGACGGTCTCGACGTCGTGCGGCGTGCCAGGGAGCAGGGGTTTCTCGTGCCGTTCATCATGCTCACCGGTTTCGGTGACGAGCAGACCGCCGTTGAGCTGATGAAAGCAGGTGCCGCCGACTACCTACCCAAGAGCTCCCTCACCGCAGAGCGTCTCGCCCTCAGCCTGAGGGGAGTTCTCAGGATCCACCAGGCGGAGATAGAGGCGAGCAAGGCGGACATCGAGCTGCGGCGCTACGCGGCACAGCTGCGATCTGTCGCGCAGGCTGCCCTGGAGATAAATGCGACTCTTGCAGTCGACGCCATGCTTCAGGCGACGACTGAGAACGCGCGTCGCATTCTCAGTGCCAGATACGCCGAGACGCGCCTCACCGTCGACGCGCAGCCCGGCGATGGCTCGCTGGAAGGGCAGCAGGCGATGTGGAGGGCCTCAGCTCCGCTCGAAGACGAGCAGGAGCTCACCTCGTGGGCAGATGCGACGCGGGACGAAATGCCGGGGATCACACCAGAGATACTGGCGATGCTCGCAGCCAACCCCGATGCGCCGATGCCTTCAATACCGGGGTTCAGGGTGCCGAACACAATCACCGCCGACCTCGGTGGACGCGATGGGCGCAACCTCGGCACGATCCAGCTGTGGGACAAGAAGGATGGAGCGGAGTTCGACGATGCAGACGAGGCGATCCTGACACAGCTCGCCCAGCTCGCCTCAGTTGCGCTGGAGAACGCGCGGCTGTTTCGGGCCGCGCAGGACGCGACCCGCGCCCGCGACGATCTCGTTGCAATAGTGTCGCATGACCTGCGGAATCCCGTTCACACGATCCACATGGCTGCGTCGTTTCTGCTCGACATCGCCCCGACAAACGACAGGCGGGTGCAGGCGCGGCGGCAGCTCGAGGTCATTCAACGGTCGGCGACGCGCGCCAACAGGCTGATTCAGGACCTTCTCGACGTCGCGCGCATCCAGGCGGGCGGGCTGGCTGTCGACCCCGTTCCTGTCGACGTGGAGTCACTGCTCACGGAGGCGGCCGAGTCGGCCACTCCGCTCGCGTCGGCCGCTCACCTGACGGTTGCATGCGAGCCGCCGCAGCAGGCGATAAAGGTGGCTTCGGATCGTGAGAGGGTGCTTCAGGTTTTTGCGAACCTGATCGGCAACGCGATAAAGTTCACTCCGAAGGGAGGAAGCATCAGGATCATCGCCTGCCACGAGAGCAACGATGAGGTCAGGTTCACGATCGCCGATTCGGGCCCGGGTATTCCTCCCGAGCATCTTGACCACGTGTTCGACAGATACTGGCAGGCCAGGTCAACCGCAAAGCTCGGCGCGGGGCTTGGACTGTCGATTGCAAAGGGAATAGTGGAGGCGCATGGAGGCCGCATCTGGGTGGAGAGCCCTCCCGGCAGCGGCGCGCAGTTCAACTTTACGCTTCCTGTCGGATGATACCGAAGGGATACATGGAGAGAGTCACGATGAGATTTTGTCTGCTGATTGGTGCCGTATCACTGCTTGCTGTGCCCGCCCTTCACGCCCAGGCTCCGTGGCCCACGATCTTCAAGGACGCGAGCGTGTCGGTCGCGCTCGACACAGCGAACGCCAGGCGAAATCCAGACGGCTCGTACCTGACTCGCACGCGCTGGGATTATACCGAGCTGCATGCTCTCGAGAGCAGGCGGCCGTACATGTCGATGACGCAGTCCGCGCTTCTTCGATGCACCCCCGTCAGGGTCAAGAGACTCACCGAGTCATTCTATTCAGCCAATGGCTCCGTGGTGCGCGAGGGGTCACCGCCGGACCCGCGCAACGTCCAGTACATGACGTGGGACCGGGTGACGACTGGAAGCGATGCCTCCAGGGCATTCAACGCGGCCTGCTCGCTGCTCACCCGGCGGGACCGACGACGCTAGAGTGAACGTTCCCCCGCTGGGTCCATCGGTCCCCCGGCGAGGGAATGCAGTTTCACGGTTCATTGGCTGCTCCGCGATGTCGGTCACCGGTTGGAGGTTCGAAGGGGCGGTGCCCGACGAGCCGAAATTCGTGATAATCGTCGCGCCTCACACGTCGAACTGGGATTTTCCCCTTGGCGTAATGGCTCTCTTCTCGCTCGGATTTCGTGTGTCGTTTCTTGGAAAGCACACGATATTCAAGTGGCCACTCGGCATCTTCATGCGATGGCTCGGCGGGATCCCGGTGGAGCGCTCGATCAGCCGCGACAGGGTGGATGAGTCGATTGCGGCGTTCAACTCGGTGGACAAGCTCATTCTGGCCATCGCGCCGGAAGGCACGCGCAAGCTGGTTCCCCGCTGGAAGACGGGCTTCTATCATGTCGCCGGCGGCGCGCGCGTTCCGATCGTGCCAGTTGCGTTCGACTTCGGACGCAGGGTGATCGGGATCGGCCCGCCGTTTTTCACCACCGGCGACATGGAGGCCGACATGCCGAAGATCAAGCAGTTCTTCGCGGGTGCCGTTGCGAAGCATCCCGGGAATTTCAAGCTCTAGTCACGCCGGTCAGTTCGGAGTCATAACCTTCACCACACTTGCCCAGGTTCTTCGCCGACCGGTGCCCATGTACCGGTACACGGTATTCATTTGAGGAGGGTGACGCGAGCAGTCCCTCGCGCGTCGATTCAGCACATGACAATCCGCCTCATAACATGAAAACCAGATTCGTTCTCGCCGCCGCGTTAATTGCGATGGCTTCTCCCGTGGCTGCACAGGAAATCGATCCGCAGTGCCCACCCGGCAGCCTCGACGGAACCGGAGATCCCGACAACACGATGATCGCGCAGGACGCCTGCCAGAAAGCGATAGATCTCTTCAAGTACATGGCGCCGCAGCTTGGCGCGGTGCTCGCCGGGGGCAATCCCACGCAGGGCATCGGCGGAGCTTTCGGGAAAATCGGGAGGTTCTCGATCGGGCTTCGGGCAAACGCCCTCAACGGCTCGCTCCCCGAAGTCGACCGGATAGTCCCGAACACGCTGGGCGCGCAACAGAGCAGGTACACGATCGACACCAAGCCGATCGGGTTCGCGACCGCCGATGTCGCCCTCGGCGTATATCCCGGCACTCCCGGAGGATTCCTCGCCATTGATCTCCTGATGAGCGCGTCGTACATCCCCGAATACAGCAACGAATCGATTGATGTGAGTCTTCGTTCAAGCTCGTACAAACTCGGCTTCGGAGCCAAGGTCGGTCTCATCTCGGAGACGGCAGCGACTCCCGGGTTGGCGGTGAGCTACCTCACAAGGGAGCTGCCTCGCGTGGACATTACCGGCTCGTCGGGTGAGGACCGGCTGCTCCTCGAGGATGTTCGGGTCCGCTCAAGATCGTGGCGCGCGGTCACCGGCAAGAAGTTCGGTTTTCTCGGCCTCGGGGGAGGCTACGGGCGCGACACCTACAGGTCAGACGCGCAGATCACCGTCACGGTGGCTCCCCGCCCCGCCACTGACGGAGGAACAGGCGGTCCGATCGACCTTAGCCAGAAGCTCACGCGGACGAACATGTTCGGCTCAGTGTGGATCAACTCCCAGGTGCTCCGCATAGTCGGCGAGATCGGTCGCGTGAGCGGCGGAAACATCGTGACATACAACTCGTTCCCGCCCGATGCGCAGCCCGACATGGACCGCACCTACGTGTCGCTGGGATTCTCGTTCGGGCGTTGAGACCTGGCGATGCCGGTGCAGCGCGCCCGGCGTCGCTCAGCGGGAGCTAGTCGACGAATGTGCGCACCTGGGAGTACACTACCGGGTCCGTGAGCATCGCGAGATGCGGTATACACGCGGTGAGGTTGTTCGTCGCGCCGAGCAGTACGACACTCTCGTCGGGATTGATTGTGGTGTCGCATGGTGAGCGCCATGTAGCGTAACGGACAAGGCCGGGCGTTTCGTCACCGTTGTTCAGGTCCGCCAGAAAAGTCGAGCCGGGTGCGAT
>JBPCJP010000099.1:0-3751 GCA_051005175.1 Gemmatimonadaceae bacterium | reverse complement strand
CCGAGGCGGTCTGCAAACCGCTCGAGCATGGCGAGATCCTTCTCAAAGACTTCGTATTCCGCAGCGGTGGTGGGCGACCTGTGGAGCGTCGTCCCGTCCGAGGGATTCATGACCTTCCTGAGCTGCTTTCTCTCCCGCACCAGCTGCGCCCCATGCGACTCGGCGAAGCTCCACATGCGGCGTCCGATCTGGGAATTCGTGAGCGGGCAAGCGGGATACCGGGCGCGGATGTACCTGATGAAATACTCGTTATCGACGACCCGCCTGGCGGTGCCCTGCGGCGGATCGATGTCTTCAGGCGGGACGACTGACACGCGCAGCTCCGACCCCAGGACCGTGGCGATCTGGCGCAACAGGTCAAGCGAGACGTTGTAGTGATCGTCGTGCTCGATGTTGCGGATCGTCGACGGCGAGACGGGGACGGGGAGCTGTGCGGCGACATCTTCCCTGCGCAGGCCCCTGAGCTTTCTGAGTCGCTCGAGGTCGCGTCCAATCCAAGCCATACGTATTCCGGTAATGACGTTAACGGACAACGTATAACGGTAGTCGGGGTGACCTCTTACTGCAAGGGATCTAAGACTGAAGGTCAAATCCAAGGGGGAGAAACGGATTGGGCGGATCTGGGCGGATTTTACGGATCAAGCCTTTGCAGGGCCGGCATGTCGCCGCTCGGCCAACATCTTAGGGTCGACCGGCGTCTATTTTCTCTGGTTTTTAAACCAAAGTGCGGAAGGCTTCCTTCACTACCAGGACTGCCCGCCACGCCGGTTAATTCTTGCCCCCGGCGTGGTTT
The DNA here is from genome assembly GCA_051005175.1 of Gemmatimonadaceae bacterium. Taxonomy (GTDB): domain Bacteria; phylum Gemmatimonadota; class Gemmatimonadetes; order Gemmatimonadales; family Gemmatimonadaceae; genus UBA4720. Next base: position 2,958 of record JBPCJP010000099.1, on the reverse strand, counting down.
ATCCGCAAAATCCGTTTAATTCGCCCAATGGTTTTACCCCTGGGCTTTCCGTCATTCCGAGCCGCCTGCCGCCTGGAACGGAGCGCTCAGCATCTGCGAGGCGGCGCGATCGGCGTACCGCAGAACCTTGCCCGAGTAGGTGTGACAGCGCGGCGTATTCGTACCGCGAACGCAGCCGTTGTAGCGCAGCAGCGCCTTTTCGAGGTTCGGCGAGCGCTTGACGAAGTCCTCCAGAATGGCGGTCCCGTAGCAGACGTTGGTGTCGATGTCCGTCAGGTCGCGGGACGGGCACTGGCTCCATCTTCCTATATGGAACGGCATCACCTGCATCAGCCCGCGCGCGCTGACGTTGCTCCGGGCATGCACGTCGAACTTCGCATTCTCGGCGATGAGGAGCCCAATGAGGAGCGCGGGATCGAGATCCCGCTTGCCGCCTTCACGGATGAGGGCCGTGGCGATCTTGTTCGCGTGGATCGTGTCCTTCGTGTACCGCCGGATCACGCTGCTGACCCTGAAAACCTGCTCGCTCACCGGCGGGGGGGCAACGACGAGTGCGGCGGGAAGCTGGAAGAGCTCCCCGGGCTTCGTATAGGTGAACCGCTGCTGGCTCACGGTCCAGATCACGCCGGAGACGAGGAACACGGCAGCCACGACGCCCTTGGCGACAAGCCGCAGGTTTCGCTGCAGGGGGGTGAGGGGAGGTCTTTCGACACGCCGACGACGAACGCGAGTATAGATGTTTCCGCTCGATCGGCGCCTGTTCCCCTCTACCCCGGTCTCAGCGGGAATTTCTGACCGTTCAGGAATCTCGGGCGCAGGCATAGCCCTAACCTCTGCACCGTGTATGCCACTCGCGGGTATGGAGATTGCCTCCGCTGGCACGCATCTTTTTGTATCATTCGGCGGCGGAAAAAAGCCGCCTTTCTACTATCCCGGGGTTAATTGCACATTTGTGATATCGCCAAGCTGTCGGCGGCCGGCAAATGAAAGAATCAGAGGGAATCTACCGGCTCGGACGGTTCCTCAAGCGACTCATAATCGGCGGCGCGATCGTCACCGTCGGGTTGATGGTTTTCGGCTATGCTGTCTTCATGAGACATGTCGACGCGCGCGGCGCGTGGCAGGCGGCAGCGCGCGAGCTCAACGGAGGCATGCTGCACTACGGCGAACGTGTTGAGGTATTCGCCAAGGCCTTCAAGCGTCGGCCAACCGACTACTACCGGGCCTCGAACGGACTCCTGGTGGCAACGAATGAGAGGGTCATCTTCATCGGCATCTCACCCAGCGACAAGCTCAGGAGCGAGGATGCGCCGCCAAGAATCCTCCAGTACGAGTTCCCCAACGACACGATGCTGACGCTGAAGAAGCGCCGGCTCTACATGCTCACCGCAAAGGGAGTCCGCATAGCTCACGGATCCTCGGCGGTTCAGGATTTTGCGGCATCTCCCGGGGACGAAGAATCGCTCGTGAAGCTCGCCGACCGCGTGAACCAGCGGCTCGACGCGCTGCGGGTCGAGGCAATCCGCGAGACCCGGATACGGTCCGGCATCGCGGCACTGATAAACCAGCCGATCCGCTACGTAGTAAGGCGGGGCGATGCAATTTCGAGCATCGCAAGCCGTTTCGACACGACTCCCGAGAATATCCGCGCCTGGAACAACATCGTCGGCGACAGGGTGCGGATCGGCGACACGCTCATCGTGAAAGCCGAAGGCCCGCGGCCCTGATCACGCCTGGAGGCGATACCCCGCTTTCCAGACTGTGAGGATGTGCCGCGGCGTCGACGGATCATCCTCGAGCTTTCGCCTGAGCTCGGCGATATGGATGTCGACTGTGCGCGTCATTACCTCCGCCTGGTGCCCCCACACCTCTTTCAACAGCTCGAGGCGTGACGCGACTGCGCCGCGGCGGCGGACGAGGGCGAGCAACAGGTCGAACTCTTTTGGCGTCAGCGCGATCTCACTCCCCCCTTTCTTCACCGAACGGGCACGCGTGTCGATTGACACCTTGTCGAACTGCTCAACGTCGCTGTCGCCATTCGACCTTTCCCCTTTCGCGCGGCGGAGAATTGCCTGCACCCGGGCGAGCAGCTCGGAAAGGCTGAACGGTTTTGTCACGTAGTCGTCGGCCCCGAGCCTGAAGCCGAACACCTTGTCCTTCCCTTCGGCGCGCAGCTTCTTGAGGATCGTGTACCCGTCCATGCCGGGCAGCATCAGGTCCAGCACTATCAGGTCAGGATCCCCCGTCCTGGCGAGCTCGAATCCGCGAGTCCCGTCCTCCGAGGTCTCGACGTCGTAGCCTTCCGACTCGAGGCTGCGTGTCAGCCCGAAAGCGAGGTTCGCATTGTCTTCAATGACGAGAACACTGCGTCGTCAGTTCCCGACAGCGTGACGCTCACCGTCTGGCCGAGCGGGCCGTACTTCACGGCGTTGTCGAGAAGGTTCAGCACGACCTGCCGCAATGCGCGTGGGTCTACACGCGCGACGAGACCCGGCTCGATCGTAGTGCGCACTCTCGCGCGCCGAACTCGGGCGAGCGGAGCGAACGCATCGATGGCGGATTCCATTTCGACATCCATCGCCAGCCGCTCAGCCACGACCGTGTTGCGGCCATGCTCGGACCTGGCGAATGCGAGAACGTTCTCGACGAGGTAAGTGAGCCGCTGTGCGCGAGCTGCTGCTGGCGCCGGAGCTGAATCACCGCGGCGACCACGAGTCCCGCGGTAAGCGCGAAGAGCAGGGCAAGTACCGGCAGACGCGAGCGCGGCAACCCGCCGACTACGAGCTGCGACGCAATCTCGGGTCGCAGGGATACGCCAAGGTGAAGCTGGGCAAATCTCTCGTCGAGGCTGTCGACAACCGTGAAACCCTTGTCGAAGGGGCCCGCGTGCGACGCATAGACCTACCCGCCGCTGGGAGCCCAGGCTTTCACGGCGATGACAGAATCCCGGTTGACGTC
>JBPCJP010000098.1:0-12102 GCA_051005175.1 Gemmatimonadaceae bacterium | reverse complement strand
CCGGGCAACTCGACGACCCGCGAAACTGTTACATCTGCAAGCTGGACTACAACTCGATCCACCACTTCTACGATCATCTCTGCCCCGAGTGCGCGGAGTTCAACTACGCGAAGCGGACCGAGATTGCCGACCTCACCGGCCGGGTAGCGCTGCTCACCGGCGGCCGGGTGAAAATCGGGTATCAGGCGGGAATCAAGCTGCTCCGCGCAGGTGCACACCTCATCGTCACAACGCGCTTTCCGCGCGACTCGGCTGCACGCTACGCGCGTGAACCCGACTTCAGTGAATGGGGTGACAGGCTGGAGATCTTCGGCCTCGACCTGAGACATACGCCGAGCGTCGAGTCATTCTGCAGCGAGCTGCTCGATACCCGCGACCGGCTCGACTTCATCATCAACAATGCCTGCCAGACTGTGCGCCGCCCCTCGGAGTTCTACGAGCACATGCGGGAAGGCGAGATGGCCGCATTGTCGACGATGCCGGAGCATGTTCGCCGGCTGATCGGCGGATATGAGGGACCCCACGCCTATCACATGATCTCTCACGAGTCACCCGCGCCAGTCGGCGCACGTCTCGCGGAAGTGGCGGGCATGGCTCTCTCCGAGGAGGAGACCACCGAACTTGAGGAGGCATCGAGCCTCTTCCCGAAAGGCAGGCTTGACCAGGACCTCCAGCAGATAGACCTGAGGGACCGGAACTCATGGCGTCTGCTGATGGCGGAGGTGCCGTCCGTCGAGCTGCTCGAGGTTCACCTCGTCAACGCGATCGCGCCATTCATCCTCAACGCGCGCCTCAAGCCGCTGATGACGCGCACGCCCGAAGCCGACAAGCACATCGTCAACGTGTCGGCAGTGGAAGGCCAGTTCTACCGCTCGTTCAAGACCACGCGGCACCCGCACACGAACATGGCGAAGGCCGCGCTTAACATGATGACACGCACCTCCGCGGCCGACTATGTCGCGAGCGGGATCCACATGAACAGCGTCGACACAGGCTGGATAACTGACGAGGATCCGGCTGAGATCGCGGCCGCGAAGACTGCCGAGCATCGTTTTCATCCGCCGCTCGACATCGTGGATGGCGCGGCCCGGATCGTGGACCCCATCATCGCCGGCTTCAACAGCGGCACGCATCTGTGGGGGCAGTTCCTGAAGGACTATCGCCCGACTGACTGGTAGTGGCTCTCGAACCGCGAGAAAGCATGTGTTAACCGCGGAGAACGCGAAGATCGCGGAGTACTGTCAGATTCTTTTCGCGTCTGTTGTAAACAGCAGAAAGACGCGGTTCCTCCGGGTTCTTCGCGTTCTCCGCGGTTAAATGCCCCTTACGCGCTTGAGCACCTGGCTTATCTGACTGCCCAGGTTGTCGAAAGCGAGATAGTCCCCCACGAGAGAACAAGTTCGCCCGTGGGTTTACCCGGCTCCCTCGAGGGGATCAGCCAGAATGTCATGCTCTCCAGCGGCGATGCGAGGCCAGCCCGCCGAAGGTCTATTCGCGCGACATCGTTCGCAGGATCGTATTCGGGCTCCGCGGTTCCCTCGGGCACGTTTACTTCCTTCTGGACGATGAGCTTCCATCCCGACCGGCTCGGCAACGTCTCGAGGATGTACCTGCCTTGAGGAATGGTGGCTCCGCCGAGTACGAGGTCGACATCGGTGGTCAGTGTCCTCGCCGCGTTTGCTCCAGTGCGCCAGCGGCGGTCGTAGGGGACGAGGCTGTCGGTAAGGATGCTGCGGCCGCGCAGGTGAGGCTGGCCGAAATCGATTCTTATCTTCGACGGCGTCGCAGCTGCGCGGGCGGCGGAGTCAGCCAGCACAAGAGTGACCTCCGTTGTTCCGCGGCCACTCGGCGCGACATTCATGGGCGCCTGAGCGTGCAGGGCCGGAGCGGCAGAGACAGCGACTGCGAAAACGATTGCGGCGGTCAAGTTTCTCATCGGGGGTGGGGCCAGGGGTACGCGAATGTAATTCAGCTGGCGAAGTGATGCATTTGCCTGCGCGATCGGCTACTTTCGGCCTCCGGCAGGAAACAGAATGTCCGCGGAGAAAAGATGCGCCTTTCAAGTCTAATCCAGTTGCTCACACTCGTCGCCGGACCGGCTTCTCTCGGAGCGCAGCAGAGTGCCGCTGCCACCGCAAGCGCCGAACCCTGTCCGCCTGGCACTACTGAAATTCGACCCGGAAGCTGCAGGGCCCCGGAGGCTCCGGCGCCGAGCATTCTCGATTACAGGCCTCGATCGACTCTTGTCACCGCTAGAACACCGGTACCCCAGGCAAAGTTTCCGGCGATTGACTATCACGGCCATCCGCGTGACATGATCGAATCGGCAGAGGGTCTCGAGCGACTGGGGGCCGCTCTCGACAGCCTGAATATCCGCCTGATGGTTGCGGCCGACAACCTGTCGGGCGAACGGCTCGAGCGCGCCCTCACAGCGATCAGGTCGTCGGCAAAGATGAAGGACAGGGTGCGTGTGCTCGCGGGAGTCAATTTCCGGAATGTGGGGCCCGGTTGGGCGGCAGCGGCCGTCGAGCAACTGGAGGCGGACATCGCGGCAGGGGCCGTCGGAGTCGGGGAGGTTTTAAAAGGGCTCGGCCTTTCGATAGTCAAGGCGGACAGCAGCCGGCTGGCGATCGATGACCCCGACCTCGACCCGCTCTGGGAAGCGTGCGCGCGACTCGGCATTCCTGTCTTCATTCACACCGCCGATCCCCAGGAATTCTTCCGCCCAGTCGTCGACTACACGAACGAACGCTGGCTCGAGCTTGCGTTGTTTCCCGGCCGCAGATATCCGCCGGAGCAGTTTCCGGGTTTCGAGAAGCTGATGGAAGAGAGGGACAACCTTTTCAGACGGCATCCAAAGACGACGTTCATTGCGGCACATATGGGCTGGCATGCGAACGACCTCGGACGGCTTGGGAGGATACTCGACGAATTTCCCAACGTTCACACTGAAGTCGGCGCAGTGCTTTACGACATCGGCCGCCAGCCGCGCGCGGCCCACGACTTCTTCGTTAAGTACCAGGACAGGATTCTCTTTGGCAAGGATTCGTTCCAGCCGGGAGAGTACCCCTACTACTGGCGCGTCTTCGAGACACGGGATGACTACTTCGACTACTACCGGGACTACCACGCATCGTGGAAGCTTTATGGGATAGACCTCCCTGACCCGGTGCTGAGGAAGGTCTACTATGAAAACGCGCAGCGGATCACGCGCGGGATCCCCCATGCCGACCTGAGGTGACTGACCGATGGCTAAATACCGCAGCGCCCTGCCGCGCCGAAGCATGATCTCCGGTCTTCACCTGAGAACGCCTCACATGGTGCACGAATGATCGCGGCCGCCGAAGCTCTCGAGCGTCTCAAGAATGGGAACCTCCGCTTTGCGTCGAGCGTCAGCGGGCCTGACGAGTTCCTCAGCGAGAGCCGCCGCCCCGCGCTGATGCAGATCCAGGAGCCTTTCGCCATCGTACTCGGCTGCTCCGACTCACGGGTTCCAGCGGAGATAGTCTTCGATCAGGGTCTTGGGGATCTCTTCGTCATACGTGTTGCCGGGAACATCGTCGCTCCATCCCAGGTCGGGAGCGTCGAGTTCGCCGTAGACAGGTTCGGCACCCGGCTCGTCGTGGTTCTTGGGCACTCGCAGTGCGGGGCCATCCTGGCAACGATCGAGGAGATGCGACGTCCCAGGGGGAAGCAGTCGCGCAACCTTCAGTCGATTGTCGACAGGGTCCGGCCTTCAGTCGAAGAGCTGCTGGAGACCGAGCTGGGGCAGGATCATGACGAGCTGGTTCACCACGCAGTGCGCGCCAACATCCGCGCGTCGGTCAACCACCTCCGGCACGGCTCCGAGCTGATAGAGGAGCTGGTCAGGGACGACGGACTTATGGTCGTCGGGGCGGAGTACTCGCTCGAGACGGGAAGGGTTGAGTTCTTTGAGGGCGCAGGCTGAGATCGGGGAGGGGGTGATGCCAGCCCCTCCCCGTTCGCAGGCTTCTACCGGTCGGCTCCGCTTATCTGCCTCGGAGTTTTCATCCAGCCCCGCTTCATTGCGATGTAAGTGATTACGTCGATGCTGAGGAGAATCAGCAGGATCCTGAAAAACCCGAAGTCGATCCCTGGAATCATGCTCGCGCCTGCGGCGATCGCTGCGCCGACAAGGGCACTGAAGATGAAGTAGGTCTCGGGTGTGGCGTTTCTGAGAAATCGCGGCATGTGACCTCCGGTGGAAGCAGAGTTTTCGTGCATAAGGTACGGGAAAATATGGCTAGAACAGAAGTGACATCGTCATCGTAACCGATGACCACAGCGCGGCGGCCGCTGCGGCGTCCCAGCCTATCGGCCCGAGCCGCCACGTCATGTAGAGCACGCGGGCACCGCCGGCCGTGTCGGCGCCGACGACTTTCATGTAGTTCTGCACGAAGGGGTGTGACCACCAGTTCGGTCTCGTGAACGACGCGATGGCATCAATGGGCAGCAGTGCTCCGGCGCCGGATGTACGGCTATACGGCTTCGCTATGTCGAGCGAGACCCACTGGTGGAGGTTCGCTTCCCAGTAGTCGAGGGAGCTCAGCGCGATCGAAACCACCGCCACGACGGCTCCCGCGTGGTCGGGAGGAAGATTTGCGACTGCTGCGTATTGAATCGAGAGGAGCTGGTTCAGTAGGCCCTGCCGGGTGACGCCGGCTGCAACGGCACCTGCAACTGCCTGGTTCACCTGGTCTATGTAGCTCGCCGCCAGCGGGAGCAGCTCGTCGGTGGCGATTGCCTGATTGCCTGTCAGGAGGTTTTTCGAGACTCCGTCGGACTTCATCTCCCTCCCGCACGTCTCAGCTTGTATCGCGGGGTCGACGAGCCCGAATGGGACCTCGCCCCGGCGGGCCTGCTTGTGGAATTCCTTCAGCGCCTTCGCGGCGATACGGCATGCGTGATCCCTGCCCGATCTGCCGCGGTTCCTGCTCAACTCGGTGAACACGTATTCGAGGCCGTCGGTGTGGTACTGGCCGACCCAGCCGTACCGGTCGCTCAGCTCCTTGACCTTCCTGTCGGTGGCGAGGCGGGTTTCGTCGGCCGCGGCGGGAGCTGTCGCATCGGGCGTGCAGGCGACGGCGGTGATCGCGGCTCCCGATGCCGCCAGGAGCATGGTAATGAATGCCGATCTGGTTCGCATTGATTCCTCCGGTGTGGAGTGGGCGGGGACATCCCGTCCGACGCGAACCGTAGCGAGGGCGCGATCGGTGGCCGTCAGCCTTCTGTTGCACGTGCCAACCGAACACCGTGGGGGAGCACTGGCGGCTTTATCGTGCGGTAGATGCTTGCCGAAAACGCCGGGGGCGTTGCCCGCTGTTGGCTGTTTGCAGCTCCAGCGCCTAGCCGTTAGCAGGTGAAAGGCTTGCGTCGACCTGAAAAACGTGCCGCCCCGCCGTAGTTCAAACTGCTAACTGTTGAGCGCTAAGGCTGCAAACACCTAACAGCAGGCGACGCCTGCGACGTATTACGCCGATCGCCCGCGAGCCAGGGTAGTGATGCAGATGTGCGATTTCATTTGCGGCCGGCTGGAGCACGAGCTGAAGCAGCGCGAGCGGCTGGCGGGATGAAAAGGATTATTGCGGTAACTTGAACACCGGGTTTGTTCCTCCGCGATTCATGCGGCGTGCGTCGGGAAGCCAGCGATTCGAGCAACTCGGCGTCGGTCATCGTTGTGGAAGCGATGCGCGCAATCTCGTTCTCGACATGCGCGCCGTGCCGGCCGAGCAGCTTCGCTCGAGCGTCGTGCGCGAGAGAGGTGATGCGCGGCCTGTCGACAGGTCTTGCGCGATTCACGATCGCTGCGATTCGCCGGAGGATGCGATTTGTCGCATCTGTGGGTGCACGAGCCATGGCGCGCGGGAGCGCACCCGCGATTGCGACGTGTGATTCAATAGCGGAGATGGCTCTCTCGAGGGCGGCCTGGTCGAGAGGAGCAGGCCGCCCTTCGGCGAGCGAGGCGCACTTGCAGAGCAGCTCAGGATCGTCGCTCAGGACATCGCCGATCGAACCGAGCAGCTGAAGAATCCCGCCCGCCACGCATGCAGCGATAAATCCGGGACGAGGCGCGGCGACGGCGGATCCGATCGGGGCGGCCTGCACCTGCGCCCCCCTCGGCCAGGCCCGGATACGGGAGCGAAGTTTCTCGACGCTGCGCGGGCTGCCGGATGCGGCGTCCGACTCACGCTCCTTCACGTTCAGGATGCTTCGTATCCGGACGATTCGTTCGGCGCTCGCTGGAGGGTGAAACGCGTAGGCGTGAACCACATTGTGGCGCGAGCCCATTCGCGCGATTCGACCCAGGCGTTGTTCGATTCGTGCAGGCGTCCACGGTAGATCGAGGTGTATGACCACGGCGGCATCCTGCAGGTTCACTCCCTCGCTGAGCAGGTCGGTGGTGAGCAGCAGCGTCACATCCCGCGCATGCACGGGATGCGATGCGCCGCTCGCTTCGGGTGCGAAACGTGAGAGAACCTCCCGCCTCGTGATCGCTCCTCCTGATACGCGGCCGCCCGAACCACTCAGCGCCGCTATGTGGCCGTATCTGGCGAGAGCTCGAAACATCGCCGACACAGTGTCCTGATACTGAGAGAACGCGACGATCCGGATGCCCTGGTGTCTTTCGCGGATCCACCGAATTGTCTCAGCCATTGCCCGGTCGCGATCGCTGGGATTGTTCAGCGTCTGAATCATCCGGCAGACGCCGTCGTGGTGCACGCGCACGGCGGCCAGGAGCGAGCCGGGAGCCGGCGTCGGCGCGGCGAGCAGCTCGGCGAAACCGAGCTGAACTGAATCTTCTCCCACAGTCCAGGCGGCGAGCTCGGCGCGCGTGGGCCAGGTGCCCGACTCGAGCGCGGAGAGCAGCGCGATGGCCCGCTGGCGGCGCCTTACGAGCCCGCCGCGCAGGGCCGCGTCGCTCGAGGCCCACTGCCGCACGAGTGAATTGATGATGAGCACTCCACCATCGCCGCCGTCGCGGACCGGTAGAGGAGGAGGTATCGACAGAATTCCGCGCGGAATTGACTCGTCGTCGGGAGCCCGGTCCCAAACCATGGCGGCAATTCGCGGAATACCGGGAATCGCCGGGAGGTGCGTGCCGTCTCGTCTTACAGTGATCCGGCCGATTTCGGCTTCGCTCATGGTTGCGGCGCGGTTGCCGGCAAAGAGAGCGATGAGGGCGATGAGATCAGCGCGCCGATTGTGAACCGGAGTCGCGGTCAGCAGGACAGCGTCAGGTCCCGACATGATCGATGCGAGCGTGCGATACCGTTGCGTTGCCGGATTCCTGGCGTGGTGCGCCTCATCGACTATCACGAAATCCGGTGGCCGCCGAAGCTGCGCTGATCTGCTAAGCGCTTCGTGGGAGACGAAGTCGATAGCGACTCCCGCTTTTTGCGATGCTTCCTCCCACATCGTTCTGAGAACCGCCGGGGCGACAACGAGAACGCTGTCGTATGATACTGCCAGTGCGAGCGCGGTGAATGTCTTGCCGGTGCCGACGGGGTCGCAGTTCAATGCGCCGCCGAACTCGCTTATCGCTTCGCGGAGGCGCGATACTGCCTCGACCTGATGCGACTCGAGCTCGATCGCTCCGATTCGCGCGCGCCCATCGCGCGCCTGCATTGCTGCAGCGATTGCGGAGCGTGCCTCAACCGGACTGACCTCTATCCGGTCTTCGAGCGCCCGGTTCCCCATTCGAGCAGCGGCAGGATCGAGGATTCGGAGACGCCGTACGCTTCGAGCACGGCGTGGCGCAGCGTCATCTGGTCCGGCACGCTGCCTTCGGTTGCGCAGCGCGCGATCGGAGCGAGGATCGATTGCGCCCTCTCCCAGTCGCGGGGAACAGGCAGGATCGACATCGTCCACCCCATGTATCGCCGGTATCCTCCGCGGGCGGGCTCGGCGATCGCCTCGAGCCATGCAGCGACAACGTCCGAATTGATGAGCGCGGCAAGTGTCAGCGCGTCGCCGGCCGAAGGGCACCGCGCGACGTAGCAGGAGTTGAGGGGTACCGACCTGTCACCTTCGGGAATCAGGGCTGCCTTCGGCCGGCGTCCGATATCCGACCATACCACCCGCGCACTCGTTGCATCGGCGCTTTCCACCCGGAAGAGCGCCCACCACGCCGATTTGCCGCGCGCGTCGGTACGCCGCTCGAGATCGCGCCGCCATGGCGCCAACCGTCGCAGCATCTCCGGTTGCAGTGATTTCAAGGGCAGGCCGGAGTCGTCGTGCGTCCAGATGATTTGCGAATTCGATGTCTGCAGGTTCCACGGCGTAACCTCCTCTCCCCGAATTACCGGCCTGAGCATCGGCGACTCGAACGAATCGTTGCTTTGAACGAGGAATGCCTCGTTGCAACCGGTCTTCACGCCGAGGAGCGGCCTGCCAATGCGAGTCGCGCAGAGCTTCTCGCCCGCCAGGCGAAGCGTGTCGAATGCGCGTCTCGCATCGCGTGGCAGGATGATCCATGGGCTTCCGGGAGAGTTGTCAAATGGCAAGCGGGATTGCGGGGCGCTCCATCTGATGGCGCGGCCCTCACGATGAACCACCATCGAAACTGAGTGGCCTTTTTCCTGACGGGACCGGGAGGCGATTACGACCGACGGGTAGACGGCAGCGTCGAAGATCGACCTCGCACCGCTCAGGTCATGCAGCTCGCGGATCATCGTACGATCCTGCATCAGCTCGCGGACACCACCGCCGGCGAGGGAGCGCCACAGCTTGGCCGGGACCACCAGAGCGGCGAGACCGCCGGGACGCAGCAGGTCGACTGACCTCTCGATGAACAGCGCTGCGGCGTCGACCTGCGACGCGAAGCCGCTCCCCGCCGCCGATGAGTCGCGGCCGCTCGCCCAGGCGGCATTGCGGTAAACGCGGAAAGAGCTCCTGAGCGAGGCGCGCGCCGCAACGTCGAGGCGATGCGTTCTCACCCACGGCGGATTGCCAATCACCAGATCGAATCCGGACGCTGCCGCGACGTCGGCGAACCCGCTCGCGAACGAGAACGGGAGAGCGCCGCCTCTCGAAAGGCGGCGAAGAGCGCTCCGCGCTTCTCGAAGGCGGGCTCGCAGGTCATCGAGGCGGCCCCGGTCGCCGGGTGCAGCACGAGTGCGGTCACCAAACAGATCGCGGGCGCGAAGCCTTTCGATGAGCTCGCGCCGCTCCTCCTCTATCCGGGCAACGCGCCTCGCGGCGGCGACAATCGCCTGGCCGCGCTCGACGTGGTCCAGGGAGCGAGCGAGTGATCGCTTACGCGGACCGCTCGAGCGGGCGTATCGCTCCCGCAGGCGCGCGACAGTTCTCCCGCCGGCGGAAAAGGACGCAACGCCGAAGCCGTCGCCGGAGAGAGAATCGCCGACCCTGATGTTGCGGTCGAGATTCGGCAGCGGCGCGAATCGCATCGGGTCCTTTTCCGGATCCTCTATCGCCATCGACAGCCAGAGTCGCAGCTCGCAGAGCCAGACAGCGGTTGGGTTCACGTCAACGCCGAAGATCGACCGCGTCAGCAGGTCGCGGCGGACCTGATGAAGCTGCCGGCTGTCGCCGAGCCGCAGGGCAAGTGTCGAAAGCTCCTCCAGGCACTGGATGAGGAATGCGCCGGAACCGCACGCGGGGTCGAGCACCGTGATCCGGTCGATCGCACCCAGCAGGGGGGCGCGGGCTTTTCTGTCGACTTTCTCTCCGGCGAGTGCGGCAGCGGCGACTGAAGCGGGCAGGCTATCCGAAGCGAGTGAATGAGTGAGCGCGGAGTGAGTCGTCTCCGCAACCAGCGACTGCGGGGTGAAGAACGCGCCGCTCAGCTTGCGCTCGCGCGAGGACATCAGTCCTTCGAACGCCCTTCCCAGCATCTCAGGATCGACTGCCGCCTCGGTCCAGCGCGCGCTGTCTTCGCGCGCGGTGAAGCGGTACCGGCAGAGCAATTCGCCGAAGACGTCCCCCAGCGCTTCATCCGAAAACCTTGCGCGCCCGACTCGGCGCTCGGTGGGCGTTCTCGAGAAGAGGCCGCCGTTGAGAAACGGGATGCGGCCAAGCGCGATCGCCGCTCGCGCGCGATTTCGAGGCGATGTGTTGAGCGTTCCGAAGAATAGTGGTGAGAGGACCCGCTGGTGAAACCTCCCGCCTGACATCATGCAGTCCGAGTAGCGATTGGCGAGGAATCCATGGTCGCCGTTCAGGAGACCACGCGTTTCGAGGAACGACAGGAACAAGAGCCGTGACACGTACAGAAGCGCCAGCTCCGCCGATGTTGACTCGTCGTCAGCCGGATTGAGACTCGCTGAGAGCTGCGACACAGTGCGCTCGAGAGCGCGAAAGAATTTCCTGCCGAGTGACTCGCGTCCAAGTATCTCCACCCAGCGGCAGTGGGTCAGGATGTCCGAGGAAGTGACCGCTGCAGCCAGAGAACAAAGTGTCTGAGCGTCGCTGTCGACTATACGGCTTCTCGTCGCGACGAGTGCCGCGATGCGGGTGCGCGCTTTCGACAGGTCGACCGCGGCAAGAGCCGTCTCTCCGCCGGCGACGTCGACTGCGACAATGATCCACAGCATCTCCGGCGCGTGGCGCGCCAGCTGGTGGGCAACGCGCCCGAGCTCCTCGCGTGCGCGTCCCGTCTCTCCCGCTTCGAACGAGAAGGCACGGAGGGCTCCCCGCCCCTGGGCGAGGTGCGGCAGCCGGATGTCCGGCGCTACTCCAAGTCTCGAGATGTGCGCGCTGTTGAGCGGAAAAAGTCCCGCATCGAATCCGAGGCCAGCGAGCAGCGGCGCGGTGGTCGCCGCGGTGTCACAACCTGCCAGGAGCGCGGCGGCGGATGCGAGAGTGTGCACTCCCGCATCCTGAGCATGTGCCGCATGTTACCGGACATCATTCGGTGACCGGTATGGGGGAAATGTGCCGCCACCGGTAATACCCGACCGCCAACGGGATTAAAGCGATGGACATGACAGAGGCCTGGCTGACCGTGGACGATCTCGCGCGAACTTTCAGCGCAGCAATCCCCCGATTTGTCCTGGCAATAGTTCTTGCCACCTTCTTCTATTTTGTTGGGCGGCTCGTCAGGGCGCTGATCGAGAAGGGCTCGCACGACGACGAAATCTCGCGCCGGACCCTGAGATTCGCCCTCGGCAGGATATCGCACGGGATCATCGCGATTGTCGGCCTCCTCATCTCGATAACGGCTGCATTTCCGGGATTCACTCCCGGCAACCTCATCGGGACGCTGGGGATCGGCGGTGTGGCAATCGGCTTTGCGTTCAAGGACATCTTCGAGAACTTTCTCGCCGGCATACTCATACTTGTGACGCGCCCGTTCCGCATCGGCGACCAGATCATCTACGGCAACTACGAAGGCACGGTCGAAGAGATCCACACGCGGGCTACCTATCTCAAGACATACGATGGCCGGCGGGTCGTGATACCCAACGCACAGCTTTTCACGAACTCGGTGACGGTGAACACCGCGTTCAGCACCCGCCGGCTCGAGTACGACTTCAAGGTCGGGGCACGCGAGGATGTCGAGCGCGCGCGCAGCCTGCTGGAGAAGGTGCTCACCGAGTCGAATGATGTCCTGCCGGATCCGCGAGCTGATGTCGTCGTGACGGCGATGGATGGAGGGAGCACAACTCTTCGCGCGCGGTGGTGGAGCAGGTCGTCGATCGGCGACGTACTTCTCGGCCAGGACAGAGTGTTGTCCGCCGCGCGCGCCGCGCTGAGCCGGGCGCAGGTCGCGATGACATCACCGCCCATTCTAGTCCAGCCGCCGCCGGCGCCGGCCAGGCCTGAGCCGGCGATCGACAAGGATCACAAGAGCGAGGATCCGGAGAGGCCTACATAGGAGCAGAACCCATGGGGAACGGATCTGGCGGATCTGGTCGGATTTGACGGATCAGATCGAGTAAATGAAAGAACCGATCCCCTCGGCTAACACTCCGGATCAGCTAGACCCCTCGTTCTTTTAGTGAAACCACAAAAAAAGCGAAGGCAACTGCCAGGTGACACTGCACGCGGCGCGAGCCAATCGTTCACTATTGTGATCTGATCCGCCAGATCCGCCCTTATCCGTGAAATCCGTTATCCATG